>NZ_VICE01000048.1 GCF_006546775.1 Marilutibacter aestuarii
CCGCTGGTGGGTCGTGGAGCTGGCGGACGAGGCAACGGTGCGCACGGCCACGCCTGACTGGGACGCGGTCGCCGCGCTGGCCGCCGACACCGGCAGCATGGGCGTGTTCGCCTTCTCCCGCGCGGACGCCGGGCAGGACCACGACCTGGTCGTGCGCGCCTTCGTGGGCGCGGGCGCGCGCTTCGAGGACGCGGCCTCCGGCGCCGCCAATGCCACGCTCGCGGCCTGGCTCAGGCACAACGGCGCCGTCCCGGGTGAGGGCGGCCGCTACGTCGCCAGCCAGGGCCGCGAGGTGGGTTACGACGCGCGCCTGCACCTGCGCATCGACGAGGCCGGCGACATCTGGTCGGGCGGCCAGGCCTGCGACGTGCTCAGCGGCGAGTTGGACTGGCCGGGGACCTGAGTTCGGGGGCCCGGGGCCGGCCGGCCACTGCCGACCGGCGCCACCACGCCAGCACCGCTTCGGCGCAGGCCACCGCTTCCCGGCCGAGCAGCGGTCCGACGTGGCTCGCCCCGGGCAGCGCCATCCGGTCCGCGCCCCAGGCACGCGCGAGCCCATCGGTCACGCCTGGAGGCACGTCACGGTCCTGGCCCGATGCCACGCACAGCACCGGGCAATCGGGCGGAGGCAGGTCCAACCCCTCATGCGCCTGCCGCAACACCCGTCCGGACTCGTCGCGCCAGCGCCGGAAGGCGTAGAGCGCGCTGGCGGGATCGGCGTCGGGGATCGCGCGACGGGTCGAGTCCAGGCGCGCCAATCGTGCCCAAGGCACCCTGGCCGGCCAGTCCCTTGCCGGCAATTCCGCTGCCCAGGGAGCCGGTGGCAACGGATTGACCAGGACCAGGGCATCGGCCTCGCCCCGTGCGATCGCGGCGGCGAGCAAGCCGCCCAGACTGGCCCCGACCAGCAGCCGCGGCCGCGGCAGCACGCGCAAGGCCGCCTCGGCCTGGGCGCGGTAGTCCTCGATGCCCGTGGCCGCCAGGCCAGCGCCCGCCGGGACCAGGTCGGGCGCGGACACCGCCAGTCCGGCAGCCTCGAACACGCCCGACCAGATCGCCCACTCCCAGCCGCCTCCGCCGGCGCCGTGCAACAGCAGCGCATGGCCGGCTCGCGGAACGCGCACGCGCGCCGGGTTCAGGACGCCAGGGTCGCGTCGAGGCTGACCGGCACCGACAGCGCGCGCGAGATCACGCACCCGGCCTTGGCTGCCTCGGCGATCGACTGGAAGCGCGCGGCGTCGATGCCCGGGACGGCGGCTTCGACCACCAGCTTCACGCCGGTCACCGTCGGCCCCGGGTCCATGCCCGGATCCATCGATACCTCGGCGCGGGTCTGGATGCGCTCGGGCGTGAAGCCCTCCTTCCCCAGCACCGCCGACAAGGCCATGCTGAAACAGCCGGCATGGGCCGCGGCCAGCAGTTCCTCCGGGTTGGTGCCGCGACTCCCGGGCTCACCGGGCTCGCCGAAGCGGGTCTTGAAGGAGTAGGCCTGGTCGGCGAACAGGCCGCTCTGGGGGGTGCTCAAGGTGCCGGCGCCGGCCTGCAGGTCGCCCTGCCAGACCGCGTCGGCGTATCGCTTGAATGCCATGTCTCGTGTCTCCGTGGGATTCGAAGGGGAATTGCATCCGCTCGCGCCGGGGGCGGCGCCCGGCGGCCCGATGCCGCGGCATGGTGGCATGCGCGGCGAGGGCGGCACGTGAGGGGACAGGCGACTTCGCGACCGGGCCGGCGCCCCCTTGACCCGGGACCCGGTTGGCGCGAGCCTTGGGGCCCGGCTTCGGCCGGATCCCGCCATGACCGCCCGCCGAGCGCCCACCGCCCTCGGATGGCAGCGCTTCCGACGCGGACAGCCATGACGCCCGAACTGCGGTATTGCCGCAGGAGCCCGGCCGTCGATGGCCGGACTCCCACCTCGAACGGGAGACACGGCCCATGTCGTACAGCACGCAGGACATCCGCAACGTGGCCCTGGCAGGCCACCCCGCCGCCGGCAAGACCACCCTCTTCGAAGCCCTGCTGCACGCCGGCGGCACCCTCCAGACGGCAGGCAGCGTCGAACGCGGCAACACGGTCTCGGATTTCGACCCGATGGAGAAGGCGCGCGGCCACTCGCTGGACGCCGCGATCGCGTCGATCGACCACAAGGCGGCGTCCGGTCGGCGCGTCCACGTCAACCTGATCGATACCCCCGGCTACCCGGACTTCCGCGGCCCGGCGCTGGCGGCGCTGGCGGCGGTGGAGACCGTGCTGGTGGTCGTGGACGCCGACCACGGGGTCGAGTACGGGACCCGGCGGATGATGGAGTACGCGCGCGGGCGCAAGCTGTGCCGTGCGATCGTCGTCAACAAGATCGACCACGAGGGCGCCGACTGCGGGCGTGTGCTGGAAGAACTGCGCGAAGCCTTCGGCCCGGTGTGCCTGCCGCTCAACCTCCCCGCCGACGGCGGTCGCGCGGTGGTCGACTGCTTCGCCACGGCCAATGGCGACAGCGACCTGGGCCCGGTGGCCGACTGGCACCAGAAGATCATCGACCAGGTCGTGGAGGTCAACGAGACGGTGATGGAGCACTACCTGGATCTCGGCGAGGACGGCCTGTCCGGCGAGGAGCTGCATGACGCCTTCGAACAATGCCTGCGCGAAGGGCACCTGGTTCCGGTCCTGTTCTGCTCGGCGCGCAGCGGCGTCGGCGTGGCCGATCTGCTCGATGTCGCCGAGCGCCTGTTCCCGCACCCGGGCGAGGCCAACCCGCCGCCCTTCGCGAAGGGCACCGGGACCGACGCGGCGCCGCTCGAGGCCCGCCCCGACCCCGACGCGCACGTCATCGCCGACGTCTTCAGGATCGTCAACGACCCCTTCGTCGGCAAGCTCGCGGTGTTCCGCGTCTACCAGGGCACGGTCCGCCGCGACAGCCAGCTGTTCATCGACGATGGCAAGAAGCCGTTCAAGGTCGGCCACCTGTTCAAGCTCTCCGGCAAGGACCACGCCGAAGTCGACCAGGCCGTCCCCGGCGACATCGCGGCGGTCGCCAAGGTCGAGGAGCTGCACTTCGACGCGGTCCTGCACGACAGCCACGACGAGGACCACATCCACCTCGCGCCGCTGGATTTCCCGCGGCCCATGTTCGGCCTGGCCGTCGAGGCGACCCGCAAGGGCCAGGAGCAGAAGCTCGCTTCGGCCCTGCACAAGCTGGCCGAAGAGGACCCCTGCTTCGTCGTCGAGCACGAGAGCGAGACCAACGAGACCGTCGTCCGCGGCCTGTCCGACCTGCACCTGCGGGTCAACCTCGATCGGCTGCGCGAACGCCATGGGGTGGACGTGAAATCGCGCCCGCCGCGCATCGCGTATCGCGAGACCATCGGCGCCCGCGCCGAAGGCCACCACCGCCACAAGAAGCAGACCGGCGGTGCCGGCCAGTTCGGCGAGGTGTTCCTGCGGGTGGAGCCGCTGCCGCGGGGCGAGGGTTTCGAGTTCGTCGACCAGGTCAAGGGCGGCACGATTCCCGGCCAGTTCCTGCCGGCGGTAGAGAAGGGCGTGCGCCAGGTGCTCGACGGCGGCGCGCTGGCCGGCTATCCGATGCAGGACGTACGGGTGATCGTCTACGACGGCAAGCACCATCCGGTCGACAGCAAGGAGGTGGCCTTCGTCGCAGCGGGCCGCAAGGCCTTCCTCGACGCGGTCGGGAAGGCCCGGCCGCAGGTCCTGGAGCCGATCGTCGACCTGGAGGTCAACGCGCCGGAGCAGCACATGGGCGACATCAGCGGGGGCCTGGCCGCCAAGCGCGCGCGCATCCACGGCACCGACGCACTGCGCGGCGGCGAGATCGTGGTCAAGGCGCAGGTGCCGCTGTCGGAGCTGGAAGGCTACGCCGCCGAACTGAAGTCGGTCACCGCGGGGCGCGGCCGCTACTCGCTGGACTTCAGCCACTACGAGCCGGTGCCCCCGCAGGTGCAGCAGAAGCTGGTCGAGGCCTACAAGCCGCGGCACGACGACGAGTAGACTGCCCTCCCCTGCCGAGGTCGACCCTGGCCCTGCCAGCGCGCCTCCCCCCGACCCTTAACCCAGGAGCTGAACCATGGCCAAGGCACGCACGCTCGCCCAGGCCCGCCGCCTCGTCGACATCCCCAACATCGGGCCGGCGATGGCCGGCGACCTGCGCGCACTCGGGATCGACGCCCCTTCCGAGCTCCGGGGCAAGGACCCCACCGGGCTCTACCTGCAACTGTGCAGGCTGACCGGCCTGCGCCAGGATCCTTGCGTGCTGGACACCTTCATGGCCGCCGTCGCCTTCGCCGAGAACGACGATGCGCGACCGTGGTGGGCCTTCACAGACGCGCGCAAGCGCGATTGGCCCGCCGTGGAAGTCCAGCGCCGGACGCTCGTTTCCGACGACGCGCCCACGCGATGAGCCGCCCGCGGCTGCCAGCGGTCGCCGGACGCGCCGCATGAGGCCACCCGCCACCGGCGTGCCCGGGATCGTCCTCGACACCAACGCCTGGCTGGACCTGCTGGTGTTCGAGGACCCGCGCATCGCCGCGATCCGCGCCGCCCTCGCCGAAGACCGGCTGGTGGCGTTCACCGACGCCGGATGCCGCGAGGAATGGCGCCGGGTGCTCGACTACCCGCTGCTCGCGCTGGGCCCGCCCCGCCAGGCGAGTCTGATGCGCGCGTTCGATGCGCTCGCCCGGCCGCACCAGGGCGACGCCACGGGGGCCATCGACGCATCGCCGCTGCCGCGTTGCCGCGACCCCGACGACCAGAAGTTCCTCGAACTGACCCGGGCCTGCGGCGCGCGCTGGCTGGTCAGCCGGGACAAGGCCCTGCTGCGCCTCAACCGCAAGACCGTCCGCGACCACGACTTCGGCGTGCTCGTGCCGGAAGCCTGGCCCCCCGATGAGGACGCCTCGCCCGCTCAGAGTTCGAAGCGGTAGGACAGCTTGACCAGCAACTGCTCGTCGTCGTGCAGGCCGAAGCTGTCTTCCAGCAGCGGCCAGGTCCCGTCCGAGTAGGGCGCCTGCTCGTAGCCGCCGCGGCCGTAGACCACGTACAGGTAGGAGAGCGGGGCCAGTTCGTAGCGATAGCGGACCTGGAAGCCGAGGTTGCGCACGTTGAAGTCGTCGACGGGATCATTGCTGGCCACCGCCTCGCCACCGGGCTGCACGCGATAGGCCTGCCGCAGTTCCGCGTCCAGGCCGATCGCCTGCAGCTTCACCCGCAGTTCCTGGCGGCCGTCGATGGTCCAGTCCAGTCCTGCGCTGAACTGCAGGCGCTCCTGGTCGAAGGAGCCGATCAGGTTGTCCTGCTGCCAGACCAGCCAGTCGGGCCGGTGCTGGTAGAACATCCCCGCGTAGACGGCGAAGGCATCGCTGAAGAAATAGCGCGGCTCCAGGCTGAAGTCGTAGCCGACTTCGTCGTTCCCCGACAGCCCGCCGCTGAACATGTTGACGTCCAGCTCCCAGGCCCAGTTGCCCTTGCGTGGGCGGTCGTACTCGTAATACGCGTTGAAGTTCGCCGGCACGCGCAGGATGCCGTTGCCGCGCGTCAACAGGTCCTCGTAGCCCGACGAGTTGATGTTGACCTGCGCGTACTCGGCGCTGCCGTCGCGCAGTTGCCCTTGCCGGCTCAGGCGGAACTGCCGCTGCAGGCGGTCGCCGTGGTCGTTGTCGGTGCCGCTGATGCGCCCGCGCCACTCCTTCGAGGCGTATCGCGACGCCTCCGGCAGGCCGGTGAAGCGGCGTCGCAGCTCCCAGTGGGCGTAATTGAGGCTGTTGCGCGACAGGTAACCGAAATCGTTGATCTGCAGGTCGTTGCCGAAGTGCATCGCCAGCCATTGCTGGCGCCAGCCGCCGTCCATCTCGTAGTTGGCGAACACCGTCGCGCCGTTGTCGCGGCGGGTGTCGCCCGACTGATCGATCTGGCTGCCGATCAGCCGCGTCTGCACGATCAGGCGCTCGCCCGGGCGCCAGTCGTGGTCGACACCGAGCACGGTGGCCTCGCGGTCGAGCCAGGGACGCTCGACCCGGGTCAGCATCGCGCCCAGGTTCTGGGTGTCGAAGTCGCGCACCACGCGCAGGGCGCCGAAGCTGCGGCCGGCCTCGTCGGCCTCGTCGGCGAGGAACAGCCCGTACTTGGTCGCGCCGAGGCTGCCATTGAGCTTCACCGCGGCGTCGATGTCGCCGGCCCCGTCGCCGTCGTCGGCCGGGCCGCCGACGCGGCGGGTGTAGAGCAGCTGGCTGTAGTCGGACGGCGTGGTGAACTCGAAGATGCCCTGGTTCTCGGTGAAGAACGGGCGCTTGTCGCTGATGAAGGTTTCGGTGGCGCCGAAGTTGATCACCAAGTCGTCGCTCTCGACCTGGCCGAAATCGGGATTGACCGTCGCCGTCAGCTGGAACTGGCCGTTGGGCTTCCAGAACAGGTCGAAGCCGGCTTCGAAGTCGCTTTCGCCACCGATGTTGTCGTACAGGCCGGAGGCGTAGGGCGTCACCGCGAGCAGCGACTGGCTGTACTGCGGCAGCTCCAGCGGCGCGAACTCCGACAGGTAGCGCGGGCGCTCGAAACTCGCGCCCGGCCAGGCCATGCGTTCGCCGGTGGAACCGACCACGCGATCGAGCTGCAGTTTGAGCGTCCGCATGCCGTCCTCGCCGGCGCGCATCGGCGCGATGTACCACGGGATCAGCATCTCCACCGACCACGCGTCCGCCTCCTCGGAGACGGCATGGCGCCAGTTGCCGTCCCAGTCGTCGTTGAACTGGTTCTCGTTGGTGATCACCGCGTCGGTGATGCCGCCGGTGGAGGCCACCGTGAAGTTGTAGCCGGTGCGGCCGTCGCCATCGAAGTCGACCATCAGGTTGACCCGGTCCACCTGGGCGCTGAAGTCGCGCTGCACGCGCTGGCGGGTCCAGGTGACCGATTGCGGCTGCGTGTTGCGGAAGCCGACCGCCAGGCCCTCGGGGGTCGCCAGTACCCAGGCCTCGGTCGGCAGCGACCCCGGCGCCAGGCTCAATGGCTGCACCTTGCGGAAGTCCGTCACCCGCGTGGCACCGGCCCATTCGTCGGGATCGATGCGGCCGTCCACTTCGATGGCATGCGCCTGCAGGACGGGCAACAGGAAGATCAAGGGCAGGACGAGGGTCTGGAGGGGGCGCATGGGATCAACGGTCGGGGAATGCCGCGCAGACTACCGGTGTCGTGCCCCGGGCGCCGACTGGCACAAGTCATGGCAACCCTTCCGGCGCTGCCTGCATCGAAGTCCAATGGCCGGGGATGCGGGCCGCGATCCGGCCGCCCCGCGGGATGCTCAATCGGCGTCCATCGCGGTGGCGTCGTGGCTGGCGAAGGCATCTTCGCCGGTCGGCAGTCGCAGCCATTCGGGGTGGGCGAGCGCCCGGTTGACGTCGACCAGGCCGGACGTCCAGTGCTCGCGCAGGGCCACGCGGCCGAACTGGTAGTCCTTGAAGTGGCCGATCCGCGCCCGCTCCCGGTAGATCAGCTGGATCACCGAGATGCGATTGCCGCAGGCGAGGTCCGCGGCGTGCCGCGCCCAGGGATTGGACTCGCGCGCCTCGGCCGGGATGGCTTCGAGCAGTTCGCGCAGCAGGCGCCGGTAGTGCTGGTCGACGCGCTGCACCGTGGTCACCATCCGCGTCCGGCTGGAATACTGGATCTCCTTCTGCCGTTCCGCCACGTCCAGCAGGTTCTGCGGCAACTCGCCCCGTGCGCTCCACAGGTCGACCTGGAAGACCAGGGTATCCGCCCGGCGCGGATCGGACAGGACGTAGGAAAGCGGCGTGTTCGAGACCAGCCCCCCGTCCCAGTAGAAGGCGCCGTCGATCTCGACGGCGGGGAAGGCCGGCGGCAGTGCGCCCGACGCCAGGATGTGGCGGGCGTCCAGGCGCATGCGCGTGTTGTCGAAGTACTCCAGGTTGCCGGTGGCGACGTTCACCGCCCCCACCGACACGCGGATGCCGCCGTCGTTGAGGCGGTCGAAGTCCACCATCCGCTCCAGCGTCTCGATCATCGGCCGGGTGTCGTACCAGCTCGCCGACTGGGGGCCGGCGGCGTCGAACGGGGATTGCCCGGTCAGCCCGGCGTCCCAACCGCGCGGATGGAAGAAGCCACGCTGGCCCTCCGCCAGCGCACGCCAGGCCTCCCAGGTATCGAGCCAGGCGCGCGCATGCTCGCCCAGGCCCTCCAGGCGCGCCTCCTGGCCCAGCGTGGTCGCCGGCAACAGGTAGGGCTGGGAGATGGTCTCCCAGAACGTGCGCAGCGCCTCGACCCGTCGCTCCGGCGCGCTGCCCGCGATGATCGCGGTGTTGAACGCGCCGATGGAAATGCCCGCCAGCCAGCCCGGAGCCACGCCGGCTTCGTGCAGGCCCTGGTATACCCCGGCCTGGTAGGCCCCCAGCGCTCCGCCGCCCTGCAGGACCAGGGCGATGTTCTCGGGGAACGGGGCGGCGGCGGACATGGCGGCAGCCGTCGCTACTGCATGTGCCAGCCGTGGCTGACGATGATGCTTTGCCCGGTCAGCGCGGCGCTGGGGAATTCGCACAGGAAGCGCACCGTCTGCGCGACGTCCTCGACGGTGGTGAAGATGCCGTCCACCGTCTGCCCCAGCATGACGTTGCGGATGACCTCCTCTTCGCTGATGCCCAGTTCGCGCGACTGTTCGGGGATCTGCTTGTCGACCAGGGGCGTGCGTACGAAGCCCGGGCAGACCACGTGGCTGCGGACGCCCCGCTCGCCGCCTTCCTTGGCCAGGGTGCGCGAGAGGCCGAGCAGGCCGTGCTTGGCGGTCACGTAGGCCGACTTCAGCTTGGAGGCCTGGTGCGAATGCACCGAGCCCATGTACACCACCGTGCCGCCGCGCGCCTTGCCATCCGCCCCCTCGGCGTACATGTGCGGCAGCACCGCACGCGTGGTCAGGAAGGCACCGTCGAGGTGGATGGCGAGCATCTTGCGCCAGTCGTCGAAACGGTAGGCCTCGATCGGGTTGACGATCTGGATGCCCGCGTTGGAGACCAGGATGTCGATCGGGCCCAGGGTTTCCACCGCGCGCGCGATGCCCGCCTCGACCGCGGCTTCGTCGGTGACGTCCATCGCGACCGCCATGGCGCGGCGGCCTTCGCCCACGATCGCATCGGCAACGGCCCGGGCGCCCTCGAGGTTGAGGTCGGCGATCACCACCGCCGCGCCAGCGCGCGACAGCTCATGGGCGATCTCCTTGCCGATGCCGCTGGCGGCGCCGGTCACGACCGCCACCTTGCCTTCAATCGAACTCATGTCGGGCTCCTGTCGGGGGGGAGCGCCCAGTATGCCGATCCCGCGTGACGGCGCCATCGCACTTTAGGGAATGGGGAATGGGGAATGGGGAATGGCGCCTGCGACCCGCTCCATGCCTTGCCCATTCCCCTTTCCCTATTCCCGATTCACTTCTTTTTCTTCTTTTTCTTCTTCTTCGGCTGCAGCATCGTGCCCGTGCACTTCTTCGCGCCGCAGCGGCAGGCCCAGATCTCCTTGAGCTCGCGGGTGTGCTTCTCGGCCAGGGTGATGCCGTAGTTGTAGGACAGTTCCTCGCCCGGCTCGATGTCGCGGATGGCCTCGATGAACACCTGGTCGCGTCGGCGGTCGTCGCCCTCGTGCTCGGTCAGGATCGCCTCGCAATTGGGCTTGCAGCTGTGGTTGATCCAGCGCGCGACGTTGCCCGACTCGTTGGCGTCGATGACGTATTCGTCGTTGAGGGTGAAGAGGAAGGTGTGGCCGGAGTCGACGTCGCCGGTGTCGCCGGCATCGACTTCCTCGTGGGTGCGCCGCTTGCCCTTGTACTCGACGACGCGCTCGCCCTTCTTGATGGGGGCCTTGGCGAAAACGCCATTGCCATGGATTTGGGAACGGCGGGCGACGATCTTGCTCGGCATGGGGGTGTCCAGGTTGGCTTGCCTGCATTCTGACCCGGAACACCCGTCGACGGCCAACCCCATGGCCGTCGCGGGCACCGGCCGGCGTTGTGGAATCCAGGCCCACTCCCGGATCGCCGACATGCGCCACCGCTCCAACCCGATCGCCCTCTCCCTGCCCTGCCTTTTCATCGCGCTCGCCGCCTGCCAGCCGACCCCACCCGACGCAACCGCCGACGCCGCTCCCCCCGGCGCGAACGCCCCGGCGACGGCCGCCACCTCGCATGGCGACGAGGCCCTGCTCGCGCGCGGCGAATACCTCGTGCGCATGTCCGGCTGCAACGATTGCCACACCGCGGGCTACGCCGAGCGGCAGGGGGAGGTCGACCCGGCCGAGTGGCTGACCGGCTCGCCGCTGGGCTACAACGGCCCGTGGGGCACCACTTATGCCAGCAACCTGCGCATGCGCGTGGACGGGATGGACGAGGCCGCCTGGCTCGCCTACACCGCCAACCTGCGCACGCGCCCGATCATGCCGGACTTCCTCCTGCGGACCATGGCCGAGGACGACCGCCGCGCCATCTACCGCTTCGTGAAGTCGCTGGGCCCCGCCGGCGGCCCCGCCCCGGCCTACCTGCCGCCCGGGCAACAGCCCCCGCCGCCCTACATGCAACTGGTCCTGCCTGTGGCGCCCCAGGACGGCCCGGCCGTCGCGTCCAGTCCCGGCGGGCGCTGAACGTCGCGGAGGCGGCGTCCAGCGCCCGCCTCCCTGGCTGAACCAACGCGTTCGCATACTTGGCGCGGGCGGCCTGAATCCGTACAATTCCGGTACTGATTCACGAGCGCCCCCACGATGCTCCGCGTCACCAAACTCACCGATTACGCGACGGTCGTCCTGACCGTCCTCGCGGCGTGCCCCGACGACGTGCTCAGCGCCTCCGAGCTCGCCGACCGCGCGGGCCTGGAAACGCCCACGGTGTCCAAGGTCCTCAAGCCGCTGGCGCAGGCCGGCCTGGTCGAAGGCTTCCGCGGCGCCAATGGCGGCTACCGCCTGGCGCGACCGGCCGACGGCATCGGCCTGATCGAAGTGGTCGAGGCCATGGAAGGACCGCTCGGCATGACCGAGTGCAGCGTGCACGGCAGCCATTGCAGCATCGAGGCCCAGTGCGGCGTGCGCGCCAACTGGCGCCACATCAACGACGTGGTCGTCGCCGCGCTGCGCAGCGTGACCCTGGCGCAGATGCTGGCCCCGCCCACGGCGGCCGGACCGGCCTCGCCCCCACCCGACCCGAGGCGCATCGACGTGCGCCTCGCCAACGCTTGAGACAGTAGGCAGCCCCATGGCCACCGAGATCACCGACGCCCCCGTCCTCCCGGACACCAACCGCGACATCCATGCGCAGCTGGGCCGCAAGTACGACGCGGGCTTCATCACCGACATCGAATCCGACAGCCTCCCCCCGGGCCTGGACGAGGACATCATCCGCGCGCTTTCGGCCAAGAAGGACGAGCCCGAGTGGATGACCGAATGGCGCCTGGAGGCCTACCGCCACTGGCTGACGATGCCGGTGCCGCAATGGGCCAAGCTGAAGATCGCCGCGATCGACTTCCAGGCGCTGAGCTACTACTCCGCGCCCAAGGGCCCCAAGTACGCCTCGCTGGACGAAGTGCCGCAGGAGCTGCTCGACACCTACGAGAAGCTTGGCGTGCCGCTGCACGAACGCGCGCGCCTGGCCGGCGTGGCGGTCGACGCCGTGTTCGACTCGGTGTCGGTCGGCACCACCTTCCGCAAGGAGCTGGCCGAGAAGGGCGTGATCTTCTGCTCCATGTCCGAGGCCATCAAGGAACACCCCGACCTGGTGCGCCAGTACCTGGGCAGCGTCGTGCCCACCGGCGACAACTTCTTCGCCGCGCTGAATTCGGCGGTGTTCTCCGACGGCAGCTTCGTCTTCATCCCCAGGGGGGTGCGTTGCCCGATGGAGCTGAGCACCTACTTCCGCATCAACGCAGGCCACACCGGCCAGTTCGAGCGCACCCTGATCATCTGCGAGGACCAGGCCTACGTGTCCTACCTGGAGGGCTGCACCGCGCCGATGCGCGACGAGAACCAGCTGCACGCCGCGGTGGTCGAGCTGGTCGCGCTCGAGGATGCCGAGATCAAGTACTCCACCGTGCAGAACTGGTATCCCGGCGACGAGAACGGCAAGGGCGGCATCTACAACTTCGTGACCAAGCGCGCCGAATGCCGGGGCGCACGCAGCAAGGTCAGCTGGACCCAGGTCGAGACCGGGTCGGCGATCACCTGGAAGTACCCCTCCTGCGTGCTGCTGGGCGACGATTCGGTCGGCGAGTTCTACTCCGTCGCGCTCACCCACCATCGCCAGCAGGCCGACACCGGCACCAAGATGATCCACGTCGGCGCGCGCACCAAGAGCAAGATCATCAGCAAGGGCATCAGCGCCGGCCACGGGCAGAACACCTACCGCGGTCTGGTCAGGGTCGACCGCGGCGCCGCCGGCGCGCGCAACCACACCCAGTGCGACAGCCTGCTGATCGGCAAGAAGAGCGGCGCGCACACCTTCCCCTACATCGAGGTCAAGCACCCCGACGCGACCGTCGAGCACGAGGCCACCACGTCCAAGATCAGCGATGACCAGCTGTTCTACTGCCGCAGCCGCGGCATCGGCGAGGAGGACGCGGTCTCGATGATCGTCGACGGCTTCTGCAAGAGCGTGTTCCGCGAGCTGCCGATGGAATTCGCGGTGGAGGCCAAGAAGCTGCTCGAAGTATCGCTGGAAGGTGCCGTGGGATGAGGTGCGTCGCGCTCGTGCTGATGCTCCTCTGGGTCGCGCCGGCCCTCGCGGGTCGGGCGGAATGGGCCTCCGAGTGCGACCCGCAGGGCAACCAGATGCAGATCATGGCGTGCGCGTACGTCGAACAGATCGACGCGGACGACGAGCTCGATGCCGTCTACGGGGCGATACTTGACCACCTGGCGTCCGACCCGCTTGCCATCGGGAAGTTCAAGCACGCGCAACGTATCTGGATACGACTGCGCGATGCCGACGTCGACGCACGATTCCCGCTGGCCGAAGGCGAGGCCCACACCCGATACGGATCCAGCTATTTCACCCGTACAGCCCTTCTCCGCGCCAGGTTCACCCGCGAACGTACCCGCTACCTGCGGGAAGCGTGGCTGGACGCGCCCCACTGACGCCACCCGGACACTTTGGAACACCTCCACATGCTCAAGATCGAAAATCTCCACGCCTCGATTGGCGGACGCGAAATCCTCAAGGGCCTGACGCTCGAACTGAAGCCGGGCCAGGTACACGCCATCATGGGGCCGAACGGCGCCGGCAAGTCGACGCTGGGCAACATTATCGCCGGCCGGGAAGGCTACGAGATCACCGCGGGCACGGTCGATTTCAATGGCCAGGACCTGCTCGCGCTGGAGCCCGAGGAACGCGCCGCCAGCGGCGTCTTCCTGGCGTTCCAGTATCCGGTGGAGATCCCGGGCGTGAACAACACCTACTTCCTGCGCACCGCGCTGAACGCCCAGCGCAAGGCGCGCGGCGAGGAGGAACTGGATTCGATGCAGTTCCTCAAGCGCGTGCGTGAGAAGCTGGCCGTCCTCCACCTGAAGGACGAACTGCTCCATCGTGGCGTCAACGAGGGCTTCTCGGGCGGCGAGAAGAAGCGCAACGAGATCTTCCAGCTGGCCCTGCTCGAACCGAAGCTCGCGATCCTCGACGAGACCGATTCGGGCCTGGACATCGATGCTTTGAAGACCGTCGCCGAGGGCGTCAATGCGCTGCGTTCGCCGGAACGCGCCTTCCTCGTGATCACCCACTACCAGCGCCTGCTCGACTACATCAAGCCCGATGTCGTACACGTGCTGGCCGATGGCCGCATCGTCGAGACCGGCGGCCCGGAACTGGCGCTGGAACTCGAGCAGCACGGCTATGCATGGATCAAGGACAGGATCGCCCCGGAGGCGTCGGCCTGACATGGGAGCGCTCCTCGATTCCTTCCGCGACAGCTTCGAAGCGCTTGCCAACCGCGAGGCCGCGGGGCTGGGCGAGAGCCGACGCGCCGCGCTCGACGCCGCCCTCGGGGCAGGCATGCCGCATGCGCGCGTCGAGGCCTGGAAGTACACGCCATTGCGCGCACTGGAGCGTCGCGCCTTCCGCGCGCCCGACGCCCGCGCGCATGCCTTCGACGCGACCGCGATCGAACGGGTGCCCGCGCCGCGCATGGTCTTCGTCAATGGCGTCTTCGATGCCCGGCACAGCGACCTCGATGGATTGCCGCAGGGCGCGTCGCTGGTCCCGCTCTCACGCGTGCTGGCCGGGGACGATCCGCGCGACGCGAACTTCCTGGCACGCCGCTTCGATCGCGACGACGAAATCTTCGCCCGGTTCAACGCCGCGCTCGCCGTCGAGGGTGGCGTGCTGCGGGTCGAGGCCGGCACCACGGTCGAGGCGCCCGTGCACCTGGTGTTCATCGGCACGGCCGAGGACGGCGACCGGGCCTGCCACCTCCGCCATCTCGTCGAGCTCCGTGAGGGCGCGCGGCTGATCGTGGTCGAGCACCACCTGGGCGACGTGGCGCACCGGCACCTGTCCAACCACCTCTTGCACGCGCACCTGGGCGCGGACGCCTCGCTCGTGCATGCCCGCGTGCAGGACGAGGACGAGGGCGCGACCGTCATGGCCCGTACCGATGCGGTCCTCGCGCGCGGCGCCCAATACCGGCGCCTCGACCTGGAACTGGGCGCGTCGCTCTCGCGCCACGAACTCAACATCGCGCTGCAGGGCGAGGGCGCCAGCGCCCATGCCAATGGCGTGCTGCTGGCCAGCGGCCGGCGCCACCTGGACACGCGCCTGGGCATCGACCACGCCGGTCGCGACAGCCGCTGCGAACTGATCTGGCGCGGCCTGGGCGCGGGACGCTCCCGCGCGGCCTTCCACGGCGGCATCCTGATCCGCGAGGGCGCCGATGGTACCGAGGCGACGCTGTCGAACAAGAACCTGCTGCTGACCGAGGGCGCGGAGATCGACAGCCAACCGGTGCTGGAGATCCACGCCGACGAAGTGCAGGCGGCGCACGGCGCGACCGTCGGCCAGCTGGACCCGACCGCGTTGTTCTACCTGCGCAGCCGTGGCATCCCCGCGGAGCAGGCGCGATCCCTGCTGACCGCCGCGTTCTGCCGCGAGACCGTCGCGGTGATCGAGGAGGCGTCCCTGCGTGACGTGCTGGCGGATCGCCTCGATGCGGCACTGGCACGCTTGGAGGGCGCCGGGTCATGAGCGCCTCGACCGTCCCCGGCACCCCCGCCGTCGACTGGGCCGCGGTGCGCCGCGACTTCCCGGTGCTGGAACGCGAGGTCCACGGCAAGCCGCTGGTCTACTTCGACTCCGCCAACACCGGGCAGAAGCCTTCGGCGGTCATCGAGGCCACCGACGACTTCTACCGTCGCCACAACGCCAACGTCAGCCGCGCCGTGCATGCCCTGGGCACCGAGGCGACGGAGGCCTACGAGGGCGCGCGCGGCAAGCTGGCGAAGTTCCTCAACGTGCGCGCGGACGAACTGGTGCTGTGCAGCGGCACCACGTTCGCCATCAACCTCGTCGCGTATTCCTGGGCGCTGCCCCGCTTGAAGCCCGGCGACGTGATCGTGCTCACCCGGATGGAGCACCATGCCAACATCGTGCCCTGGCAGCTGGTCGCCGGGCGCACCGGCGCGACGATCAGGGTCGCCGAACTCGATGCACGCGGCGACCTCGACCTGGACGGCCTGTACCGCCTGCTGACGCCCGAAGTGAAGCTGCTCGCGCTGACCCACGTGTCCAACGTGCTGGGCACGGTGAACCCGGTCCGCGAGATCTGCCGGGAAGCGCGCCGGCGCGGCATCGCGACCCTGGTCGACGGCTCGCAGGCCGCGCCGCACCGGCCCCTGGACATCGCCGCGATCGGTTGCGATTTCTATGCCATCACCGGGCACAAGATGAGCGGCCCCACCGGCACCGGCGCCCTATGGGCACGTCGCGAGCACCTCGAGGCGATGCCGCCCTTCCTCGGTGGCGGCGAGATGATCAAGGAGGTGCGCTTCGAAGGCACCGTCTTCAACGACGCCCCGCACAAGTTCGAGGCCGGCACGCCCAACATCGCCGGCTTCGTCGGCCTCGGTGCCGCGATCGACTACCTGTCGGCGCTGGGCATGGCGAACATCGAGGCGCGCGAGCAGGCCCTGCTCGCCCATGCCACCGAAGCGCTCTCGGGGGTCGAAGGCCTGCGCATCTTCGGTGCGCCGGCCGAGAAGGCCGCGGTGATCAGCTTCCTGGTCGAGGGCGCGCACGCGCACGACCTGGCCACCCTGCTCGACCTCGAGGGCATGGCGATCCGCTCCGGCCACCACTGCGCGCATCCGCTGATGCAGCATTTCGGGGTCGCCGCCACCTGCCGCGCGTCGCTGGCCTTCTACAACACCCACGACGAGGTGGATGCCTTCGTCGCCGCCATCGAAAAAGTCCGCAAGCTGCTCGCATGAACGCATCGCTCGCCCCGCGATTCCGCTTCGCCACCGAGGCGGACATCCCCGCACTCGTCGCCCTCGTCACCTCCTGCTACCGCGGCACCGCCAGCCGCGCCGGCTGGACGACCGAGGCCGACCTGCTGGAAGGCCAGCGCATCGACCCCCTGGTCCTGCACGCCGACATCCAGCGCGAGCGCAGCCACGTCCTCGTGGCCGAGGTGGACGGTACGATGGAAGCCTGCGCACATGTCGCCGACGTCGATGGCGCCGGCTACTTCGGCATGTTCTCCGTTGCTCCCACCCGACAGGGCGGCGGCCTGGGCAGCGTGGTGCTGGCCGAGGCCGAGCGCGTCGCGCGCGAGACCCTGGGGCTGCCGGCGATGCGCATGACCGTCATCGACGTGCGCGAGGAGCTGATCGCGTGGTACGAACGCCGCGGGTACCGCCGCACCGGGGTCAAGAAGCCCTTCCCCTACGGCGACGAGCGCTTCGGCATCCCGCTGCGCGCCGACCTGCGCTTCGAGGTCCTCGAGAAGGCGTTCTGAGCACCCGTTCCGACCCTGCCCCCCTCGCGGGGGTGACAAGCGCCCGGCACACCGCCATCCTGCCCGCACCCACCGCCCCCTGGACGTCCTGATGAGCGACTGGATCCGTGTCTGCGCCACCTCGGAGCTGCTGCCTGGCGAATCCACCGTCGCCTGGGACGGCGACACGCCGATCCTCGTGTGCAACTACGACGGCGACTACTACGCGCTCGAGGACATGTGTTCGCACGAGGACTTCGAGCTCTCGGCCGGCCCCTTCGACGGCGAGGCGGCGACCATAGAGTGCGTGCTGCACGGCTCCCGCTTCGATGTGCGCGACGGCCGCTGCCTCAATCCGCCCGCGTACACGCCGGTGCGCAAGTTCCCCACCCGCGTCGCCGACGGCGCGGTCTGGACCCGCGACGACCGCTGACCGGGTCGGGGCCGCATCCGGCCCGGGCGCCTTTCGACATGCAGTTGTCGATAAAGCTATTGCGAATCATTCTTGATTGCGTTCTAATGTCGCCCTGAACAGGGATGCCAGCGCCTGCCCCGCGCAGCCGGCCAGCCCCGATCCCGAACGCCTTCCCCTGCCCGGCTCCGCGCCGGGCGCTCGCACGTCAATGGATTTGAAATGTCCTACATCAAGAGTCGCAAGCACCCCCGTCCCTCCACGGCCCGCTCGCTGGGCGCCGCCTCGCTGCTGACCGGCCTGGCGCTGGGCGCGCCGATCGCCGCGCACGCCGCCGGCGAGGTCGCCGCCGACGCCGACACCAAGACCCTGGAGAACCTGGAAGTGCATGGGCAGCGGGTCAAGCGCTACCTCAACGAGGAGCTCTCCTCGCCCAAGTTCACGCAGCCGCTGGTCGACACCACCCAGACCATCAACGTGATCAGCAACGACCTGTTCACCGAACAGGGCGCCACCTCGCTGACCGAAGCCCTGCGCAACAGCCCGGGCGTCGGCACCTTCTACGTGGGCGAGAACGGCAATACGACCACGGGCGACGCGATCTACATGCGCGGCTTCGACAGCTCCAGCAGCATCTTCGTCGATGGCGTGCGCGACGTCGGCTCGATCACCCGCGACATCTTCAACGTCGAGCAGATCGAGGTGACCAAGGGCCCCGCCGGCACCGACACCGGCCGCAGCTCCCCCACCGGCTCGGTGAACCTGGTCACCAAGCACGCCTACCTGCGCGACGCGGGCTCCGCGTCGCTCTCGCTGGGCACCGACGACCAGAAGCGCGCCACCGCCGACTGGAACCAGACCTTCGGCGAGGGCAACGCCTTCCGCGTCAACCTCATGGCGCAGGACAGCGACGTGCCCGGCCGCGACGTGGTCGAGAACAACCGCTGGGGCGTGGCGACATCGTTCGGTTTCGGCCTGGACGGCGCCACCCGCGTCTTCTTCGACCTGCTTCACGTGCAGCAGGACAACATCCCCGACGGTGGCGTGTCCACGATCGGCCTGCCCGGCTACACCTCGCCCGACCCCACGCGTCCCGGGATCGGCGACGCGCCCAAGGTCGACCGCGACAACTACTACGGCACGCTCTCGGACTACGACGACGTCACCGCGGACATGCTGAGCCTGCATGTCGAGCACCAGTTCGACAACGCGATGATCCTGCGCAACACCACGCGCTGGGGCCGCTCGCACCAGGAATACATGCTCACCGCGTTCATGGGCGGCGCCGGCAACCTCACCACGCCGGACCTGTCCGACCCGTCGGGCTGGACGATCACCCGCAACCTGCCGACCTTCAAGGACAACCGCAACGCCATCGCGACCAACCAGACCAGCCTGACCGGCTCGTTCGGCAGCGGCGAGGTGACGCACGACTTCACCGCCGGCGTCGAGGTCACCCGCGAGGAACTCGACATCACCGGCATGGGCGCCCTCGACGGCAGCACCTGGCCCGACGCGAACCTCTATGCGCCGGATCCGGACGTGGCCGGCCTGCGCTGGGGCCGCACCGGCGCCGACGGCGAGGGTCGCACCGACACGGTTTCGGCCTACCTGTTCGACACCGTCAAGTTCGGCGAGCGCTGGCAGCTCAACGGCGGCCTGCGCATCGACCGCTACGACACCGAGTTCAGCAACTCCGCTGCCTGCGGCGGCCGCCGTGGCCCGGACTGCAACGGCCTGCCGGTGGGCACCGTGGTGCCCAATGTCGACGCCGAGAGCTCCGACACCCTGTTCAACTGGAAGCTGGGTGCGCTGTACAAGCCGACCGCCGACTCCAGCTTCTACGCCAACTACGCCATCTCGCAGCAGCCCCCGGGCGGCGGCAGCCTGGAGCTGAGCAATTCGGCCAACAGCGCCAACAACCCGGCGTTCGACCCGCAGAAGGCGAAGACCGCCGAAGTGGGCGCCAAGTGGACCCTCGCCGGCGACGCCCTGCTGCTGACCGCGGCGCTCTACGACACCACGATCGAGAACGAGATCGTGCAGGACCCGACCGACCAGCAGTACTACCAGAACGGCGAAAAGCGCGTGCGCGGCATCGAGCTGAGCGCGGTCGGCCAGATCACCGACGACTGGGCGGTGTCGGCCGGCTTCACCACCATGGACACCGAAGTCATCGAGGGCCCCGGCGTGGCCGTCGACGGTTCCAGCGAGCTCACCTACATCCCGGATCGCGCCTTTACCGCCTGGACGACCTACGCGTTCGACTCGGGCCTGACCATCGGCGGCGGTGCGCGCTACTCCGGCGAGCTCAAGCGCGGCACCGACGGCGCGGTGGGCACGCCGGCCTACGCCGAGGACTACTGGGTGTTCGACGCGGTCGCCAGCTACGCCTTCAGCGAGCAGTGGAACCTGCGCCTCAACGTCTACAACCTGTTCGACGAAGAGTATGTCGCCGCGATCAACAAGAGCGGCTACCGTTACACCCCGGGGCAGCCGCGCTCGGCGCTGCTGACGGTCAACTACCGCTTCTGAGGCGCAAGCCGAGGAACGGACGCCCGGCGCCTCCCCCCGTGGGAGGCGTCGTCATTTCCGGAGAGCCTGCCATGCTGATGCACATCCCCGACGTCCTGCGGCCGGAAGAAGTCACGGCGATGCGCGATGCGCTTCGCGCCGCCGACTGGACCGATGGTCGCGCGACCGTTGGCGCGCAGGGGGCCCAGGTCAAACAGAACCTGCAACTGCCCGACGACGCGCCGCTGCGGCAGGCCCTCGGCGAACAGGTCCTGGCGGCACTGGCGCGCAATCCCCTGTATTTCGCCGCGGCACTGCCGGCGCGGACCCTGCCGCCGCGTTTCAACTGCTACCGCGGCGGTGCCCAGTACGGCTTCCACGTCGACGGTGCGGTGATGGGCCTGGCGAGCCCGCCCGGCATGCCGGCCATGCACCTGCGCAGCGACGTGTCCTGCACCCTGTTCCTGAGCGATCCGGACAGCTACGACGGCGGCGCCCTGGTGATCCACGACACGTATGGCGAGCACGAAGTGAAACTGCCCGCCGGCGACCTGGTGGTCTATCCGTCCAGCAGCCTGCACCGGGTGGAACCGGTCACCCGGGGCGAGCGCCTGGCATCGTTCTTCTGGGTGCAGAGCCTGGTGCGCGACGACGGCCAGCGCCGGCTGCTGTTCGAAATGGACGCCTCCATCCAGTCGCTCACGGCGGCCGGCGCCGCCCGCGAGGACGTGCTGCGGCTGACCAGCGTCTACCACAACCTGCTCAGGCGCTGGAGCGAAACCTGAGCGCCGCGCGCGGTTGCGCATGATTCGCAATTGCGACTAATTCTCATTTTTGTTGTAATAGGCGGCCCGCCCGACCGCGCCCGACGGAATCCCACGCTTGACCGCATCCCGCCCGACCGGACCGGCCACCGCACAGCAGCGTCGCGGCTATTGGCTGCGCACCCTGCACCAGTGGCACTGGATCAGCGCGGCGGTCAGCCTGGTCGTCCTGCTGCTGTTCACGGTCACCGGCATCACGCTCAACCACGCCGCGCAGATCGAGGCCGAACCCAGGGTGCACAGCGTCACCGGCGAACTGCCGGCCAGCGTCCTCAGGACGCTGGAGGGCGAGATCGCTGGCGACGCACCGCTCCCCGCCAGCCTCCGTCGCTGGCTGGACGCGGAG
The DNA here is from genome assembly GCF_006546775.1 of Marilutibacter aestuarii. Classification (GTDB taxonomy): domain Bacteria; phylum Pseudomonadota; class Gammaproteobacteria; order Xanthomonadales; family Xanthomonadaceae; genus Marilutibacter; species Marilutibacter aestuarii. Next base: position 21,049 of record NZ_VICE01000048.1, read on the forward strand.
CTGGACGTCCGCGTCGACGAACGCGCGGCGGAATGGTCCGACGGCGAGGTCTATGTGTCGCTGCCGCGTCCGGGCGGGGACGCGTGGCTGGCGATCGACCGCGAGGCCGGCAGCGTGGAATACGAGCTGACCACGCGCGGCACCATCGCGTGGCTCAACGACCTGCACAAGGGCCGCAACACCGGCGCGGTCTGGCGCTGGTTCATCGACATCTTCGCCATCGCCTGCCTGCTGTTCGCGCTGACCGGGCTGTGGCTGCTCCACCTCCATGCGCGCCAGCGCGGGTCGACCTGGCCGCTGGTGGCCGCGGGCCTGGCCGTTCCGGCGCTCGTGGTCATCCTGTTCATGCACTGACGCATCCGCCCATCCAACGGAGCCCCCGATGAAGCCGTCCCGCACCGCCCTGCTGTTGCTGCTGCTCGCCCCGCTCGTCGCCACGACCGCCACGGCCGCCGACATGGACATCCGCCTGGAGATCCCGCGCCTGAACGTGGCCGAGTACCACAGGCCCTACGTCGCGGTGTGGGTCGAGCGTGCCGACAACAGCGTGGCCGCCAACCTGGCCGTCTGGTACGACGTCGACATGCGCGACGGCGAAGGCACCAAGTGGCTGAAGGACATGCGCCAGTGGTGGCGGCGGAGCGGACGCACGCTGCAGATGCCGATCGACGGCGTCAGCGGCGCGACCCGTCCCGTCGGCCAGCACCAGCTCAGCTTCAAGGGCGGCCAGGCGCCGCTCGCCGACCTCGCACCGGGCGACTACACCCTGGTGGTGGAGGCCGCGCGCGAGGTCGGCGGCCGCGAAGTCGTGAGCATCCCCTTCAGCTGGCCGGTCCGGGCGCCCGCCCGGAAGCAGGCCTCCGGCTCCAGCGAACTCGGCGCCGTGACGCTCTCCCTCAAGCCCTGACCGCTCCGGTCCAGGCCCGCCCTTCAAGCCCCCGCTTCCCGCAGGAGACACCGATGAAACTCCGCCACATCGCCTTCGCCGCCGCGCTCACCCTCGGCATCGCCCCCACCGCGCTCGCCCACAAGGCCTGGCTGCAGCCCTCGCAGACGGTGTTCTCCGAGAAGGGTGCCTGGATGACGGTGGACGCTGCCGTGTCCAACGACCTGTTCTACTTCAACCACGTGCCGCTCGCGCTCGAGCGCCTGCAGGTCACCGCGCCCGATGGCAGCCGCGTGGCGCCGCAGAACGCCTCGACCGGCAAGCTGCGCAGCGTGTTCGACCTGGAACTGGCGCAGGAAGGCACCTACCGCGTGGCGATGGTCAACCAGGGCATGTTCGCCAGCTACGTCCTCGACGGCGAGAACAAGCGCTGGCGCGGCAATGCCGCGGACTTCAAGACCGCCATCCCCGCGGGCGCGACCCAGGTGCGGGCCTCCGAGAGCGCGGGCCGGGTGGAGACCTTCGTGACCGTTGGCGCCCCCACGACCTCGGTGTTCAAGCCCACCGGCCAGGGCCTCGAGCTTGCGCCGGTCACTCACCCCAATGACCTCTACGCGGGCGAAGCCGCGCAGTTCCAGCTGCTGCTCGACGGCGAGCCGGCGGCGGGACTGGAGATCGAGATCGTGCCCGGCGCCACCCGCTACCGCGACCAGCAGGACACCATCACCCTGACGAGTGGCGCGGACGGCAAGTTCAGCGTGACCTGGCCGGGCGCCGGCATGTACTGGATGGAAACCAGCCACAGCGATGACAAGACCTCCCTGCCGGGCGCCGGCGAGCGTCGCGCCAGTTACGTCGCGACCTTCGAAGTCCTGCCGCTCTAAGGCGCGTCCGTCGTGCGTCCCGGCCTCGCCCTGGTGCTGGCGTTCCTGCTGTGGCCTCTGGCCGTCCCGGCGGCACCGGTCCAGCACCTGGCGGGCCAGACCATGGGCACCACCTGGCAGGTGACCGTCGCTTCCGACCGTGACGCGTCGGAGTTGCGGGCGGGCATCCAGCGGCGGCTGGACGAGGTCGTGGCGGAGATGAGCACCTGGGAGGCCGACTCCGACATCAGCCGCTTCAATGCCGCGCCGGCCGGCACCGCGCAGGTGCTGCCGGAGGGCTTCTTCCGGGTGCTGCAGGCGGCCCTCGACCTGGCGGCCGGCACCGGCGGGGCCTATGACCCGACGGTTGGCCCGCTGGTCAACCTGTGGGGCTTTGGTCCGGACGGCGAACGCCTGGCGGCGCCCACCGAAGCGGCGACCGCCGCGGCCCGGGCGCGCACCGGCTGGCAGCGCCTGGCACTCGACCCGGAACGCCGGATTGCCATCCAGCCCGGTGGCTTGTACCTAGACCTTTCGTCGATCGCGAAAGGGCACGCCGTCGATCGCGTGGCCGGGTATCTCGAAGCCAGCGGCAGCACCTCCTGGCTGGTCGAGGTGGGCGGCGAACTGCGCGCACGCGGCCGCCACCCGGCGGGACGCCCGTGGCATGTCGCCGTCGAGCACCCCGACCCGCAGGATGCCATGCAGCGTGGCGACGCCATCGTCGTCGCGCTCGAGGACCTGGCCATGGCAACCTCGGGCGACTACCGGCATTTCTTCGATGACGCCGGGCAACGCTACTCGCACACCATCGACCCGCGCACCGCGCGCCCGGTCGCGCATGCGCTCGCCTCGGTCACCGTCCTGCACCGCGACTGCATGCAGGCCGACGCCCTGGCGACGGCGATGAGCGTGCTGGGCCCGGACGAAGGCTGGCGCTACGCGCTGGAGCATGACCTCGCCGTGCTGTTCTTCGTCCACGAGGGCGACGGCTTCCGCCAGCGCATGACGCCGGCCTTCGCACGCCAGCTGTCCGCGCCATGAGCACCGCACCCGCGCGACCGCGGCTGGAAGCCGCGACGCTGGGCCAGGCCCTCGTCATGCTGGGCCTGCTGGTCTTGTGCATCGCCCTGGCCGGCTGGCAGGTCGAGCCCCTTCAATGGCGCGCACCCGGCAGTGCGCGCGCAGGGGCGGCGGCGGCGGTCGCCTTGCTTTGGGCCGGCTTCACCGGCCTGGTTTTGCTGCAGCGTCGCCGTGCCACCGTGGCACCCGCGGTTCCCGCCGCCGACGCTGCAGCTGACTGGTGGGTCGTCCACGCCAGCCAGACCGGGCATGCCGAAGCCCTCGCCCACCTGAGCGCACAGGCGCTGCAGGCCGCCGGACAGTCGGTACGCGTGGCGGGCCTTGGCGGCCTGGATGTCGAGCGGCTCGCCCAGGCGCGACGCGTCCTGTTCATCGCGAGCACGACCGGTGAAGGCGACGCGCCCGACACCGCGCTCGCGTTCGTGCGCCGCGCGATGCAGTCGCCTGCCTCGCTCGGCTCCCTGCAGTACGGCGTGCTCGCCCTGGGCGATCGCGAATATCGCGCGTACTGCGCGTTCGGGCATGCGCTGGATGCGTGGCTCCGCCACAGCCACGCGCATCCGCTGTTCGACCTGATCGAAGTCGACAACGGCGACCCGGGGGCCTTGCGTGCGTGGCAACAGCACCTCGGCCAGCTGGGCGGTCATACCGGCATACCGGACTGGAACGCGCCCGCCTACCAACCGTGGCGCCTCTCGGAGCGGCGCCACCTCAACCCCGGCAGTCCCGGTGGCCCCGTGTACACGGTGTCGCTACGCCCCGATGACGCGGCGGACCTGGACTGGGTGGCGGGCGACATCGCCGAAGTGGGTCCGCGCCACGCGGCGGCCGATGTCGATGCCTGGTTGCTGGACACTGGCCTGGACGGCGAACAGCCGGTTCGATTCGGTGACACCCGCATCTGCCTTCGCGACGCCCTGGCGGCATCGCGCCTGCCCGCGCTGCCGAAGGACGGTGCGTGGCCCGATGCGCAGGCGGTGGTCGACGCACTGCAGGCGCTGCCGCATCGTGAATATTCCATCGCATCCACGCCCGCCGAGGGATCGCTCGTCCTCCTCATCCGCCAGGTACGGCACGCGGACGGCCGCCTGGGCAGTGGCAGCGGTTGGCTGACCCGGCACGCGCCCCCGGGCGCCCGTATCGACCTGCGCATCCGCCGCAACAGCGCCTTCCATGCCCCCACCGACGACCGCCCCCTGGTGCTGGTCGGCAACGGCACCGGGCTGGCCGGGCTGCGCGCGTTGCTGATGACGCGGATCGAGCGCGGCCATCATCGCAACTGGTTGCTGTTCGGCGAGCGCACCCGCGCGCACGACCTGTATTTCCGAGACGAGCTGGCGGCCTGGTCGGCGGCCGGCGGACTCGCGCACCTCGACCTGGTGTTCTCGCGCGACCCCGGGCCGCTGAAGTACGTGCAGGACGCGGTGCGACAGCAAGCGGCTCGCCTGGCACGCTGGGTCGCCGACGGCGCGTCCATCCATGTCTGCGGCAGCCTGGAGGGCATGGCCCCCGGGGTCGACACTGCGCTGCGCGAGGTTCTGGGCGACGCCGAAGTCGACGCACTGGTCGAAGCCGGACGCTACCGGCGCGACATCTACTGAGGCATCGCCGACGACATCGCACCCATTTCGCCGTCCGCCGCTGTCGGCGCGATCCGCGCCAGCAGCACGCTGCCCGCGCCTTCGATCATGCAGCGCCGACGCTGCCCCAATCCCTGCAGGACCACCGTGTCGCCGGCCTCCAGTCGCGGAAGCGCATGCGTCCGGTCCAGGCGGGCATGGCCGGAGACGAGATGGAGCACCCAGGTCTCGGCGGGATCGGTGAAAACCAGCATCGGCCCGACCAGGGGCCGGAACCAGCTTTGCAGCGCCACGCGCCCGCGCCGCCACATGAGGTTGATGGCCTGGACGCGCCCATCAACCAGTTCCGCGAACACGGGCGCCTCGCCGGGGAAGACATGCCGGTCGTGCGGTGGCATGAGGGTCTCGACATGCTCGCCCAGGCGCAGGCGCAGGCCATTGCCGGAAAGCAGCATCTGCTCGCGATCGACGCCCGGGAAGCTGGAGTACGCCGCGTCCTCGTCGATCTCGGCGATCGACAGGCGCCAGTCCCAGGCGTCGCCGGCACCCCTGCCGTCGTGATCGCCGTCGCCATCACACGGGCTGTTACCCGGCACGCTTTCCGCAGCCAGGGCATGCACCCCGGGACCCGGGGCCAGGCGCCCCTGGGCCGCCTCGCGCGTCCAGCCACACCCGTTCTTCCACCGCACGCGGCGGTATTCGTTGGCCGGCACGACGCGCAGCACGTGGTCGTCGTTGGTCTCGGTGTCATGCCCCATGCGCGACAGTGTATCGGCGCGACCGGCGGCGCTGCACGTCCTGCGCAGCGCCTGCCGGGCCGCCCGATCGTGGGTCCGTCCACGCCGGGCGGTGTACATCCATGTCCAGGCGCTCCGCCTGACTCCTCCGGGCTCCCTGCCCTGACATCCACCATCCCCGCGTCCCTGCGAAGGTGGTACCTGTGGCATCCCGCAGCCGCGTCCCGCCCGATCAGGGCGTAACCGGCACGATCCTCGGCAGGGCCCCGGACGCGCTCGCGGGTCGATGCGCCCGGGGTGTCCCCACTTCGATCCGGTCCCGGTTCTTCTCCACGGTCTTGAGACCGATCCCACGGACCAGGGCCAGCTCCTCCGCGCTGCGGAACGGTCCGTTCAGGCGCCGGTACTCGATGATCGCCGCTGCGCGCGCCGGGCCGACGTTGGTCAGCACGCGATCGAGCCGATCCGCGTCGGCCGTATTGATGTCGACCCGTTCCGCCGCCAGCACGATTCCCGTCAGGACCGCCCACACCATGAGCAGTGCGAACGCGACGGACTTCAGTATCGGCTTGAACGGACTCATGTCCCACTCCGTACGGTTCATGATGATGGGCCCGGGCCTGTCATCGGCGATGACCCAGTGTCGCGTCGTCCCTGAAGGGGCGGTATCGGCAAACCGGCCGGCTTGGATCGGAAATGAACGCGATGTGGCGTAGGAAAAGTCCTACACATGGCAGGCGTTAATATGGGACATCTTTTTTTCAGTACCGAGGCCCCCCCATGGATACCCGCCAGGTCGAACGATTCGTCGCCGGAAAATGGGATGACGAAATCGTGCCCCAGCTCATCGAGTACATCCGCATTCCGAACAAGTCGCCGATGTTCGACGCCGACTGGGTGAAGCACGGGTACATGGATGACGCGGTGCGCTTGATGGAGACCTGGGCGCGCGCGCAGGACATCCCGGGCATGCAGCTCGAGGTGGTCCGGCTGGAAGGACGCACGCCCCTGATCTACATCGACATCCCCGCCAGCAACGGCGGCAGCAACGATGATTCGATCCTGCTGTACGGCCATCTCGACAAGCAGCCGGAGATGACCGGCTGGGACGACGACCTCGGCCCGTGGAAGCCGGTGCTGCGCGACGACAAGCTCTATGGCCGGGGTGGCGCGGACGACGGCTACGCGATCTTCGGCTCGCTGACCGCGATCATGGCGCTGCAGGCGCAGGGCCTGCCACACGCGCGTTGCGTGGTCATCATCGAAGCCTGCGAAGAATCGGGGAGCTACGACCTGCCGGCCTACGTCGACCACCTCGCGGACCGTATCGGCAAGCCGTCGCTGGTGGTCTGCCTGGACTCGGGCTGTGGCAACTACGACCAGTTGTGGTGCACCACGTCGCTGCGGGGGCTGGCCGGGGGCAACCTGAGCGTCAAGGTCCTCGACGAGGGCGTGCACTCCGGCGATGCCTCGGGCATCGTGCCGTCCAGCTTCCGCCTGCTGCGCCAGCTGCTCTCGCGCATCGAGGACGAGAAGACCGGGCGCATCACCCTCGACGGCCTCCACGTGGACATCCCCGCCGAACGGCTGGAGCAGGCTCGCCAGGCCGCCGAGGTGCTGGGCACCGCCATCTACGACAAGTTCCCGCTGGTGGATGGCCTGTCGCCGATGGACGACGACCTGACCGAGCTGGTGCTCAACCGCACCTGGCGACCCGCCCTTTCGCTGACCGGCATCGGCGGCATGCCCACGCTCGACTCTGCCGGCAACGTCCTGCGTCCGCACACGGCCGTGAAGCTCTCGCTACGACTGCCGCCGACGCTGGACGGCGCCAAGGCCGGCGAAATGCTGCAGTCCGCCCTGTTGTCGGACGCTCCCAATGGCGCCGAGGTCAGCCTGAACCTGGAGAAGGCCTCGACCGGCTGGAACGCCCCGGCGATGTCGCCCTGGCTGTTCAAGGCGATCGACGATGCCAGCCAGGCGTTCTACGACGCCCCGGCGATGTACATGGGCGAAGGCGGCTCGATCCCGTTCATGGGCATGCTCGGCGAGAAGTTCCCGGGCGCGCAGTTCATGATCACCGGCGTCCTGGGCCCGCACTCGAACGCCCACGGCCCCAACGAATTCCTGCACATCCCGATGGGCAAGCGGGTCACCGCCTGCGTGGCGCGCGTCATCGCCGAGCACCACCTGGCGAGCGAGCGCGGCGAGACCCGCGGCGCCGCGGCGGCGCCCGACAGCGGCACCCGCCACGGCGACCACGGCTGCTGCTGAGCGGCGCTGTCTCGAACGCAAAAGGGCCGGATCCAGGGATCCGGCCCTTTTGCCATCCAGTGCTCGAACGGGCCTCAGCCCAGCAGCCGGTCGATCACGCGCTGGGCCAGCGCCTCGGCATCCTCAGCCACCGTGTCGAGCGTCAGCTCCGCGGCTTCCGGCGCCTCGTAGGGCGAGTCGATGCCGGTGAAGTTGGGGATCTTGCCCGCGCGTGCCTTGGCGTAGAGGCCCTTGACGTCGCGCTGCTCGGCCACCTCCAGCGGCGTGTCGACATGGACCTCGATGAACTCGCCCTCTTCGAAAAGCTCGCGGGCCAGGCGGCGTTCGGCGCGGAATGGCGAGATGAAGCTCACCAGGACGATCAGGCCCGCATCCGTCATCAGCCGCGACACTTCGGCCACGCGCCGGATGTTCTCGACGCGGTCTTCGTCGGTGAAGCCCAGGTCCTTGTTGAGGCCGTGGCGCACGTTGTCGCCGTCGAGCACGAAGGCATGGTGTCCAAGGGCATGCAGGCGCTTGTCGACGAGGTTGGCGATCGTCGACTTGCCCGAGCCCGACAGGCCCGTGAACCAGACGCAACGTGCAACCTGGCCCTTGCTCGCCGCACGGGCCGTCTTGTCGACGTCGACATGCTGCCAGTGGATGTTGGCCGCACGCCGGAGGGCGAAATCGAACGTGCCCGCCGCCACCGTGGCATTGCTGATCCGGTCGATCAGGATGAATCCGCCCAGCGTGCGGTTGTCGGCGTAGGCCTCGAAGGGAATGGGCCGGTCCAGGTGCAGGTTGCACAGCCCGACCTCGTTGAGCCCCAGGTGCTTGGCCGCGAGCTCGTCGCGCGTGTTGACGTCGACCTTGTGCTTGATCTCGGTGACGGTGGCACTGACCTGCCGGGTACCGATCTTGAGCCAATAGGGGCGACCCGGCAGCAGCGCCTGCTCGCCCATCCAGAGCACGTGGGCGGCGAACTGGTCCGACACCTCGGGGGGCTGGCCGGCACTGGCGATGACATCGCCACGGCTGATGTCGAGCTCGTCGTCCAGGGTCAGCGTGACGGCCTGGCCGGCCACGGCGCGGTCCAGGTCACCATCGGAGGTGACGATGCGCGCCACCTGCGAGCGCCGGCCCGAGGGCAGCACGACCACGGCGTCCCCGGGGCGCACCTCGCCGGCGCACACCGTCCCCGCGAAGCCCCGGAAATCCTGGTGGGGCCGGCTGACCCACTGCACCGGCATCCTGAACCCGATGTCCCTGCCCGTCCGCGCGACATCGACGGTCTCCAGGTATTCCAGCGCACTCGGGCCCTCATACCAGGGCATGGCGGCGGAGCGACCGATCAGGTTGTCGCCCTTGAGCGCCGAGAGCGGCACGGCGTGTACGTGTTCGATCCCCAGGTCCGCGGCGAGCGCGCGATAGCCCTCGACGATCGCCTCGAAAACGCCCTGGTCGTAATCGACAAGGTCCATCTTGTTGACCGCCAGCAGCACGTGGCGGATCCCGAGCAGCGAGACGATATAGCTGTGCCGGTGGGTCTGCGTGAGCAGGCCCTTGCGGGCGTCCACGAGCACCACGGCGACGTCGGCCGTCGACGCGCCGGTCGCCATGTTGCGGGTGTACTGCTCGTGGCCCGGGCAGTCGGCGACGATGAACTTGCGCCTCTCGGTACTGAAGAAGCGGTAGGCGACGTCGATGGTGATGCCCTGTTCGCGCTCGGCGGACAGGCCATCGACCAGCAACGCGAAATCGATCTCGCCGTTCTGGGTGCCGTGGCGCCGGCTGTCGGATTCCAGCGCCGCGAGCTGGTCGTCGAACAGGCGCCTGGTGTCGTGCAGCAGGCGACCGATGAGCGTGCTCTTGCCGTCGTCGACGCTGCCGCAGGTGATGAAGCGCAGCAGGCCCTTCTTCTCGTGCTGCTCCAGGTAGGCGGCGACCGCGGCCGCGGCGTCCTGGGTGCCGGTATCGTGGACGCCCATCAGAAATACCCCTCCTGCTTCTTCTTCTCCATCGACGCGCTCGGGTCGTGGTCGATCACCCGGCCCTGGCGTTCCGACGTGGTCGAGACCAGCATCTCGGCGATGATCTTCTCCAGCGTGTCGGCTTCCGACTCGATCGCCCCGGTCAGCGGATAGCAGCCGAGCGTGCGGAAGCGCACCTTGCGCGACTGCGGCACCTCGCCCTCGCCCAGGGGCAGGCGCTCGTCGTCGACCATGATCAGCGCGCCGTCGCGCTCGACCACCGGGCGCTCGGCGGCGAAATAGAGGTCCGGCACCGGGATCTTCTCGCGATAGATGTAGAGCCAGACGTCGAGCTCGGTCCAGTTGGAGAGCGGGAACACGCGCACGCTCTCGCCCTTGTTGACCCGGGTGTTGTAGACGTCCCACAGCTCGGGGCGCTGGGCCTTGGGATCCCAGCGATGCTGGGCGCTGCGGAAACTGAAGATGCGCTCCTTCGCGCGCGATTTCTCCTCGTCGCGGCGCGCACCGCCGATCGCGGCGTCGAAGTTCCACAGGCCCAGGGCCTGCTTGAGCCCCTGCGTCTTCATCACGTCGGTATGGACGGTCGCCCCGTGCGTGAAGGGACCGATCCCCTGGGCCAGGCCTTCGGGGTTGGTGTGGGTGCGCAGCTCCACGCCCGTCTCGGCGGCGCGCCGATCGCGGAAGGCGATCATCTCGCGGAATTTCCAGCCGGTGTCGACGTGCAGGAGCGGGATGGGCGGGCGCGCCGGGGCGAACGCCTTCACCAGCAAGTGCAGCAGGACCGAGCTGTCCTTGCCGACGGAATAGAGCATCACCGGGTTCTGGAACTCGGCGGCGACCTCGCGAAGGACGTGGATGCTTTCGGCCTCGAGGCGATCGAGATGGGACAGCTCTGCTAATGACATTTCAGGCAACGCTTGAGGAAAAGGTGAAGGGTGTGGAACCCGCGCGTGGTGCTTGCATCGTCGCTCAAATCACGCCCAGATGCTTCAGCAGGGTGCGCAGGCTCAGGCCGATGACCACCAGGCCCACGCAGACGAGCATCGGCCTGGGCCGGACCCGCTTGACCAGCCAGGCGCCGAATGGCGCCGCGACCACGCCCCCCAGGGCCAGGCCGAGGATGACGTCCCAGTGCTCCAGGCCAAGGGTCAGCAGGAACACGAGCGACGCGGTGAGGGTCACGAAGAACTCCACGGCATTGACCGTGCCGACCGTGAGGCGGAACTCGTTGCCGCGGGCCAGCAGGTTGCTGGCGACGATCGGTCCCCAGCCCCCGCCGCCCATCGCATCCACCAGCGCGCCGAAGAAGCCCAGCGGGGCCATGTGGGTGGTCACCTCGCGCGAGGGGAATGCCCTGAAGGCCTTGATGATGATCACCGCGCCCATGAGCATCAGGTACGCGGCGACCCAGGGACGCATGGCCTCGCCCGGCAGGCTGGCCAGCAGGTAGGCACCGGCGCCGGCACCCACGATGCCCGGCAACAGCAGGCGCCGGAACAGGCGCTTGTCGATGTTGCCGAAGGCATGGTGGGAAGCCGCCGACGCCCCCGTGGTGAAACACTCCGCGGCGTGCACGGTGGCGCTGGTCACCGCCGGCGGCACCCCCAGCCCCAGCAGCAGGCTCGAGGCGGTGACGCCATACGCCATCCCCAGCGCGCCATCGACGAGCTGTGCGGCGACACCGATGGCGATGTAGTAGAGAAGCTCGGGGGGGAGTTCCATGGCACTCGGCATGGGGGCGCGATGTTGCGCCGCCGCAGTATCGGGCGCGGCCCCGCCCCCCGGAAGTTCGGGAAAGGCATAACCGCATAACGATGCATCCTTTCCCGTCGCCCGGGCCCATCCCTAGTCTCGTGCTCAGGAAATCGCCCGAGAGCCGCTGCAATGCCCGCCTCCCCTGCCCCCGCGCCCCTGACCGACCAGCAGGCCGGCCTGCTGAACCAGCTGACCGACGGCCTCGATGGCGCCGGGCTGTGGTGGCTGTCGGGCTATGCCGCGGGGCTGGCCCGCGGCCAGGCGACGGGGGGGCGCCCGGTCCAGGCCATCGCCCAGCCCGTGGCGGGCGCCACGGCGTCGCCGACGCTGACCATCGTGTACGGCAGCCAGACCGGCAACGCCAGGCGCCTGGCCGAGAAACTGGCCGCGCAAAGCGAGGCCGCCGGCGCCAGCGTACGCCTGCTTCGCGCGGACGCGTACCCGACCCGCGAGCTCAAGGACGAACGCCAGCTCTATATCGTCATCAGCACCCAGGGCGAAGGCGATCCGCCGGACGACGCCATCGGCCTGGTCGACTTCATCCGGGGGCGCCGCGCACCCAAGCTGCCCGAACTCAAGTTCGCCGTGCTCGGGCTGGGCGACTCGAGCTATCCACAGTTCTGCGAGATCGGGCGGGTGCTTGACGCGCGCCTGGCCGAGCTGGGGGCCAGCCGCCTGTTCGAGCGTGGCGATGCCGACCTCGACATCGACAGTGTCGCGACGCCCTGGATGGCGCGCGCCGTCGAGGCCGCAAAGGCCCTGGCCAAGGCCAGCCCGGCACACAGCGCCACCGTCACGCCGCTGCGCCCGCTTGCGGCGCCAGCAGCGGCCTTCGATCGCGATCGACCCTTCCGTGCCGAACTGCTCGCCGGCCATGCCCTGTCCGCCCCGGGCGGCCTGCGCACGCCGCGCGGTCGCGACGTGCGCCATTTCGAACTGTCCCTCGAGGAATCGGGGCTGCACTACGAACCGGGCGACGCACTGGGGATCTGGCCCGAGAACCCGCCGGCCCTGGTCCAGGGCGTCCTCGACGTGCTGGGGTTGGATGGCGACCAGGCCGTCGACGTGGCCGACGAGAGCCGACCGTTGCGCGAGTGGCTGGGCGGCAGGCGCGAACTCACGCGCCTCTCGCGCCCCTTCCTCGCCGCGCACGCCGAGCGCACCGGCGATGCCGCGCTACGGGAACTGCTGGAACCCGACGGCCGCGAGGCCCTGGCCCGCCTGTTCGACGAGCAGCAGGTGATCGACCTGCTGCAGCGCCATCCCGCCCGCTGGGACGGGCCCGCGCTGGTCGAGGCCCTCCGCCCGATGACACCCCGCCTGTATTCCATCGCGTCGAGCCAGAAACACGCCGGCGACGAGGTGCACCTCACGGTGGCTCACGTCGAGTACGCGGTCGACGGCCAGTCGCGTTGGGGCGCTGCCTCGGACTTCCTCGCCCGTGCCGCCGAGGGCGACCGCGTGCCCGTCTACATCGAGCCCAACGAGCGCTTCCGCCTGCCGGCCGACCCCTCGCGCGACATCATCATGGTCGGCCCCGGCACCGGCGTCGCGCCGTTCCGTGCCTTCGTGCAGGAACGCGCGATCACCGGCGCCAGCGGGCGCAACTGGCTGTTCTTCGGCAATCCGCATTTCCGCACCGACTTCCTCTACCAGCTGGAGTGGCAGCGCGCGCTCAGGGACGGACACCTGGAGCGGATCGACCTCGCCTTCTCGCGCGACCAGGCCCACAAGGTCTACGTCCAGCACCGCCTGCGCGAGCAGGGGCGCGAGGTCTACGCGCGACTGGAAGAAGGCGCCCACTTCTATGTCTGCGGCGCGATCGGCATGGGCAAGGACGTGCACGCGGCGCTGCTGGACGTGATCGTCGAGCATGGCGCGCGCTCGGCCGCGGACGCCGAGGACTACCTGGCCCGGCTGCAGCAGCAGGGCCGCTACGCCCGGGACGTGTACTGACATGAGCACGCATTCGGTCGAAGACATCAAGCGCGCCAGCGTCGGCCTTCGCGGCAGCCTGCTCGAAAGCCTCGCCGACCCGTTGACGGGCGCGCTGCGGGAAGACGACCAGACCCTGATCAAGTACCACGGCAGCTACCAGCAGGACGACCGCGACATCCGCGAGGAACGTCGCGTCGCCAAGCTGGAACCGGCCTACAGCTTCATGATCCGCACCCGTACCCCGGGCGGCGTCGTCTCGCCCTCCCAGTGGCTCAAGCTCGACCACGTGGCCACCACCTTCGCCGAGCGCGGCCTGCGCATCACCACGCGCCAGGCCTTCCAGTTCCATGGCGTCATCAAGACCGAGCTGAAGGCGACGATGCAGGCGATCAACGCCGCCCTCATCGACACGCTTGCGGCATGCGGCGACGTCAACCGCAATGTCGCGGTGGCCGCCAATCCGCTGCAGTCCACCGCCCATGCCGAGGTGTACGCGCATGCCGCGGCGGTTTCCGAGCACCTGCTGCCCAATACCCGTGCCTATTACGAGATCTGGCTGGACGAGGAACAGGTCGCCGGCACGCCGCAGGTGGAGGAGCCGATCTACGGCGAGGCCTACCTGCCGCGCAAGTTCAAGATCGGGTTCGCGATCCCGCCCTTCAACGACGTCGACGTGTTCGCCCAGGACCTGGGCTTCATCGCCGTGATCGAGGATGGCCGCGTGGTCGGCTACAACGTCGCCGTTGGCGGCGGCATGGGTGCCACCCATGGCGACGACGAGACCTACCCGCGCCTGGCCAACGTGATTGGCTTCGTGCCGGCCGAGGGCCTCAAGGCGGTGTCGGTGGCGGTGGTGACCACCCAGCGCGACTGGGGCAACCGCGAAGTGCGCAAGCGCGCGCGACTGAAGTACACGATCGACGACCACGGACTGGAGGCTTTCAGGGACGAGGTTGAACGGCGTGCCGGGTTCGCTCTCGCCCCGGCCCGTCCGTTCGTTTTCGAACACAACAACGACCGCTTCGGCTGGATCGAGGGCGAGGACGGGCGCTGGCACCTCACCCTGGCCCTGCCGGCCGGGCGCATCGTCGACGACGAAACCGTGCGCCACCTCAGTGGACTGCGCGAGATCGCGCGCGTGCTGGAAGGCCACGACGAAGGCGCCGAGTTCCGGATGACCGCCAACCAGAACCTGGTGATCGCCGGAATCCCCGCCGGCCGTCGCCAGGCGATCGACGCCCTGGTGGCGGTCTACGCGCTCGATGCCCACCGCAGCGCCACCCCCTTGCAGCGCGACGCGATCGCCTGCGTGGCCCTGCCCACCTGCGGGCTGGCCATGGCCGAGGCCGAGCGCTACCTGCCGGCGCTGGTATCGCGCGTCGACGCACTCATGGCCCGGCACGGCCTGGCCGACACGGCGATCAACCTGCGCATCAGCGGTTGCCCGAACGGCTGCTCGCGCCCCTACCTGGGCGAAATCGCCCTGGTCGGCAAGGCGCCCGGCCGCTACAACCTCATGCTCGGCGCCGACCACCGCGGCCAGCGGCTCAACACGCTGCACCGCGAGAACATCGACGAGGCACAGATCCTCTCCGAGCTGGACGCGCTGCTCGCGCGCTACGCCGCGGAACGCGATCCCGACGAAGGGTTCGGCGACTTCCTGGTGCGCAGCGACGTGGTCGCGTATTCGCACCCCTCGCACTACGAGGTGACGACATGACACCGCCCCCCGACCCCATCACCGCCGCCGAATCCCCCAAGGCGCTGGCAGAACTCAATCGCTGGCTGGCCCGCCAGGATGCCGCCGGGCGGATCGCCTGGGCCCTGGAAAACACCGCCGGCAACCATGCGCTCTCTTCGAGTTTCGGCGCACAGGCCGCCGTGTCCCTGCACATGGTCACCCGGCAGGCGCCGGACCTGCCGGTCATCCTCGTCGACACCGGCTACCTGTTCCCGGAAACCCACGTGTTCATCGGCGAACTGCGCGAGCGCCTTCGCCTGAACCTCAAGGTGTTCCAGCCCGATCCCAGCGAAGCCTGGCCCGAGAGTCGGACGCGGCAACTCGAGCGACTCGGGGCAGAGGCGATCGGCCAGTACAACCGCGTCCACAAGGTCGAGCCCATGCAGCGCGCGTTGTCGGTACTGGGCGTGCGCACGTGGATCGCCGGACTGCGCCGCGACCAGTCGCGCAGCCGCGCCGGCATCGACTTCCTTGAACTGCGCGACGGTCGTTGGAAGCTGCATCCCCTGGCCGACTGGACCGACCGCGACATCTGGCAGTACCTCGACCGGCACGACCTGCCCTACCACCCGCTATGGCACGAGGGCTACGTCTCGATCGGCGACGTGCACACCACCCGTCGTCTCGAGGACGGCATGAACCCGGAAGAGACGCGATTCTTCGGACTCAAGCGCGAATGCGGCCTGCATTTCGACGACGAACCCGTCGCCGCGGAGGAAGCCGCCTGATCGCCGGCGCCCACGCACGCGTTCGTGCGCCCGCCGCCGTCCCACGCACGCCGGGCACGGACAACGACGCGGCGCTCACAGGGTGATCGGCTGGCTCAGTTCGATCCAGGTCGGCGGCACCGGCCAGTCCGCCTCGGCGTTGCCCTCCAGCACCCGGCGCAGGTCGTGGCGATCAAGTTGCGGGGCGATCGCGTGGATCAGTTCGAGCGCGTAGTCGCGGGACACCCGCGAGCGCGGCAGCACTGCCCAGGCCGTGCATTCGGGGATCGCGTCCGGCGCGGGCATGGCCACCAGGTCCTTGTCGCCCTGCGCGTCCAGGGCCATTTCCGCGAGCAGTCCCACGCCCATCCCGGCGCGGACGTAGGTCTTGATGAGGTCCGCGTCGCGGGCGGTCATCGCCAGTTGAGGCTCCACGCCCTCGCTGGCGAAGGCACGCCGCAGCGAGGACTCCGGGCGGATCGATGACTCGTAGCTGACGAGCGGGTAGCGCGAGAGTTCGGTCAGTGTCGGCGTGCGGCGCAGGCGCGCCAGCGGGTGCGACGCCGGCACCAGCACCATGCGCCGCCAGCGGAACAGGGGTACCGCCAGACCTGCGTCGGGCACCTGGCCTGCGGTGCTGAGGACGGCGAGGTCGGCGGCACCGTGGGCCAGTTGTTCCAGGACCTCGCCGTCCGCCACCGGCTCGAGGTGGACGCTGATGCGGGGGAATTCGCGCTTGACCGCGGCGATCGCGCTGGGCAGTACGTGCCGGGCCTGGGTGTGCGTGGTCGCCAGCACCAGCCGTCCGACGTGCTCGCCCCGCTCGTTGGCGGCATAGGCGCGGATGTTGGCGGCCTCTTCCAGGATCCGCCGCGCGTGGGTGAGTACCTTTTCGCCGCCCGGCGCGATCGACTCCAGGCTACGGCCGCGCCGCACGAACAGCTGGAAGCCCAGCTCCTCTTCCAGTTGCTTGAGTTGCTTGGACAGACCGGGCTGGGTCGCGTGCACGCGTTCGGCGGCCAGGGTGATGTTGAGGCCGGAGTCGGCGATGGCCACGAGGTAGCGGAGTTGGGTCAGGGTCATGGACGCGGTTCCGGTCTCCGGTCCGCGCAGGCGCGCGACAGGGCGGATGGAGGCATGCCGGTGGACTGCATGGACAGCCACGAAACTAGCCCAAGGCCCCCGACCCGTCCAGCGCGCGATGCCCCGCGCTTATGACCGCTCGGCATGGCGGTCGGGCGATTGCTCATTTCCGCATCCACGGGCGAGGGCCTAGCGTTGCAATCCCTGCTCCGGCCCGATGCCATGCCCGCCCCCCTGTTTCCCCTGTTCATCGACCTTCGCGACCGCCGCGTGCTCGTGGTCGGCGGCGGCGCCGTGGCCCGGCGCAAGATCGACGCCCTGCTCGCCTCGGGCGCGCGCGTCGTGGTCGGCGCGCCGGCGCTGGAGCCCAGCGTGGCGACGCTGGTGGCCGAGGGTCGGATCGAACACATCGCCGGGCGATTCGATCCGAACTGGCTCAACGATGCGTGGCTGGTCGTGGCCGCCACCGACAACCCGATCATCAACCGCGCGGTCTGCACCGCCGCCGAGGCGCGCCGGGTCTGGGCCAACGTGGTCGACGACGCGTCGCTGTCGAGCGTACAGGTGCCCTCGCGCGTCGAACGGGGCCCGCTGCAGGTCGCGATCTCGAGCGGCGGCGGCGCGCCGATGCTCGCGCGCCACCTGCGCGAGCGCCTTGAGCGGGAGCTGGACGAATCGCTGGGCGACCTGGCGGGCCTGCTCGACCGCGAGCGCGAACGCATCCGCCAACGCTTCCCGGAGATCGGCGCGCGTCGCCGCTTCTTCGATGCATTGCTGGCAGGACCGGTGCCCTCTCACTTGCGGCGGGGCGATCATGGTGCCGCCCAGGCGGCCTTCGACGCCGCGCTGGCCACGGATGCCTCCCCGGCGCGGGGCAGCGTGGCCCTGGTCGGCGCGGGCCCCGGCGACCCGGGCCTGCTGACCCTGCGGGGCCTGCGCGTGCTGAACGAGGCCGACGTCATCCTGCACGACCGCCTCGTCAGCGACGAAGTCCTCGCGCTGGCGCGTCGCGACGCCGACAGGATCGAGGTCGGCAAGCAGGTCGGCGGCGACCACGACGCCACCCAGGCCCGCATCCACGCCCTGCTCGTCGAGCATGCCCGCGCCGGCAAGCGCGTGGTGCGCCTCAAGGGCGGCGACCCCTTCGTCTTCGGCCGCGGCGGCGAGGAACTGGACGTGCTCCACGCCCACGGCATCGACTTCGAGGTGGTGCCCGGGATCACCGCCGCGGTGGCCTGCGCCGCCTATGCCGGCGTGCCGCTCACCCACCGCGAGCACGCCCAGTCGGTGCGTTTCGTCACCGCACTGGGCCGCGACGGCAGCGACCCGGTCGACTGGCCTGCGCTGGCCCGCGAGCGGCAGACGCTCGCCTTCTACATGGGCGTCTCCGGCCTGGCGCACCTGCGCGACCAGTTGATCGCGCATGGGCGTGCGCCCGGGACGCCCTTCGCACTGGTCGAGAACGGCACCCGCGCCGACCAGCGCGTGGTGACCGGGACACTGGACACCTTGCCGGAAGCCGCCGCGCGGCACGCCGTCAAGGCCCCCGCCCTGTTGATCCTGGGTGAAGTGGCCGCGTCGGCGGAGGCCCTACACTGGTTCGGGCCGCAACCCCTGCGGCTCGACAGTCCCGCCCGGCGGGAACCCACGATGGCCGAAGCCGCGTGATCCCTGCGTCTTACCGACCACGCGGCCGTACCGGCCGCGCACCCGACACGATCTGAACCCGGAGCACCCCATGGCCCTGTACGACAGCATCCTGGACACCATCGGCGGTACGCCGATCGTCAAGCTCCACCGCATCGCGCCCAGCCACGTGACGCTGTACGCGAAGGTGGAATCCTTCAACCCCGGCGGCTCGGTCAAGGACCGCCTGGCCCTGGCGATCATCCTGGATGCCGAGCAACGGGGCGTGCTCAAACCGGGCCAGACCGTGGTAGAGGCCACCAGCGGCAACACCGGCATCGCCCTGGCGATGGTCTGCGCCGCCCGCGGCTATCCCTTCGTCGCGGTGATGACGGAAACCTTCTCGATCGAGCGCCGCAAGCTGATGCGCGCCTATGGCGCCCGGGTGATCCTCACGCCCGCCGCCGAGCGCGGGACCGGCATGGTCCGCAAGGCAGCCGAACTGGCCCGCGAGCACGGCTGGTTCCTCGCCAGCCAGTTCGAGAACCCGGCCAACCCGGCCTACCATCGCAACACCACCGGACCGGAGATCCTGCGCGATTTCGCCGGCAAGCGCCTGGACTTCTTCGTCAGCGGCTGGGGCACCGGCGGCACCATCACCGGTGCCGGCGAGGTGCTCAAGACCGCCCGCCCGGACCTCAAGGTGATCGCCAGCGAACCCGCCGGCGCCGCGCTGTTGTCGGGCAAGGAATGGCAGCCGCACAAGATCCAGGGCTGGACGCCCGACTTCCTGCCCGAGGTCCTCAGCCGCGACATCGCCGACGAGATCCTGCCGATCGACGACGTGCTGGCCCGCGACACCTCGCGCCGCCTGGCCGCCGAGGAAGGCATCTTCGTGGGCATCTCCGCCGGCGCCACGGTAGCCGCCGCGCTGCAGGTCGCCGAGCAGGCCGCGGAAGGCGCGGTGCTGCTGGCGATGCTGCCCGACACCGGCGAGCGCTACCTGTCGACGTTCCTGTTCGAGGGCGTCGCGGAAGGCTCCGACGACGAGTGGCTGGCCACGCTCTAGGCCACGCAGCCCCACTCCGCGCGGGCTGACTTCGCGCCCGGGACCGCAGCGCGCGAAACGCCGCGTCCCGGGCGTTATCCTGTGGGCCGTCGAAACCGCCCCGCCGCGCATGCCCACGCCCCACGCCCCCACCGAATCACCACCGCGCGACGCCGCGCGCCTGGACTGGGCGCGCGCGGCCAGCGGCGTGCCAGGCCTCGGGCTCGAACGCGCCTCGTACGACGCGGGCCACCGCAGCTACTGGAGAACCACGGGGGCGACGCCGAGCATGGTCGTCATGGACGCGCCCCCGGCACTGGAGGACGTGCGCCCCTGGCTGGCGATGCATCGCCTCCTTGCCGGCGGCGGCGTGCGCGTGCCGCGCGTGCTGGCGCAGGACATCGAGGCGGGCTTCCTGCTGCTGGAGGACCTCGGCGGCCCGACCCTGGCCCAACTGATCGACGAAGGATCGGCCGACGCCCATTTCGACGCCGCCATCGCCCAACTGGTCCGCCTGCAGCGGATCGCCCCGCCGCGCGACATGCCGGTGTTCGGCGAGGCCCTCCTGCAGCGCGACGCCGGCCTGTTCGAGACCTGGTTCATCGGCGAGCACCTGGGCCTGGCCCTCGACTGCGCGGATGCCGAGCGCCTGCAACTGGTCCAGCGACGGCTGATGGACAACGCGCTCGCCCAGGCGCGCGTGCTCACCCATCGCGACTACATGCTGCGCAACCTGATGCCCGCCGACGACGGCCCGGCGGTGCTCGATTTCCAGGATTGCGTGGTGGGACCCGTCGCCTACGACGCGGTGAGCCTGTTCAAGGACGCCTTCGTGAGCTGGCCGTTGGCACGGGTCGACGACTGGCTGGCGCGCTACCACGCACGCGCCCGCGACGCCGGCCTGCCGGTGCCTGCGCTGGAGGCCTTCATGCGCGATGCCGACTGGCTGGGGGTGCAGCGGCACCTCAAGATCCTCGGCATCTTCGCCCGCCTCCACCATCGCGACGGCAAGCCGAAGTACCTGGCCGATGCGTTCCGCTTCCTGGCCTACCTGGACGAGGTGTTGCCGCGCCATCCGGCGCTGCACCCCTTGCGGGACCTGCTCGACGCGCGCGTGCGTCCGGCCTTCGAACGACGCCTGGCGGAGGTGCGATGAAGGCGCTGATCTTCGCCGCCGGCTTCGGCGAACGCATGCGGCCACTCACCGAGCGCACCCCCAAGCCCCTGCTGCCCGTCGGCGGCAAACCGCTGATCGAGTGGCACCTGGAGAAACTGGCGGCGCTGGGGGTACGCGAGGTCGTGGTCAACACCAGCTGGCTGGCCGACCGCTTCCCGCAGGCACTCGGCGACGGGCGGCGCTGGGGCCTGTCGCTGCACTTCCTGTACGAAGGCGACACGCCGCTGGAAACCGGCGGTGGCATGTTCAATGCGCTGCCGCTGCTGGGCGACGCGCCCTTCCTGCTGGTCAATGGCGATGTCTGGACCGATTACGACTTCAACAGGCTGCCGCGCGAACCCGACGGCATGGCGCATCTTGTCCTGGTCGATCCACCGGCGCAGGCCGCGCGGGGCGACTTTGTCCTGACGACCGAAGGGCGGGTCCGAGCAGAAGGCACTCCACTGCTGACCTATGCGGGGCTTGGGGTATACCGGCCCGGGATACTGCAGGGATGGGAGGCGATCATCGGCGGACACGACTCACCCGGCGGCAAGCCGCGCTTCCGCCTGGCGCCGGTGCTGGCGGCGAGGATGACCGAAGGCCTGGTCGGCGGCGAGCACTACCGCGGGCAATGGACCGACGTCGGCACGCCGCAACGCCTGGCCGAGCTCGATGCGCGCCTGGCCGCCGACGGTGCCTGAACGCCCTCGCCACCCGGTCTTCGCGCTCGCCGTGCGACGCTTCCGGTCCCCGGCGCGTATCCATGCCAATGGACCAGGCCGTCACCCGACTCGTGGATGAACCCGAACTGCTGCGAAAGGCCCGCTGGGGCGACCGCCAGGCCTTCGCCGAGCTGTATGCGCGGCACGCGGCGGCAGCGCATGCGCTGGCCCTGCGGCTGACCGGCGACCCCGCCGCGGCCGAGGATCTGACCCATGACGCCTTCATGAAGATGCTGCGCTTCATCGGCGGCCTGCGCAGCGACCGGCCTGTGAGGCCCTGGCTGAAGAAGGTCGTGGCCAATGCCGCGATCGACCGCGTGCGTCGCGAGCACGCCCACCTGTACGCGGACGAGGACGTGGCCACGGTCGCCGACGGCGCCGAAGGCAGCGCCGCGCGCCAGGTCGATGCCGGCGCGCTGTTGCAACGTCTCGACCCCGTGGCCCGTACCCTGGTATGGCTGCACGAGGTCGAGGGCTGGTCCCACGCCGAACTGGCCGAGCGCTTCGACCGCAGCCCGAGCTGGTCCAAATCCCAGATTTCCCGCGCCCTGTCACGCCTGCGCGAAAGCCTCGAATCCGACAACGACGCCCCGAACGCGACCGAACCCCATGCACGCACCCGAGCCTGACCACGAACGCCTGCGCCGATACCTGCAGGCCTTGCCCGAACCGCTGCCGCCGGCCTCGCTGGAGCACCGCCTGCGCGCGTCGCAGACGCGCCGCAGCCGCGTCCTGCGGACCGGGGCGTCGGCCCTGGCCCTGGGCCTGGTCGTGGTCTTGGCGCTGCCGGGACACCGTGGACCGCAGGTCGAGAGCCCTCCGGGTGCCGGCGGTGCCGCCATCGTCGCCGTCGCGCCCGGTGCCTTCCCCGATTCCGGGGATGCGGCGCACATGAAGCTCCGGGCCATCGACCGCGCCCTGCAGACGGCCTACGGGCGCGGCGCCAGCGACGCCGAACTTGCCCCCTTGTGGGAGGCACGCTTGCAGCTGGTGCGCGACCTCGTTCCTTCCAACACTGTGGACAGCGGGACCTCGTCATGAACTTCCGGCATCTCCAACGCCACCTTGCCGTCGCGATCCTCGCCCTGAGCGCGGGTGCCGCGACGCTTCCCGCGTTCGCCAGCGGCACCCCTTCGACGGTGAGCCTGCCGATGGTGCTCGCTGGCGCGCAGTCGAGTGCGCTGGACGCGGTCATCGACGTGCGCCGGCCGGAGACGCGGGGCGTCGCGGTCCTCGCCATCACCCCGGGCGGCAACGCCGATCGCATGGGCATGCGGGTCGGCGATCGCCTGCTGTCGGTCAATGGCCGGTCGCTGACCGACACGCTGGAGCCGAACACGACCCTGCAGGCCGCGCTCGCGCAGGGCGGCGCGATCAGCGCCACGGTCTCGCGCGATGGTCAGGTGCTGGAACTGTCCGACAGCGCCCCCGTGGGACGGAGCGCGCCCCCGCCGAGTGGCTGTGGGTACGTCAGCAATCGCGGGACGTTGCCGCATGTGACGGATCGTCTGTATCCGGTCGAGATCATCAGCATCGACGGCAGCGGCCTTCCGATCGACGCCAACCGCCACCGGCTCCCGGCCGGCATGCACGCGATCACGGTCGCCGAACGGATCGAGTCGATCCGCTTCAACCCGGTGGAGCTGCGCATGCGCGAACAACTGCTCCGCCGCGAAGGCGCGCGCGCAGCCAAGACCCTGGTGGTCGAGGTCAAGCCCGGCACGCGCCACCTGCTGGGCGCGCGATTCCTCGACGAGGGCCTGGATGGCGACCGCATCCGCCGGAACGCCTACTGGGAACCGGTCGTGTGGAAGGACGTCGCCGACGACTGCCGTTGATCGCCCCGGGCGCGCGTCGCGCGCTGAGGGGGCTCAGTTCGCGTCGGCGTCGGGGCGCGTCGCCGCAAGGCCCAATGCCTGCCGCAGGAACGGTACCGTCACCCGGCGCTGCGCGGCCAGGGATTCGCGATCGAGGGTGTCGAGCAGCGCCGTCAGGCCGGCCAGGTCGCGGCCGCTGCGGCGCAGCAACCAGTCCAGCGCGGCATCGTCGACCACCAGGCCCCGGCGCTGGGCGCGCTGGGCGAGTACCTGGCGGCGTCCGGCATCGTCGAGCGGCAGCAGGTTGACGCGTACGCACTGCGAGAGCCGTGAACGCAGGTCGGGCAGGCCCGGGGCCAGCTCGGCAGGATTGCCACGCGCGGCATAGAGCAGGCAGGTACCGGCGGCGCGCGCACGGTTGTGGGCATCGAACATCGCCACTTCGTCCTCGCGATGCCCGGCAATGGCCTCGAGGCCGTCGAGCGCCACCAGGTCGTTGCCCTCCAGCGCCTGCAAGGCGTCATCCAGGCGCCCGGCGGCCGCGGCCAGCGGCAGGTAGGCCACGCGGTGGCCGGCGGTCTCGGCGGCCGCACAGGTGGCCAGCAGCAGGTGGGTCTTGCCGACCCCGGCCGGCCCGGCGAGGTATAGCCATGCACCCGCGCCACCATCGGCGAGCGCCTGCAGCTGGGCGAGCGCACCCGCCGGGGCGCCGACATAGGTCTCGAATCGCTGGTCCGGCGGGTAGCGCAGCGCCAAGGGCAGCTGCGGCACGCTCACCTCGGGTCGCGCCCCGCGTCCGCGTCCGCGAGGGCCGCGGCGGGCGTGGTCCCGGTATCGACCACCTCGACGTGATCGCCCGCGTACAGGCGGCTGTGCGTGTAGCGCTCCTGGGCGAAGCGCAGCAGCACGTTGGCCACCGCCGCCACCGGCAGGGCGATCAGCATGCCGAGGAACCCGAACAGCTGCCCGCCGGCCATGATCGCGAAGATCACCGCGGCCGGGTGCAGGCCGATCCGGTCACCGACGATGCGCGGGGTCAGCACGTAACCTTCCAGCATCTGCCCGACCACGAACACGCCGCCGACCATCAGGACCAGGGTCAGGTCGCCGCCGGGCTGGATGAAGGCCGCGATCAGCCCAAGGACGACGCCCGTCGCCGTCCCCAGGTAGGGCACGAAACTGATGAGGCCGGCAACGATGCCAATCAGCAGGCCCACCTTCAGGCCGACCACCGACAACCCGATCGCATAGATCGCACCCAGCGCGAGCATCACCAGGATCTGCCCGCGCAGGAAGGCCGACAGCACGTCGTTGGACTCGATCGCCAGGCGGCGGACGGTGGGCAGGTGGTCGCGCGGCACGAGCAGGCCAACGCGCTCGACCAGCTTGTCCCAGTCGCGCAGGAAGTAGAACGTGAGGATGGGAAGCAGCACCGCGTTGGCGACCATCGTCACCAGCGCGAAACCCGAACGCGAGACATAGCCGAAGAACGTCGCCGCCACCCCGCCGGCCTGTTGCCAGTGCTCGCGCACCAGTTCGATCAGGCGCTGCGGGTCGAGCCACCCGCGCAACTCCAGTCCCGTGCGCTGCTCCACCCAGGGCAGGCCGGTGCCCAGCAGCCAGTCGCGGAGCTTGGGCATCATCTCGACGACGGTCACCACCTGCCGCTCGATCATCGGCACCAGGATCACCAGGGCGAGGGTGATCAGCAGCGCCATCAGCGTGAACACCAGTCCGACGGCCACGTTGCGCGAGCGCCCCGAGCGTTCGAGTCGGTCGACCAGGGGGTCGCCCAGCCAGCCCAGCAGGGCCGCCAGCACGAAGGGCGTGAGGATGGGGGCCAGCGCCCACACCAGCCAGAGCGCGGCCAGCGCGACCGCCCCCCACTGCAGCCGCTTGAGGAATCGCGCGATGTCGTCCATGGCGTCGGTCTCCTGCATCAGCGCACCCGGTAGACGCTGGGGGCCGATACCGGCGGCTCGTCCAGGGTCCCGTCGTCGGGCAACACGGGGCCCGGCTCGGGCAGGGGTTCGGGCAGGCCGTCCGGGATCGCCAGGCTTTCCACCGCCACGAGGACGTCGTCGCCCTCGGCCATGCGCTTGAGCCCGGCCAGGCCGGTCAGCAGTTCCAGCTCCAGCACCACGCTCTCCGCCGTGGCCTTCAACGGCTTGATGCCGCGGACGACCGCCAGGCCCTGCAGGTAGCCCGACAGGCGGATGTAGTCGTCGGCGCTGTCCAGGCCTTCGAAGGTCACCGCGTAGCTGCCGGCCGGACCGACCGCGCTGCGCTTGGCGTAGCGCTTGGTGAGCGCGTCCGCGGCGCCGTCGGCGCCGGTGGCCATGACCTGGCGCGCATCGGCGCCGCTTTCCGACCAGCGGGCGAGCACGCGTCCGCGATCGACGAAGATCCAGTCCGCGGTCCAGCCGCCACCATCGCGGTACAGCTTGCCCACCAGCTGCATCGGCGGGTTGTAGCGCTGCGAAGCGCGCGCCACGGCCGCCGTGTCACCACGCCAGATCGCGCCGACCACGGCCTGCTCGGCGGCGTTGCCGGCGGGCAGGCCCAGGCGATAGCCGCGCTGGATGGCACGATCGAGGACGGTGCGGGCGACGGCCGACTTCGACAGGCCGACCAGGCGGGGGCCGCTGCCGTCGTCGATGGCCAGCCACAGGACCGGCTTGGGCCGAGGCTGCGGCCAGACCGGAATGCCGAGGGTGGCCGCGAGCGCGTCGACCGCGCTGTCCTGGTATTGCACCACGAGCATCGTGCGGTAGGTGGGGGCGCCGCTGGACGTGAGCGTCTCGTCCTGGCGGTAGTCGTAGTGGACCACGTAGTCCTCGGCGCGGCGCAACTCGCGGCCCACGCCCGGCGCCGACGCCGCCTGGCGATCGCCGGAGAGCTTGCCCAGCACCTGGGCCAGGCCACGGGCGAAGGCGGCCTTGCGCTCGCCCTCGGCCTGCCCGCGCACCGCGACCTCCGCCGTGTAGATGTCCTCGGCCCGGGCGCGGTCGCCCTCGACGCGCTGGGCCTGGGCGACGGGCGCCAGGCAGGCCAGCAGCATCGCCGCGGTAATGGACAGGAAGGCCGTACGGATTGCGCCACTCATGCAGGATTCGCCGCCTGGTTTGCTCCGGAAACACCGAAATGGTGCCGCAGCGGGCCCGGTACGTCCATCTAAAACGGAATCGCCCGCCCCCCGGCCGCCCTCGCGCCCACCGCTGCCGGGTTGGATCGCCCGCCCCGCCGCGCGATCGCCGGCCGGGCGCCCGGCGGGGGGCCGGATCGGAAGGGCCGCGGATCAAGCCGCCATCGCTGCTAAAATGCCCCATTCCCCGCCGTCGAAGCACTGCCCGTGACCAGCCCACAAACCCCGCTGACCTACCGTGACGCCGGCGTCGACATCGACGCGGGCAATGAACTCGTCGAACGCATCAAGCCCCTGGTCAAGCGCAGCTTCCGCCCCGAGGTGATGGGCGGACTGGGTGGTTTCGGCGCCCTGTTCGACCTGTCGGCGAAGTACAAGGAGCCGGTCCTGGTCTCGGGCACCGACGGCGTCGGCACCAAGCTCAAGCTTGCCCAGCAACTCGGCCGCCACGACAGCATCGGCATCGACCTGGTCGCGATGTGCGTGAACGACGTGCTCGTGCAGGGCGCCGAGCCGCTGTTCTTCCTCGACTACTTCGCCACCGGCAAGCTCGACATCGACACCGCCGCCGCGGTCGTCGGCGGCATCGCGCGGGGTTGCGAGGCATCGGGCTGCGCGCTGATCGGCGGCGAGACCGCGGAAATGCCGGACATGTATGCGCCGGGCGAGTACGACCTGGCCGGCTTCTGCGTCGCGGGCGTGGAGAAGTCCCGGCTGCTCGACGGCGGCCGCAGCCGCGACGGCGACCTGCTGATCGGCATCGCCTCCAGCGGTCCCCACTCGAACGGCTATTCGCTGATCCGCCGCATCTATGACCGCGCCGGCCAGCCGGGCGCGCACGTGCTCGCCGACGGCACCGCCCTCGCCGATGCGCTGATGGCGCCGACCCGGCTGTACGTCAAGCCGGTGCTGGAGCTGCTGGCCGCCCACGACATCCACGCCATGTCGCACATCACCGGCGGCGGCCTCACCGAAAACATCATCCGGGTGATCCCGGAGGGGCTGGGCCTGGACATCGACGCTTCCAGCTGGCCGCAGCCCCCGGTCTTCGAATGGCTGCAGCGCGAAGGCGCCGTGGCCGACGAGGAAATGTGGCGCACCTTCAACTGCGGCATCGGCTTCGTCCTCGTCGTCGACCCCGCCGACGCGCCCGCCATCGAGTCCGACCTGGAACGGATGGCGCTGCCGAACTGGCGCATCGGCCGGGTCGTGGCCGCCGCGGACGACGCCCGCGTCAAGATCGGCTGAACGGATGCGCCGCATCGCGGTACTGGCCTCCGGCCGTGGCAGCAACCTGCAGGTGCTCGTCGACGCGATCGCCGACGGCCGCCTGGGCGGTGAGCTGGTCGGCGTCTTCTCCGACCGTGCCAGGGCCGGCGCACTGCAGCGCGCGCGCGACGCCGGGATACCGGCGTTCTCGCTGCGGCCACGCGACTTCGATTCGCGACGGGGCTTCGACGAAGCGCTGTTCAGCCTCGTCGACAACGTTCAGCCCGACCTCATCGTCTGTGCCGGATATATGCGACTGTTGGATTCCAACGTCGTCGAGGCACGTCCCGGTCGCATGATCAACATCCACCCGTCGCTGCTCCCCGATTTCAAGGGCCTGCACACCCACCAGCAAGCCCTGGACGCGGGCGTACCTGTCCACGGTGCCAGCGTGCACGTCGTCACCACCGAACTCGACGGCGGCCCGGTCATCGCCCAGGCCCGCGTGCCGGTCGAGCCGGGCGACGATGCCGGGCGCCTCGCGGCGCGCGTGCTGGAACGTGAACACCCGTTGCTGCTGGCGACGGTGGATGCCCTGCTGCGCGGTCGCATCACCCTGGATGGCCCCCGCCCCTGCGTCGACGGAACGCCCCTGCACGCGCCCTTGCAGCTGGATGTCGACAATGCGCTGCATGTCCCGACTGCCTGACAAGGTGCCCATGATCCGAACCACCCTATCCTTCCTGCTCGTGCTGGGAGCGCTCGGCATGCCCGACGCAGCCGCACAGGACCCGAGCGTCGGCGAGGGCCTCCCCGAAGCCTCCTCGACACTCGAGACGGAAGCGTCACCCGCGCTCGCGCCCTTCGAGGCGCGCTACGAAGTGCTCGCCGGCGGCAAGGCGCTGGGCGAAGCCACGCTGCAGCTGACGCCACTTTCGCCGCACCGCTGGCGCGTCGACCTCGACATGGGCGGCCGGGGCCTGTTCCGGCTGGCCGGCATCAACGCCGAGCAGAGCACCGTCTTCGAGGACACGGCCTCGGGCTTCTTGCCATTGAGCCAGGGCACGGTCCGCAAGACCCTGTTCAGCCGC
The DNA here is from genome assembly GCF_006546775.1 of Marilutibacter aestuarii. Classification (GTDB taxonomy): domain Bacteria; phylum Pseudomonadota; class Gammaproteobacteria; order Xanthomonadales; family Xanthomonadaceae; genus Marilutibacter; species Marilutibacter aestuarii. Next base: position 49,486 of record NZ_VICE01000048.1, read on the forward strand.
AAGCAGACCACGGGCACCTACGATTGGGCTCGACGAAGCGCAACGTGGACCGGCGACATCAAGGAGAGTCGCGAGCGCCCGGTTGCGCTCGAGCCCGGCGACATGAGCGGCTTGCTGATCAACCTGGCGGTGATCCGCGACGCCCGGCCCGGCGCGACGCTGCGCTACCGCTACGTCGACAACGGGCGCGCCAAGCCCCACGTCTACCGCGTCTCGGAAGAGATGGAGGGCGTGAAGGTCGGCGAGCTGAGCTACAACGCGATGCGCGTCACCCGCTCGCCCGACCCCGGCGATGCGCAGGACGACGAAGAGACGGTGATCTGGGTCGCCCACGGCGTCCCGACCCCGGTCCGCATGCTCCAGCGCGAGGGCGGCGAAGACAAGTACGACTTGCGTTTGGTGGATTACACAGGAGTGCAGTAGATGAAGCTTGCATCGAAGATCCAGAACACCCTGTCGAAGGCGCCCGTGCTGGTGCTCGGCGCCGCGTTGGCGCTGGCCGTGCTGCCGGCGCGGGCCATCGAGCCCTTCACCGCCGACTACAAGGCCAGCTACATGGGCATGGAGGCCAATGGCCAGATGACGCTCGCGAGCGAGGGCGAGGGCCGCTGGCGCTACAGCCTGAACGTGCGCAATGCCCTGGCCGACCTCAGCCAGGTCACCGTGTTCGAAGTGAAAGGCGACCAGTGGCGCCCCCTGAGCAGCAACGACACCAACAAAGTGCTGGTCAAGCGCAGCCAGAAGACCGCGACCTATGACTGGGCCGCGGGCGAGGCGCGCTGGAGCGGCGACGTGAAGCCCGACCGCGCCGGGCCGATCGCGCTCAAGGCCGGCGACCTCGATGCACTGCTGATCAACCTCGCGCTCGTCCGCGACGTCGCCGCCGGCAAGCCCCTGGAGTACCGCATGGTGGACGACGGCCGGATCAAGCAGCTCGACTACCGCAACGCCGGCACCGAGACGATCACCGTGGACGGCCAGAGCCACCAAGCCACCAAGGTCGTGGGCAACGATGGCCGCCGCGAGACCACGGCCTGGATCGTGGAGGGCATGCAGGTGCCGGCGCGCATCGTCCAGAAGGACAAGGACGGCGACGCGCTTGAATTGACGATGCAGGCTATCCGCTAGCCCCAGGAGCCCTCCCATGAAGACACGAATTTCCCGCCTCTGGCTGGCCGGTGGCCTGTGCCTGGCCTCCCTGTCGGCCCAAGCGCTCGAGCCGGCCTCCGCGCAATACCAGGTCAGTTACAACGGAATGAACGCCTCCGGGAGCATGGCGCTGCGCCCCGCCTCCGGCACGCAGCGCTGGACCTACACCCTCAAGCTCGGAAACCGCGTGGCCTCCATCGACCAGGCCACGGTGTTCGACGCCAGTGGCGCGCGCTACCTGCCACTCGCGAGCAGCCGGCACCTGAGCTATCCGCTCGGTCGGCGCGCCATCACCACCCATTTCAACTGGCGCGAAGGCCGCGTCAGCTGGACGGGCGACGTGAAATCCGCCAAGCGGGGGCCGGTGGCACTGCAACGCGGCGACATGGATCCCTTGCTGCTCAACCTGAGCCTGGCATCCGATGCGGCGACTGGCCGGTCGCTCAATTACCGCGTGGCCGAGAACGGGCGCGTGCGCCCGATGGCCTATACCCGCCTCAAGAACCAGGACGTCACCGTGGACGGCAAGCGCTACAGCGCGATCCGCCTGTTCCACGCCGATGGCGCGAAGAAAACCGTCGTGTGGGTGGTGCCGGGTGTCCCGCTGCCCGTGCGCATCCTCCAGCACGAGCCGGAGGGCGACACCATCGACCTGCGCATGCAGTCCTGGCGCAAGGCCTGATCGCGCACGTCCCCCGCCCCTGCATCCGGGGGGCGGGGGCGGTCAGTCGATCCGGCGGATCACCGCGCCGAGGCCGGAGAGCTTCTCCTCGATGTTCTCGTAACCCCGGTCCAGGTGGTAGATGCGGTCGATCGTCGTCTCGCCGTCGGCGACCAGGCCGGCCAGGATCAGCGAGGCCGAGGCACGCAGGTCGGTCGCCATCACCGGCGCGCCGCTGAGCCGCTCCACCCCCCGCACCACCGCCGTGTGTCCGTCCACGCGGATGTCCGCGCCCAGGCGCAGCAGTTCGTTGACGTGCATGAAGCGGTTTTCGAAGATCGTTTCGTTGATCACGCCCACCCCGTCGGCGATGCAGTTGAGCGCCATGAACTGCGCCTGCATGTCGGTCGGGAACGCGGGGTGCGGCGCGGTGGTGATGTTGACCGCCTTCGGCCGGCGCCCGCCCATGTCCAGCGTGATCGACTCACCGTCGACCTCGATCGCCGCGCCCGCCTGCTTGAGCTTGTCGAGCACGGCATCCATGGTGTCAGGCCGCGCCCGGCGCACCACCACGCGGCCACCGGTCATCGCCGCGGCCACCAGGAAGGTGCCGGTCTCGATGCGGTCGGGCACCACCGAGTGCCGCCCCCCGTGCAGCGAAGGCACGCCCTCCACCACGATCCGGTTGCTCCCGGCGCCCTGGATCCGCGCGCCCATCGCCTGCAGGCACTCGGCCAGGTCGACGATCTCCGGCTCCATCGCCGCGTTCTCCAGCACCGTGGTGCCCTCGGCGAGCGTGGCCGCCATCAGCACGTTCTCGGTGGCGCCGACGCTGACCATGTCGAAGACGAAGCGCGCGCCCTTCAGGCGCTCGGCGCGGGCCTTGATGAAGCCGTTCTCGACGCTGATCTCCGCGCCCAGCGCCTGCAGGCCCTTGATGTGCAGGTCCACCGGTCGCGAGCCGATCGCGCAGCCGCCGGGCAACGACACTTCGGCGTGGCCGTAACGCGCCAGCAGCGGGCCGAGCACCAGCACTGAGGCCCGCATGGTCTTGACCAGTTCGTAGGACGCGACCTGGCTGTGGACGGTGGTCGGGTCGACGGTGATCCCGTAGTGCTCGTCGATGGTGATCCCCGCGCCGAGCTCGCCAAGCAGCTTCACCGTGGTGACCACGTCGTGCAGGTGCGGCACGTTGCTGATCTCCACCGGTCCGTCGGCCAGCAGGGTGGCGCACAGGATGGGCAGGACGGCGTTCTTGGCGCCGGAGATCTGGACTTCGCCAGTGAGCGGACGGCCGCCCTGGACAACGATTTTCTGCATCGGGGTTCCGGTTGGGGGAAGCGCCGCCTCAGGCGGCTTCTTCGGGAGTCAGGGTCTTCAGCGCGAGGGCGTGGATCTCGCCGCCCATGCGGTCGCCGAGGGTGGCATAGACGAGGCGGTGCCGGGCCAGCGGCAGCTTGCCGCGGAAGGCCTCGGCCACGACGGTCGCCTCGAAGTGCACGCCGTCGTCGCCGCGCACGTCGGCACGCGCGCCGGGCAGGCCCTGCTCGATCAAAGACTGGATGGTGCTGGGATCCACTGGAATTCCTTGGCTGGGCCCACCGCGGGCGCCGGCAGCGCGCGCGTGGCGAAGCAATCGCCGGGTGGGCATTGGGGTGTAAGGCAGGCAATTCGATGGCGAAGCGCCTAGAATCGTCGGATTAGCGTAGCCCAAACCCCTTCGGCCATAAATGGCAATCTCCTGAATGGCAGCCCATCCCGCTTCCCCGCCCGGTGCCCGAACCGCCTCCGCCTCCGCGCTCGCCGCCTCCGGGCGCCGCGTCTTCGAGATCGAGGGCCAGGCCCTGGCCGCGGTCGGTGGGCGCGTCGGCGCCGAGTTCGCCCGGGCCTGCCAGCTGATGCTCGATGCCCCCGGCCGCGTGGTCTGCACCGGCATGGGCAAGTCCGGGCACGTGGCCCGCAAGATCGCCGCGACGCTGGCCTCGACCGGGACCCCGGCCTTCTTCATGCATCCGGGCGAAGCCGGCCATGGCGACCTGGGCATGGTGACCGACGCCGACGTGGTGCTGGCGCTGTCGAACTCGGGCGAAAGCGACGAAGTGCTGATGCTCCTGCCCGTGCTCAAGCGCCAGGGCAATCCGGTCGTGGCGATGACCGGCCGCCCCGGCTCCACGCTGGCACGCGAGTCCGACGTCCACCTGGACGTGACCGTGCCCGCCGAGGCCTGCCCGCTCGACCTGGCGCCGACGTCCAGCACCACCGCCGCGCTGGCCATGGGCGATGCGCTGGCGGTGGCCCTGCTCGAGGCGCGCGGGTTCACCGCCGACGACTTCGCCCGCTCCCACCCGGCCGGCTCGCTGGGCCGCCGCCTGCTGCTGCACATCACCGACGTGATGCATGCCGGCGACCAGGTGCCGCGGATCGGCCCTGACGCGACCGTCAGCGAGGCGCTGGTGGAAATGAGCAGCAAGCGCCTGGGGATGACGGCGATCGTCGACGGCGACGGGCACCTGCTGGGTCTGTACACCGACGGCGACCTGCGCCGCAGCCTCGACGATGCCGCGGTCGACCTGCGCAGCACGACGATCGGCCAGGTGATGACCCGCTCGCCCAAGACCATCGGCGCGGACGCCCTGGCGGTGGAGGCCGCGCAGCTGATGGAGACCCACAAGATCAGCGGCCTGCTCGTCGTCGACGCGGACGGCATCGTCGTCGGCGCGCTGAACATTCACGACCTGTTGCGCGCGCGGGTGGTTTAAGTGCGGTGATGGGTGATTCGTGATGGGTGATTGGAAGGACTCTTCCACCAGCCTGACGATGAATCACCAATCACCAATCACCAATCACCAATCACGAGTCACCAACAACCCAATGCCCTATTCGCACCTCAACGACTATCCCGCCGACATCCGCCAGCGCGCCTCGCGCGTCCGGCTGGCCTGTTTCGACGTGGACGGCACCCTGACCGACGGACGCCTGCTGTTCGACAGCGAGGGGCGCGAGATCAAGGCCTTCCACGTCCACGACGGCATGGGACTGGTGATGCTGCGCAAGGCCGGCCTGGCCGTCGCCTTCGTCACCGCGCGCGCCAGCACCATCGCTGAGCGCCGCGCGGCCGAACTCGGGCTGGAGGCCTACACGAAGGTGGCTGACAAGCTGGCCTGCGTGGAGGGCATCGCCGGGCGCCTGGGCATCGGCCTGGACGAGGTCGCCTTCATGGGCGACGACCTGCCCGACCTCAAGGTGATGCCGCACGTGGGGTTTTCCGCCGCCCCGGCCAACGCCCACCCATGGACCCGCGAGCGCGTCCATTGGCGCACGCGAGCCTGCGGCGGCGAAGGCGCGGTGCGTGAGTTCTGCGACCTGCTGCTGGCCGCCCAGGGTCACGCCGAGGCCCTGCTGGCCGACATCGCCGGGGGCGGCGCGGCCGCCGACGGGACGCGCGCATGAACTGGCGCACACTCGCCACCCTGGCCCTGCTCGGCGGCGCGCTGCTCACCGGCTGGATGCTGTGGAGCCAACGCCATCCGGCCGCCGCGCCCACCACCGGCGACAGCCCGCCGGACTACATCCTCAACGATTTCGAACTGATCGCCCTGGACGCCGAAGGCCGCGAATCCTTCACCCTGCGCGCACCGCGGCTCGAGCGCGACCCCGACAGCCGGACGATGGACATCACCACGCCGCTGTTCGTCATCCCGGCCCGGGAGGGCAGCCAGGCGGGTGCCTGGGAGGTGAGGTCGCGGACCGGCTGGGTCAGCGCCGAGGGCGACGAGATCCGCCTGCGGGGCGAGGTCCTGGCCGACAGCCGTGACGCCAGCGGCAGGCCCACCCGTATCGCCACTGAACAGCTGGATGTGTTTCCTGAAGCCAAGCGGGCCCAATCCCCGGTTAAAGTTGAGGTTACGCGTCCAGGCCTCACAATGAACGGGCATCACCTGGTGGCCGACCTCGAAGGCAACCGGATCACCCTGAAGGACACCCGATCCCGATATGAAAACACCGCTCGCTAGCCCCGCCGCGCCACTCCTGGTGGCCCTGCTGCTGGTCGCCGTGCCGGCCAGCGTGCTGGCGCGCTCGTCCGACCGCAACAAGCCGATGGACATCGCGGCCAACACCACCAACTACGTCACCGACGAGAGCGAGCCGTCCGTGCTCAGCGGCGACGTGGTCATCACCCAGGGCACGCTGGACATCCGCTCCAGCAAGGCCGAGGTCACCTCTCGCGACAGCGAACCCACCCGCGTCGTCCTGACCGGCAGCCCGGCACGGCTCAAGCAGGAGATGGACGACGGCAGCCCCTTCAGCGCCGACGCCAGCCGCATCGACTACGACCTGACCAGCGACATCGTGACCCTGACGGGCAACGTCGTGGTCAAGCAGCGCGGCAACACGATGAACGGACCGCGCGTGGTCTACGACATGAAGACCGGGCGCGTGCAGGCCTCGGGCTCGGAGTCCGGTGGCGGCCGCGTGCGCATGCGCCTGGTGCCGAAGACCGCGCCCGCGTCGCCGGCACGCGACGGGGCGGAGGGCGGCTGATGCTCGTCGCCAAGGGCCTGCGCAAGGCCTACCGTTCGCGCGAGGTCGTCAAGGATTTCGGCCTGACCCTCGATGCCGGGGAGGTCGTGGGCCTGCTCGGGCCCAACGGCGCCGGCAAGACGACCTGCTTCTACATGATCGTCGGCCTCGTTCCCGCCGACGCCGGGCAGATCGTGCTCGATGGCAAGGACATCACCGCCGAGCCGATGTACGCCCGCGCGAAGTTCGGCGTCGGCTACCTGCCGCAGGAACCCTCGGTGTTCCGCAAGCTCAACGTGGCCGACAACATCCGCCTCGTGCTGGAGCTGCGCCCCGACCTGGACAAGGCCGGTCGCGAGCGCGAACTGGCCAGTCTGATGGACGAACTGCAGGTCACCCATGTCGCCGACCAGCTCGGCGCCAGCCTGTCGGGCGGCGAACGCCGCCGGGTCGAGATCGCCCGTGCACTGGCGGCCCGCCCCCGCCTGATGCTGCTGGATGAACCCTTCGCGGGCGTCGACCCGATCTCGGTCGGCGAGATCCAGCGGATCGTGAGTCACCTCAAGAATCGTGGCATCGGCGTGCTCATTACCGACCACAACGTGCGCGAGACCTTGGGAATCTGCGACCGCGCGTATATCCTCAATGAAGGCGGCGTGCTCGCGCAGGGGGCTCCGGACGCGCTGCTGGCCAATCCGGATGTGCGCCGCGTGTACCTCGGGGATACATTCCGTCTTTGACGCTGGATGGCCGGAACCGCCCCGGATCCCGAGCCATGCGCTTCGGGTTCCGGGCGGCCCGGCTGCCACGCCGGAAGGGCCGTTCCGCCGCTTCCGACTGGCCATGCATCGCGATAGGACATGAAACCGCGCCTCCAAGCTTCCCTGGGACAGAACCTGGTCATGACGCCGCAACTGCGTCAGGCCATCCGGCTGTTGCAGCTCTCGGCGACCGAACTGGAGCTGGAGCTGGTGGAGGCGGTGGAGAGCAATCCACTGCTCGACTGGACCGAGAGCAGCATCAGTGCCAGCCAGGAGTCGCCCGGCGAGGGCAATGGCAATTCCCCCGGCGAAGCGCTGTCCGACGGTCCCGAGGACTGGGGGCCCACCGATGGCGAGCCCTGGTACGAGCGCATCGGTCCCGCCGACAGCAACCTGGCCGACACCATGGCCGAGCAGGTCGTCGACGACGATACCCTCCACGACCACCTGCTCTGGCAGCTTCACCTCAGTCCCCTGTCCCCGCGCGATCGCAGCATCGGCGCGACGCTGATCGAAGCGATCGAGGAAGACGGCTACCTGCGCGAGCCGCTGTCGGCGATCATCGACTCGCTGGGCCCGGCCATCCAGGCCAGCGAGGACGAGGTCGTCGCGGTCCTGCACACCATCCAGCGCTTCGACCCGGTCGGCGTCGGCGCGCGCGACCTGGGCGAATGCCTGCGCCTGCAACTGCAACCCCTGTCGGACGAGACGCCGGGCAAGGCGCTCGCCCACACCCTGGCCAACGGGCCGCTGCAGAAGCTCGCCAAGGTCGGCGTGAAGGGCCTGGCCAGCGAGATGAAGCTCGACCCGGACGAGGTGGAACTGGCCGTGCAGTTGTTGCGCACGCTCGACCCCCGCCCGGGCTCGCAGATCGGTGCGACCGACCACGACACCTATGTCGCGCCCGATGTGGTCATCTGGCGCCAGCATGGCCTGTGGCGGGTCAGCCTGGCCGACAGCATGCGCCCGCGCATCACCATCCACCGCGGCTACGAGGGCATGATCCGCGGCGCCAACGCGTCCGACGCCAGCTACCTGCGCGGCCACCTGCAGGAAGCGCGCTGGCTGCTCAAGAGCCTGGAGGCGCGCGGCGAGACCCTGCTCAAGGTCGCCCAGTGCCTGATCAAGCAACAGGCCGGCTTCCTGGAATTCGGCGACAGCGCGCTGCGCCCGTTGACCCTGCGCGAGGTCGCCGCCGAGATCGGCATGCACGAATCGACCGTCTCGCGCGCGATATCGCGCAAGTACGCCCGGACGCCGCGCGGCACGGTGCCGCTTCGGGCGTTCTTCGCCTCGGGCGTGAGCAACGACAGCGGGGGCGAGTCGTCGAGCACCGCGATCCAGGCCATGATCCGCCAGCTGATCGACGCCGAGGACCCGCGCAAACCCCTGTCCGACGCCCGCCTGGCCGCCTCGCTCAAGTCCACCGGGGTCCCGGTGGCCCGGCGCACGGTCGCCAAGTACCGCGAGGCAATGAACATTCCCTCCTCGCAGGATCGCGTCAGGATCGGCTGATCAGGGGCCTCTTGGTCACCGGATGCCCGCATGAACGGGCAGCGTCGCCCGGCCTGCCTGCCTGGGCACTCGCAATTTCCGCCGATCGTGCGATGCTGTAGCCACTACTCCCCAGTGATGAACAGGAGGTCAGCGATGCGTATCGAAACCCACGGCCAACAGATCGACGTGACACCGGCCCTGCGCGACTACGTAGAGACCAAACTGGCCCGACTGGAGCGCCACTACGAGCAGCCGCTGGACATCAAGGCGCAGCTCAGCCTGGACAAGCCCGACCACCGCGCCGAGGCGACCCTCAACATCGCCGGCCGCACGCTGCACGCCGACGCCAATGCCGTCGACATGTATGCCGCCATCGACCTGCTGGCGGACAAGCTCGACCGCCTGCTGATGAAGCACAAGGAGAAGATGGTCGACCACCACCGCGGCGAGAGCCTCGCCCGCACCGGTGAGTTCAACCTCTAGACCGCATGCCTTTCCGACCGCTGCTCGCCCCCGGCCGCGTCGTCCTGGTCGACGCCGCGACGCCGGCGTCCAACCGCGCGGAGGTGCTCGACCTCGCCGCCCGGCTGCTCGCCGCCAAAGGCGGCCTCCCGCCGCGCCAGGTCCACGACCTGCTGGTCCAGCGCGAAGCGCTGGCCAGCACCGGCATCGGCTTCGGCATCGCGATCCCGCATGCGCGCGTGGCCGACCTGGCCGAGGACACCGGCGTGTTCCTGCGCCTGCCCCGCGGCGTCGACTTCGGTGCCGCCGACGGGATCGATGTCGACCTGGTGTTCGCCATGGCGGTGTCGGAAGCCCACGTGCAGGCGCACCTGCGCCGGCTGGCGGCGATCGCCGACCGGCTGGGCAACCCGGCCTTCTGCGCCTCGCTGCGCGCCGCCGCGGACGAAACCGCCCTGGCGACCTTGTTGCTCGATGCGGACCACTACCAGTCGGCGGCGTGACGTGGGACGCTGGGCACTGAACGGGCAATGGGGGAATCGCGGGTGAATGCCAGCATCAGTGCGGCCGAACTCTTCGAACAACAGCGCGAACGGCTGGACCTGCGCTGGATCGCCGGCGAAACCGGCGGCGAGCGGATGCTCGAGGCGGTCCAGACCGTCGCGCGCCGGCCCTCGCTGGCCGGTTACCTCAACACGATCTACCCGAACAAGGTTCAGATCCTGGGCACGGAGGAGCTGACCTGGCTGGATGGCCTGGACTCGCGCCAGCGCTGGGAGACCATCGAGAAGATCATGCAGTACCGACCGCTGGCGATGGTGATCAGCAAGCAGCAGCACTGCCCGGAGGACCTGCGCGAGGCCGCCGAGGAATCCGGCACGCCCCTGTGGGTCTCGCCGCGGCGCGGCCACGAACTGCTCAACCTCATGCAGTACCACCTGGCCCGTACCCTGGCGCCACGCGTGACGCTGCATGGCGTGTTCATGGAGATCTATTCGATCGGCGTGCTGATCACCGGCGAGTCCGGCTCGGGCAAGAGCGAGCTCGCGCTGGAACTGGTCACCCGTGGCCACCGCCTGGTCGCCGACGACGCGCCGGAGTTCACCCAGATCGCGCCGGACGTGCTCGACGGCACCTGCCCCGACATGCTCCAGGACCTGCTCGAGGTACGCGGCCTGGGCGTGCTGAACATCCGCGAGATGTTCGGCGACACCGCGATCAAGAGCAACAAGTACCTGCGCCTGGTCGTCCACCTCACCAAGCCGATGCAGGACCCCCTGCCCAGCGGCATCGAGCGCCTGACCGGCGACAGCGGCACCCGCCGCATCCTCGACCTCGACGTGCCGACGATCACCCTGCCGGTGATGCCCGGCCGCAACCTCGCGGTGCTGGCCGAGGCCGCCACCCGCCTGCACAGCCTGCGCATGAAGGGCATGGACCCGGCCGCCGCCTTCATCGCGCGGCACAGCAACTTCCTCGAGCGGGGCGACGCATGAGCGACGACATGGGCAGTCCTGGCGCGGGCAACGGCAATGGCAACCCGGCGCTGGTGATCGTCAGCGGCATGTCCGGCTCCGGCAAGTCGGTCGCGCTCAAGACCCTGGAGGACCTGGGCTACTACTGCGTCGACAACCTGCCCGCCGACCTCCTCGCCAGTTTCGTCAAGAGCGTCAAGAACGACGATGGCGCGCCGCCCAAGCTGGCCGTGGCGATCGACGTGCGCAACCGCCACAACGACCTCAGCCACATGGCCAACTGGCTGGCCGAAGTGGGCCGGCTGGGCTTCGACCCCCGCCTGGTCTACTTCGAGAGCCGCGACGACGTGCTGCTCCGCCGGTATGCCGACACGCGGCGGCGGCATCCGCTCAGCCGCCTGGGCCTGTCCCTGGGCGATGCGATTTCGCTTGAGCGCCAGGTCTCCCGCCCGCTGCGACGCCTGGCCGACACCGTGGTCGACACCAGCGAGATGAACGTGCACCAGTTGCGGCGGCACATCATCACCGAGTTCGGCCTGGGCAGCGACAACACGGTGTCGCTGCTGTTCGAGTCCTTCGCCTACCGCCATGGCGTCCCCGCCGACGCCGACTTCGTGTTCGACGCGCGCGGCCTTCCCAATCCGCACTGGGACGCGAGCCTGCGCCCGCTGTCGGGTCGCGACGGCGCCATCCGCGACTACCTCGAGCAGCAGCCCGAGGTGATGCAGTACGTCGACCAGGTGGGCGAATTCCTCGACACCTGGCTCCCCCGCATGACACGCGATACCACCCGCAGCTACGTCACCGTGGCCTTCGGCTGCAGCGGCGGCCGGCACAGGTCGGTCTACCTGGCCGAGAAGATGGGCGAGCGGGCCCGCGCCGGGGGCTGGGACGAGGTCGCCGTCCACCACCGCGAACTCGACTGAACGGTCGTCCGGGCCGCCAGGCGCGGCTTTCCGGCTACCGGCGTGTCACCCGGCTCTGCTAAGTTGTCGCCATGAGCGTCGGCATCCTACTCGTGACCCATGAAGGCATCGGCAGCGCGCTGCTGGCGGTGGCCACCCGCCTGCTCAGCGCCCTGCCGCTGAAGGTCGAGGCCTTCGAAGTGCCGTTCGACGCCGATCCCGACGCGATCCTGCCCCAGGCCAGCGCGGCCCTGCGCCGCGTCGATGGCGGCGACGGGGTGCTGGTGCTGACCGACCTTTACGGCGCTACCCCCAGCAACCTGGCCGCGCGGGTCGCCCACCTGGGCACGCCGGTGCGCCGGGTGTCCTCGCTGAACCTGCCCATGCTGCTGAGGGTGATGAACTACGCGGAGCTCGAACTGGATGAACTGCCGGCGATTGCTTCCGCTGGCGCACGCAACGGTGTCATATTGGACGATGCCTGAAGACGGCCCGAGGAACTCCCCCATGATCGAACGCGAACTGACCGTCTCCAACCGCCTGGGCCTGCACGCCCGGGCCACCGCCAAACTGGTCCAGGTGCTCTCGGCCTATCGCAGCAGCGCGACCCTGACCGCCAAGGGCCGCGAGGTGAATGCCAAGAGCATCATGGGCGTGATGCTGCTCGCCGCCGGCCAGGGCACGCCGGTGAAGCTGCGCGTGAACGGCGACGACGAAACCGCGGCCACCGACGCGATCGTGGCCCTGTTCGACCGTCGTTTCGACGAAGACAGCTGAGGACGGGGCTGGATGCGGCAGGAGTTCAACGGCAACGGGGCCTCGCGCGGAAGCGTGCTGGGCCGGGCCCGCGTCCGCCTGCCGCATGCGCTTGAAGTCGACGAAGAGCTGATCCCCACCGAGGCCGTCGAGGGCGAGCTCGACCGCATCCACGCCGCCATCGACGCCGTCCGCAGCGAAATGCAGGAACTGCGCGAGCGACTGCACGGCGCGCTGGCCCACGAGGTCGGCGAGTTCCTCGACCTGCACACCCTGCTGCTGGACGACCCGGAACTGCTGCAGGGCCTGGATGCCCTCATCCGCACCGGCCACTATTCGGCCGACTACGCGCTGCGCCTGCAACGCGACCGCATCGCCGCCGTCTTCCAGGAAATGGACGACGCCTACTTCCGCAGCCGCATCGAGGACATCGACCAGGTCATCGGCCGCATCCACGCCGCCCTGCACCGGCGCGAAGGCGAACTGCAGGGCGTCGCCGGCGACATCCTGGTGACCGACGCGGTCGCCCCGGCGGAGATCGCGCAACTGCAGGCCCAGGGCGTGATGGCGATCGTGACCGCCTCCGGCAGCCATCTCTCGCACAGCGCCATCCTCGCGCGCAGCCTCCACCTGCCGCTCGTCGTCGGCACGCCGAACGTGCTGCAGAAGATCAACGACGGCGACACCCTGATGATCGACGGCGCCACCGGCCTGGTGGTGCTCGAACCCAATGCCGACGACCTGCGCGGCCACCGCGCGCGGGTGCGCGAGCAGAAGCGCGAACGCAAGCAGCTGCACCGCCTGCGGCGCGAACCCACGCGCACCGTCGACGGGGTCGACATCAAGCTGTACGCCAACGCCGAGTCGCGCGAGGACGTCGCCGAGGCGCACTCGCTCGGTTCGGCCGGGATCGGCCTGTACCGCACCGAGTTCCTGTTCCTGCAGCGCAGCGAGCTGCCCGACGAGGAAGAACAGTTCCGCGCCTATCGCGACGTCGTGCTCGGCATGACCGGACGCACGGTCACCATCCGCACCGTCGACCTGGGCGCGGACAAGGCCGACCGCACCGGGCTGGCCCTGCGGGACGAACCCAACCCCGCCCTGGGCCTGCGCGGCGTGCGCCTGTCGCTGGCGCGACCGGAAGTCATGGAGACCCAGTTGCGCGCCCTGTTGCGGGCGTCGGGCTACGGGCCGTTGCGCATCCTGCTGCCGATGGTCAGCAGCCGCGAGGAGATCCTGGCCGTGCGCCGGCACCTGGAACGCGTGGCCGGTGAACTGCGCGCGGAAGGCCACATGATCGCCGAGCACGTGCAGGTGGGGGCGATGATCGAGGTCCCGGCGGCCGCGATCGCCCTGGGCAGCTTCATCAACGACGTCGACTTCCTCTCCATCGGCACCAACGACCTGGTCCAGTACCTGCTGGCAGCCGACCGCATCAACGAAGCGCTCGGCGAGCTCTACACGCCGCTGCACCCGGCAGTGGTCAGGCTCATGCGCGACGTGATCCGCCTGGCCCAGGCGCGCGACGTACCGGTGTCGGTCTGCGGCGAGATGGCCGGCGATCCTGCCTTCGCGCCCTTGTTGCTGGCATTGGGGCTGATGGAGTTCAGCCTGCACCCGGGCACCCTGCTGGAGCTGCGGCAGACCATTCGCCGCCATGACCTGGGCGTGCTGCGCGCACGCGCCGCCACCCTCCTCCGCGCACGCGATCGACCCGCCATCGAACGCTGGCTGGCGGCCTGCACGCCCGCCGGCTGAACGCATCCCCTGCCTGCCGGGGTGTGCAGGTCCATCCGCAACAGCGATAATGCCGCGCGGGCGCCAGGGACGCGCCGCCCGATGATGTGACCCACCGCGAAGCCCGACCCCGGCCGGATACCCCCTGCGGTTCCGTCTGCCCCACCCGGAGCACTGCATGGCCGAAGCCGTCCGCCACGACAAGACCGCACGCCAGCTGCGCCTGCTCTCGGACGCGCTGGACAGCGGGCGGCTGGGGCCGGTCAAGCGCCTGGTCAACACCTTGTCGCCGGCCGAGATCGGCAACCTGCTCGAGTCGCTGCCGCCGGCCAAGCGCACCGTGGTCTGGGGACTGGTCGATCCCGAGGACGACGGCGAGGTGCTGGTCCACGTCGGCGACGAGGTCCGCGAGAGCCTGCTGGCGGAGATGGACCCGGACGAGATCGTCGCCGCCGTCGAAGACCTCGACATCGACGACCTCGCCGACCTCGCCGAGGACCTGCCCGACACGGTCATCGACGAAGTCCTCAAGTCGATGGACCGCGAGAACCGCGAGCGCCTGGAGCAGGTGCTGTCCTATCCCGAGGACACCGCCGGCCGTCTGATGAACCCGGACGTGGTGACGGTGCGCGCCGACACCACCGTCGACGTCGTCCTGCGCTACCTGCGCCTGCGCGGCGAGCTGCCCGAGCACACCGACCACCTGTACGTGGTCAGTCGCCGCCACCAGTACCTGGGCCGCATCGCGCTGGCCTCGCTGCTGACCTGCGAACCCACCGACCCGATCAACCGCCTGATCGACGACGAACAGCCGGCGATCGACGTCGACGAGTCCGACGACGAAGTCGCCCGCCAGTTCTCCGACCACGACTGGCTCAGCGCGCCGGTGGTGGACGACGGCAACGTGCTGCTGGGCCGCATCACCATCGACGACGTGGTCGACATCATCCGCGACCGCGCCGAGCACCAGGCGCTGGGCGCTGCAGGCCTGGACGAGGACGAGGACCTCTTCAGCCCCATCCGGCGCGCGATGCGCCGGCGCCTGATCTGGCTGACGATCAACCTGGGCACCGCCTTCGTCGCGGCCAGCGTGGTCGGCCAGTTCGAAGCGACGATCGAGAAGATCGTCGCCCTCGCCGTGCTGATGCCCATCGTCGCCGGCATGGGCGGCAACGCCGGCACCCAGGTGCTGGCGCTGATGATCCGCGGCATCGCACTGGGCCAGGTCGGCTCGTCCAACGCCGGCGTGCTGCTGTGGAAGGAAGTGCGCCTGGCCCTGCTCAACGGCCTGTCGCTGGGCCTGCTGCTGGGCGGGATCGTCTGGTTCTGGTTCGGCGATCCCAAGCTGTCGGCGGTCATCGCCACCGCGCTGACCCTGAACCTGCTGTTCGCCGCGACCGCCGGCGTGCTGGTGCCCCTGACCCTCAAGCGGCTCGGTTTCGATCCCGCGCTGGCGAGCAGCATCTTCCTGACCACGGTCACCGACGTCCTGGGCTTCTTCACCTTCCTGGGCCTGGCGACGCTGATCCTGGTGCGCTGACGCCTGACCGGCCGGCCGTGACGGCGGCCGCGCGACAGACTGCGATGGCAGTGTCATGCTGGCGGTCCACACGCCAACCGGTAAGACGCCATGGATCGCCCAGGGATCGCGCGACGACTCGCTGCAGCCTTCGCCACCGTCCTGGTCCTGTCCGGATGCGCGGGCCTGCGCCCTGCGACCGACAGCGGCTTCGTCACCCGCACCCTGGAAATCGACGGCACGCGCCGCGCCTACCAGGTCTTCGTGCCCTCGGCGTCCGCGCGCCGCGGACCCGCGCCGGTCATCCTGTTCCTGCATGGCTCGGGCGAACGCGGCGACGACGGTCGCAAGCCGACCCTGGTCGGGCTGGGCCCGTACGTGCGCGCCCACGCCGCGGACTTCCCCGCGATCGTGGTCTTCCCGCAGGTGCCGGACGGGCAGGAGTGGCAGGGCGCGAACGTCCGCGCCGCGCTCGCCGCGCTGGACGCGGCGACCCGCGAATTCGACGGCGACCGCGAGCGGACCTACCTGACCGGCCTGTCGATGGGCGGCTACGGCGTCTGGGAGATCGCCCTGGCCGAACCGGAGCGCTTCGCCGCGCTGGTGCCCGTGTGCGGCGCGGTCCGGCGCATCCGTCCGGAACGCGACCTGCAGGTCACCGCCGTCGCCGACGAGGCCGACCCGTACGCCGCGATCGCGACGCGGCTGTCCAGCGTGCCGGTGTGGATTTTCCATGGCGCGAAGGACGACGTCGTCCCCACCCACGACGACCGCATGCTGGCGCGGGCGTTCGACGAGGTCAGCACCGCCGATGCGCGCTATACCGAGTTCCCCGACGCCGACCACAACGCCTGGGATGCCACCTACGCCGGCACCCCGGCCTTGTGGCCCTGGCTGTTCGCGCAGCGCCTGGAACCCAACGAGGCCGACGACAGCGCCGGCGCGGCAGGCACGCTGCCCTGAGCCTGCGCTCGGGCGCCGCTCGTGGCGCCTGGCTCCCGGCGGTCAGCGCGCGCCGAGCAAGGCTTCCAGGACCGCCATGCGCACCGCCACGCCGTTGCCCACCTGGCGCAGGACGCGCGACTGCGGACCGTCAGCGACCTCGTCGGTGATCTCGACGCCCCGGTTCATCGGTCCAGGGTGCATCACGATCGCGTCCGGCGCGGCACGTGCGAGGCGGGCGACCGTCAGGCCGTAGTCGCGGTGGTAGTCCTCCAGCGAGTCGACCAGCCCGTCTTCCATGCGTTCGCGCTGCAGGCGCAGCATCATCACCGCGTCCACCCCCGCCAGCGCCGCGTCCAGGTCGCCCGACACCGCGCAACCCGCCAGCGTGCCATCGTCGGGCAACAGCGCCCGTGGGCCGCAGACGCGGATCTCGCCCGCGCCCAGCGCGCGCAGCGCGTGCAGGTCGGAGCGGGCGACGCGCGAATGCTTCACGTCGCCCACCACCAGCACCTTCAGGCCGGAGAAGTCCGGGCCCTTGGCCTGGCGCAGGGTAAGCATGTCGAGCAGACCCTGGGTGGGATGGGCGCTGCGCCCGTCGCCGGCATTGACCACGGCGGTGCCCGGCGCGGCGGCGGCGGCCAGCGCGGCGACCGCACCGTCCTCCTTGTGGCGGACCACGAAGCCGCGCACGCCCATCGCTTCGATGGTGCGCAGCGTGTCGAGCGCGGTCTCGCCCTTGCTGGTGGACGAGGTGGAGGCATCGAAGTTCAGCACGTCCGCGCCCAACCGCTGCGCGGCGAGCTGGAAGCTCAGGCGAGTGCGGGTGGACGGCTCGAAGAACAGCGTGCAGATCGCGATGCCAGCCAGCGCCTGGCGCGCATCGTGGCCCTCGGCGAAGTACTGCGCGCGCTCGAGCAGTGCGGTCATGCGCGCGGCCGGCATGTCGTGCAGGCCGATGAGGTGCTGCGGGGCGTCGGCGGCCGGGGCGCCGGGGCGTGGGGCATTCATGCGATAGCGGTCGGGATGGCGGGGAAGAAGGCGGGAGGCGGCGGGGTCATTCCAGCGGCGGCAGCTCGACCGCATCGTCGGGCGCGGCCAGCCAGCGCTCGATGATGACCGCCGCGGCCATGGCATCGAGCACCTCGGCGTCGCGACGGCGCCGGCGACCGTCGGCGCGGTCGCCGGCGAAACGCTGCGCCGCCTCGATCGAGCTCGAGCGCTCGTCCACCAGCGCCACCGGCAGCCGGTAGCGGGCCTGCAGCTCGCGGGCGAAGGCATGCGCCTGCTTGCGGATCGGCTGGTCGCCGCCGTCGAGCGTCATCGGGTCGCCGACCACGAAGCCATTGGGCAACCACTCCTTGCGCAGCCGGTCGATCGCGGTCCAGTCGGGCCCGTGGCCATGCATGTCGACCACCGCCAATGCGCGAGCGCCATGGCCGAAGGCACTGCCGACCGCGACGCCGATGCGTCGGCCCCCGACGTCGAAGCCGAGCACGGTGCCGTCGCGCCTCATCGCCGCGCGCTCATCGTCCGTGCCCCGTGGCGGCCGTGGTCACCGTGCGTCCTCAGGCGTGCCCGGCGTAATCGGCCAGGTGCGCGAAGTCCACGCCGATGCGTCCCGCCGCGGCCTGCCAGCGGTCGTCGAGCGGCAGGGCGAACAGCAGTTCCGCGTCCGAAGGCGCGGTCAACCAGTCGTTCTCGCCCAGCTCCTGCTCAAGCTGGCCCGCGCTCCAGCCGGCGCAGCCCAGGGCGACCATGGCGTGCTCGGGGCCCTCGCCCCGGGCCATGGCCTCGAGGATGTCGCGCGAGGTGGTCAGGTACAGGCCGTCGGTGATCATCAGGGTGGAGTCCCACCGCATGCCGCCGTCATGGAGCACGAAGCCACGCTCGGGGTGCACCGGGCCGCCGGCGAGCACGGCCTGGCCGCGCAGGCGGTCGCTGCCGCCCTCCACGCCCATCTGGCCGAATACCTCGCCCAGGGTGTACTCCGAGGCGCGGTTGACGATGATGCCCATCGCGCCGTCGGTGTCGTGCTGGCAGACCAGGGCCACGCAGCGCGAGAAATTGGTGTCCGCCAGCGATGGCAGGGCGATCAGGAGCTGGTTGGCGAGGGGCGTGGTGGGCTCTGGCATGGCCCCATTCTATCGCGCCGCCGCGGCCTGGCATCCATTGAAATACAGGCCCGCGCGGGGGATGATGGGGGACGGATCCGGGGGGAGTCGACTAAGGGTCGCCCTGTCCGTGCCCTTTTCCATGGCGGCCCGACAGGATCCGATGCCCTTTGACTTCGTCGACAACTGGTCGCGCTGGCGCTTGCCGGTCCTCGTCTTCGCGGTCCTGCTGATCGTGGTGGCGCCGTTCCTGTTGCTGCGCGATGCGCACCAGGACAACGTCTCCGCGGTAGGCCTGGCCAACCACACGCGCGAGGTCGAGAACACCGTCCAGTCGCTTGCCTATGAGATGCGCAGCCTGGAGTCGGCCACGCTCTCGCTGGTGGCCGGGCTCGACAGCGAAGAGAGCCTCGACGGCGAGCTGCTGAAGCAGCGCCTTCAACAGGGCACCGAGAACGTCCGCCAACTGAGCGCGCGCCTGCAGACCCTGACCCGCGACAACCCCGACCAGCAGGTGCGCGTGGGCGAGCTCAACGTGATGATCCGGCAGCGGCTGGAGATCACCGAGAGCATCCTCCAGGAGCCCTCGGTGGCACGCCAGCGACGCGAAACCGCCGCGATGATCTCGCGATTCCCCATCCGCGAACTCGCCCAGTCGATGATGGACGAGGAGTCTCGCCTGCTCGCCCTTCGCGACGCCCGTGCCGAGGCGCTGCAACGCCGGACCAACGCCCTGTTCTGGGCGGCGATGATCGGCCAGCTGGTCCTGCTCGGGCTGCTGAGCTTCTTCTCCCAGCGCCAGGCGCGCCAGCGCCTGCAGGCCGAGAACGCCGCCAGCCGCGCCAGCGCCCGTGCGCTCACGGTCCTGCAGAGCGTGCGCGAGCCGATCGCGCTGATCGACAGCCACCAGGCGATCATCATGCACAACCTCGCCTTCGCCGAGATGTATGGCGTCGAGGGCGACGAAGCCCTGGGGCAGCTGCTGGAGCAAATCGGCAACGGCGCCTGGCGGCACGCCGAACTGCTGCAGCGCCTGCGCGACGTGCTGGGCCGCGACCGAGAGCTGTGGGATTTCGAGCTTGCCCAGCAGACCGAGGACGGCAGCGAGCGCGTGATGCTGGTGAACGCCCGCCGCATGCCCCTGCCCGACCGCGAGGACGAGGTCGCCCTGCTGACGGTCAGCGACGTGACCACCCAGAAGTCCTCCGAGCGGCAGATCCGCGAGCTGAACCGGCAGCTGGCCGGCAAGGTCGACCAGGTCTCGGACGTCAATCGCGAGCTTGAAGCCTTCAGCTACTCGGTGTCGCACGACCTGCGCGCGCCGCTGCGCCACATCGCCGGCTTCGCCGACAAGCTCGGACGGCAATTGGGCGACGACGCGGACGAGAAGAGCCTGCACTACCTGGACGTCATCGCGAAGTCGGCGCGACGCATGTCCTCGCTGATCGACGACCTGCTGGTCTACTCGCGCCTGGGCCGCAACGCCATGCGCCTGCAGGCGGTGGACATGCAGTCGATGGTCGACGAGACCCGCGCCATCCTCGACGCCAACCTGCACAGCGACGCCCCCGGCCGCCACGTCGAATGGCGCATCGGCCCGATGCCGATCCTGGTCGCCGACGAGAACATGATGCGCCAGGTCTGGCTCAACCTGCTGGGCAATGCCGTCAAGTACAGCGCCAACCGCGACCCGGCGGTCATCGAGGTGCAGTACCAGCAGGACGAGGAAGGTCGCCACCACTTCAGCGTGCGCGACAACGGCGCGGGCTTCGACATGCGCTACGCCGGCAAGCTGTTCGGCGTGTTCCAGCGCATGCACAAGGCCAGCGACTATCCCGGCACCGGGATCGGCCTGGCCAGCGTGCGTCGCGTCCTGACCCGCCACGGCGGCACCGTCAGCGCCGACGCGCGACCCGACGAAGGCGCCACCTTCACCTTCACCCTTCCAGCATCGCTGGACCAACCGGCCAACAACGAGCCCACGACATGAGCAAACTCCGCACCATCCTGCTGGCCGAAGACAGCCCCGCCGATGCCGAAATGGCCATCGACGCCCTGCGCGAGGCCCACCTGGCCAACCCCATCGTCCACGTCGAGGACGGCGTCGAGGCCATGGACTACCTGCTGCGCCGCGGCCAGTTCGCCGACCGCGGCGGCGAGGACCCGGCCGTCCTGCTGCTCGACATCAAGATGCCGCGCATGGATGGGCTGGAAGTCCTGCAGCAGCTGCGCGCCCACGAGCAGCTCAAGCGCCTGCCGGTGGTGATCCTGTCGTCCTCCCGCGAGGAAAGCGACCTGGCCCGCAGCTGGGACCTGGGCGTCAACGCCTACGTGGTCAAGCCGGTCGACGTCGACCAGTTCTTCGACGCGGTGCAGGCGCTGGGCAAGTTCTGGGCCGTGTTCAACGAGATCCCCGAGGTCTGAGCTTGAACCTGTCCGGCGAAGACGGCGGCCCGCTCAGGCTGCTGTTGATCGAAGACTCGGCCGACGACGCCGAGTTGACCACCCTGGAACTCGCCGACGCCGGCATCGAGTTCCACTACGTGCGCGTGCAGGACGAGCACGCGCTGCTGCGCGCGCTGGACGACTTCAATCCCCAGTGCGTGCTGTCGGACCTCAACCTGCCCGGCTTCTCCGGCGAGCAGGCGCTGGAACTGGTCCGCACGCACGCGCCCCGCGTGCCCTTCGTGTACGTGTCCGACGGCTGGCTCGACGACCTGCCCGCCCACCGCCCCGGCGGCCTAGCCCCGGCCGATGCGCAACTGCCGAAGTCCGAGCTCCAGCTCCTGCCCGGCCTGCTGGCCGAGCTGCTGCAGCCGCGATGAGAGGTTATTGCGACATCGCGCCCGGGCATCCGCTCCACGGCCCCTACCACGACACCGAATACGGCTTCCCGCAGCGCGAGGAACACGTGCTGTTCGAGCGGCTGCTGCTGGAGATCAACCAGGCCGGCCTGAGCTGGGAAACCATCCTGCGCAAGCGCGAGGGCTTCCGCAGCGCCTACGGCGGCTTCGACGTCGACACCGTGGCCGCCTACGGCGAGCGCGATCGCGCCCGCCTGCTCGCCGACGCCGGCATCATCCGCAACCGCCTGAAGGTCGACGCCGCCATCCACAATGCCGGCGTCATCCAGCGCCTGCGCGACAGCCATGGCGGCTTCGCCGAATGGCTCGACGCGCATGCCACCGACGGCGACCGCCCCCGCGACAAGGCCGCCTGGGTCAAGCTGTTCAAGCAGACCTTCCGCTTCACCGGTGGCGAGATCACCGGCGAGTTCCTCATGAGCCTGGGCTACCTGCCCGGCGCCCACCGCCCCGACTGCCCGGTGATGCAGCGCATCGCCCGTTTGCATCCGGGGCTGCCTTCGGTGGTGGGGGGCTCGTAATTCGTAATTCGTAATTCGTAATTCCGGATTCCGGATTCGGGATTCGGGATTCGGGATTCGGGATTCGGGATTCGGGATTCGGGATTGGGGATTGGGGATTCGGAATTCGAGGCGAGGCGAGGCGGCTATGCGCGGCCCCACGCAACTTGCCGTCATCCCAGCGAACGCTGGGATCCAGCCTTTGCCCTTCTCCCGCCTCCCCCCGTAGGTTGGCCCGAGCGTAGCCCGTCCGTAGCCCGGGTGAGCGCAGCGCACCCGGGGGCTCCTGCCGCCCCCACACGCCGCCCCACTCGCGCCCTGCATGGTGCGCGATGGCCGACCACACAGGCACTCCCCGGCCGCGCTTCGCCTGCTCGGGCTACCGTGTCGCGCGGGCACGAAAAAATCCCGGGGCCATCGCAACTTGCCGTCATCCCAGCGAACGCTGGGATCCAGCCTTTGCGCTTCTCCCGCCTCCCACGCCCGTATATTGGCCCGAGCGCAGCCCCGTAGCCCGGGTAAGCGCAGCGCACCCGGGGCCTCCTACCGGCCCGCGCATCCTGCATGCCTCTCTGGCTTTCTCCGGCACGCGGCGCGACCTGCCTGCCCCACACACGACGCCCCCCTCGCGCTCCGCGTGATACGCGATCGCCGACCACACGGGCACTCCCCGCCCGCGCTTCGCTTGCCCGTTCTGCCTTAGTCGCGCGAACACAAAAAAATCCCGGGGCTCCACGAGCACCCGGGATTCCTGTCGGCATGCGACGGCCGACATGGGACCAGCGCCCCACGCAGACCGGCCGCCGAGCGGCTTACTCGTGCACGCCACCCGCCCCGTGTACGTGGCCGTGCTGCTGCTCGTCGTCGGTCGCCTCGCGCACTTCAGTGACTTCGACGTCGAAATGCAGGGTCTGCCCGGCGAGCGGATGATTGCCGTCGACGGTGACCTCGCTGTCGCCGACCTCGGTCACGGTCACCAGGACGGGGCCGCCGCCGGTCTGGGCCTGGAACTGCATGCCGGGCTGCACGTTCTCCACGCCCTTGAACGCCTCGAGCGGCACCTTCTGCACCAGGCCGTCGTGGCGCGCGCCATAGCCTTCCTCGGGCGCGACCGCGACCTTCAGCTTGTCGCCGGCCTTCTTGCCGGCCAGCGCCTTCTCCAGGCCCGGCACGATGTTGCCGGCACCGTGCAGGTAGCTCAGCGCCTGCTCGGACGACTTGTCGATGACCTGGCCCTCGTCATTGGTCAGGGTGTAGTGGAACGAAGCAACGCGGCGATCGGCGATCTCCATGGGGGAGCCTCCATATTCAGGGAGAGAGTGGGAATACGCCGACGGCCATGGGACGCGATGTCCGGGCCGGTATCAGGGGCACGTGAAGCGCTTGATAGTGACGACGCAAGGCAAAAACTGCGCAAAGCAGCCCGAGCAGGCTAGAGAAACCGCGCCCGGATCGCAACCCGGCGCCTCACCCGCGGCTCAGCGCAGATGTCCCTCCCGGATGCCGCGCGACGCGAAAAGCCACATGCCCAGCCCAGTCGTTGACGGCCTCTGCAGCGAGTGATACGCCTCAACAAGGTCTCCAAGTAGGGTGCAACAAGCAAAGCGCATTGCACCGAATCGCGTCGACCTGAAAGCATCTGGCGCGGGAATCCGCCCTGTGACACCCGGGATGTCGCGCCCATGCTCGAGGAAGCCCTCAACAGATCCCTTGCCTGGCGGCCGGGCGTAGGAACGAGCATCAATGGCACCGAGGCAAATTAATTACCTCCGTCCCCTTTGATCCCCGCAGGCAAGATGCTGGGCGGGGGCTCGTGTGTATGCGGGCCATTCCATGGCGACGGGATGGGGGGAGACGCCTACCGCGTTTCCGCCACCTCGACGCCTTCCAGGCCCTGGGCCAGGGTGTGGGCGTCGCCGCCCTGGGCGAGCTTGATGCGCAGGCGGACTTCGTTCTGGGAGTCGGCGTAGCGCAGGGCGTCTTCGTAGCTGATCTCGCCGGCCTGGTAGAGCTCGAACAGGGCCTGGTCGAAGGTCCTCATGCCCAGCTGTACCGATTCCTTCATCACTTCCTTGAGCTTGTGGATCTCGCCGTCGCGGATGTAGTCCTGCACCAGCGGGGTGCCGAGCAGGATCTCCATGGCGACGCGGCGGGCCTTGCCGTCGACGGTCGGGACGAGCTGCTGGGCGACGACGCCCTTGAGGTTGAGCGACAGGTCCATCAGCAGCTGCCCGCGGCGGTCTTCCGGGAAGAAGTTGATGATGCGGTCCATCGCCTGGTTGGCGTTGTTGGCGTGCAGCGTGCACAGCACCAGGTGGCCGGTCTCGGCGAAGGCGATGGCGTGGTCCATGCCCTCGCGGGTACGCACCTCGCCGATCATGATCACGTCCGGCGCCTGGCGCAGGGTGTTCTTCAGCGCCGCTTCCCAGCTCTCGGTGTCGATGCCGACCTCGCGCTGGGTGATGATGCAGCCCTCGTGCTTGTGCACGAACTCGATCGGGTCCTCGATGGTGATGATGTGCCCGGTCGAGTTCTGGTTGCGGTAGCCGATCATGGCCGCCAGCGAGGTGGACTTACCGGTACCCGTCGCGCCGACGAAGATGATGATGCCGCGCTTGGTCATCGCCAGCGTCTTGATGATCGGCGGCAGGCTCAGCTCCTCGACCGTCGGGATCTTGGTCTCGATGCGGCGCAGGACCATGCCGACCTGGTTGCGCTGGTAGAAGCAGCTCACGCGGAAGCGGCCGACGCCGGCGACGCCGATCGCGAAGTTGCATTCGTGCGTCTTCTCGAACTCCTCGCGCTGCTGCGGGTTCATGACGTTCAGCACGAGGTCGCGGCTCTGCTGCGGCGTCAGCGCGTTCTGGGTGATCGGCGAGATCTTGCCGTGCACTTTGATCGACGGCGGCATGCCCGCCGTGATGAACAGGTCGGACGCCTTCTGGTGCGCCATCAGTTTGAGGAACGAGGTGAAGTCGATGGTGCTCATTGGCTTGGCTCCTGCGGAGCCGTGATTCGTGATGGGTGATCGGTGATTCGCAAACGCAATGGCATCCTGCCTGCGACCCAACCTACACCTGTTTCGAACCCCGGCTTTTACGAATCACGAATCACGAATTGCCCATCACCCGAATCAATCGAACAGACGCTTGTCCTTGGCATACTCGCGGGCCTGCTGGCGGGCGATCTGGCCGCGCTTGACCAGGTCCTGCAGGTGCTGGTCGAGGGTCATCATGCCGTGCTGCTGGCCGGTCTGGATCGCCGAGTACATCTGCGCGACCTTGTCCTCGCGGATCAGGTTACGGATGGCGGGGATGCCGACCATGATTTCCCAGGCCGCGGTTCGCCCGCCACCGACCTTCTTGAGCAGGGCCTGCGAGATCACCGCGCGCAGGGATTCGGACAGCATCGAGCGGACCATCGGCTTCTCGCCGGCGGGGAACACGTCGATGATGCGGTCGACGGTCTTGGCCGCCGAGCTGGTGTGCAGGGTGCCGAACACCAGGTGTCCGGTTTCCGCGGCGGTCAGCGCCAGGCGGATGGTCTCCAGGTCGCGCAGCTCGCCGACCAGGATGTAGTCCGGGTCCTCGCGCAGCGCCGAGCGCAGGGCCTCGTTGAAGCCGTGGGTGTCGCGGTGTACCTCGCGCTGGTTGATCAGGCACTTCTGCGAGGTATGGACGAATTCGATCGGGTCCTCGACCGAGAGGATGTGGCCGTATTCGTTCTTGTTGATGTGGTCGATCATCGCCGCCAGCGTGGTCGACTTGCCCGAGCCGGTCGGACCGGTCACCAGGATCAGGCCCTGCGGCTGGTCGATGAGCTCGCGGAAGATGCGCGGGCAGCCCAGGTCCTCCAGCGTCAGCACGTCGGAGGGAATGGTACGGAACACCGCGCCGGCGCCACGGTTCTGGTTGAACGCGTTGACGCGGAAGCGGGCCAGGCCCGGGATCTCGAACGAGAAGTCGACCTCGAGGAATTCCTCGAAGTCGCGGCGCTGCTTGTCCGACATGATGTCGTAGACGAGCGCGTGGACCTGCTTGTGCTCCAGCGCCGGGATGTTGATGCGCCGGACGTCGCCATCGACGCGGATCATCGGCGGCAGGCCGGCCGACAGGTGAAGGTCGGAAGCCTTGTTCTTGACCGAGAACGCCAGAAGCTCGGCGATATCCATGCGTGCACCCCTACACTGCTGGACGACGCCGGTTGGCGCCGTCGACTGGAACGATGTTACCCCTGCGGGCAGTATAGCCCCGTACCGGCGACGTAAATCAACGACTCGGGCGCCGGGCACGCCACAACTGTGGCCTCGATCCCAGCCTTGTGGATGCCGGGCCGGCGAAGGCCCGACAATTCCGGTTTCGACAGGATTCCAGCCGTGCCAGCACCCCTTCCAAGCGATGCGCTGCGCGAGACCCTGCACTCCATGCGTAACGCGGCGGCCGCGGCGCATCGGCCAGTGCCGCGGCTGCTCGCGGTGGCCAAGACCCAGCCGGCGGCGACCGTGGCGGCCCTGGTCGAGGCCTGGCGGCAGCTGGCGCCTGGCACGCGACCGGCGCTGGGCGAGAACTACGTGCAGGAGGCGTCCAGCAAGCATGCGGAACTGGCTGCGACGGGGCTGGACGACCTGGAGTGGCACCTGATCGGCCACCTGCAGTCGAACAAGGCGCGCGAGGCTGCCGCGCTGTTCGATTGGGTGCAGACGGTCGACCGCGCCAAGCTGGTCGAGGCACTGGCCCGTCACCGGCCGGCCGGCCTGCCGCCGCTGAACGTGCTGGTCCAGGTCAACATCGACGACGAGGCCAGCAAGCACGGCTGCCGGCCGGCCGACGTCGACGCGCTGGCCGATGCCGTGGCCGCGCATGAGCGCCTGCGCCTGCGCGGGCTGATGGCCATCCCCGCCCCCGATCCCGATCCGGAGCGCCGCCGCGAGGCATTCAGGCGGATGAACGCCTGTTTCGAGGCTTTGCGGGCGCGTCACCCCGGGGTGGATACCCTGTCGATGGGCATGAGCGGCGACTACCGCGAAGCGATCGCCGAGGGCGCGACCCTGGTGCGGATCGGTTCGGCCCTGTTCGGGGCACGGGCGCCGAAGGCCTGAGCCGCCAGTTCGCGGCTCGGGGTTGACGGCGCGGCCGAGCGCGCCCATGTCTTGCCGGGTGCCCGAACACGCCGTGCCGGCAACCTTGCACCCCACGCACTTGCATCCAACCAGGAGGATTCCACCCCCATGACGAACCCGACCATAGCCTTCATCGGCGGCGGCAACATGGCCCGCAGCCTCATCGCCGGCCTGATCGGCCAGGGCACCGAGCCCTCGCGCGTCCGCGTGGCCGAGCCGGTCGAGGCCCAACGCGAGTCGCTGCGCCAGGACTACGGCGTACAGGCCTTCGCGACCGCGGCCGAGGCCACCGAAGGCGCATCGGTCTGGATGTTCGCGGTCAAGCCGCAGGTCATGCGCAGTGTCTGCGCGGAGCTGACCGAGCGCGCCCGCACCGAGCGTCCGCTGGCGGTCTCGGTGGCGGCCGGCATCACCTCCTCCCAGCTCGACCGCTGGCTGGGCGGCGACGCCGCGGTGGTCAGGACGATGCCGAACACCCCGGCCCTGCTGGGCGCCGGGATCACCGGCCTGTACGCGAACGCGCGGGTCAGCCCGGCGCAGCGCGACACCGCCCAGGCCGTGCTGGCCACGGCCGGCGACACGGTGTGGATCGAGGACGAAGCGCAGATGGACGCGGTGACCGCGGTATCGGGCAGCGGCCCGGCCTACATCTTCCTGCTGGCCGAGGCCATGCAGGCCGCGGGCGAAGCCCAGGGCCTGCCGGCCGCCACCGCGCGCCAGCTCGCCGCGCAGACCCTGCTGGGCGCGTCGCGGATGTTGACCGAATCGGGCGAGCCGGCCGACGTGCTGCGCAAGCGGGTGACGTCGCCGGGCGGCACGACCCAGGCGGCGATCGAGACCTTCGAAGCGGGCGGCCTGCGCGAGCTGGTCGCCAAGGCCGTCGCCGCGGCCGCGCGTCGCGGCGGCGAACTGTCGGCCGCGAACGACTGA
>NZ_VICE01000049.1 GCF_006546775.1 Marilutibacter aestuarii
GAGGCGCACAGGGGACCGGTGCGGCGAAGCCGGACCGGCGGACGATGGAGCCGGCGGTTTTGGTTCCTTTTGACAAGACAAAAGGAACCCGCCCACAGGGCGGAAGCCTTTGACTTTGCCTGGGGATCCCCCCCCCCGCAGGATGGGTAGGCGAAGCAAAACCCATCGCTCGTCGTGGCCGTCAGCCAAGGTGGGGATCGCCTTCGGCTCGACCCATCCTACGGCGACGCTGCAGCCGTGTCTTGGCCGGTAGCCTCCCACACCCCGTCATCCCAGCGAACGCTGGGATCCAGCTTTTGACAGGTCCGGGCAGATGTCCCCCTGGCCCAGCGCAGCACGCTGGGCGTTCGGCCAGACCGCGCGGCGGTGCCGCGCAAGCGCTCCACGTCTCCGCAGCGAACGCGGGGATCCAGCCTCTGTTTCCCAACCTGCAGTCGACCATCGCCCCAGGTGCGCTTCGCTTGCCTGGACTACGTGGTTTGTGGCGACGCCGCGGGCTGAACGCGTCCTGCACGAGCGCCCCGGAGACCGGCGCGGCCCGGCGTTACAGCGATCGGCAGTTCGGTCATCATGGGCGTCATGAATCCTACCGTCGTGTTCTGGCTCCTCCTGGGCCTGGTCGTCCTGATCGGCGGCGCCGAGCTGCTCGTGCGCGGCGCCTCGCGCATCGCACTGGCCACTGGCATGTCCTCGCTCGTCGTCGGCCTGACCGTGGTGGCCCTGGGCACCAGCTCGCCCGAACTGGCCATCAGCGTCGGCGCCGCACTGAAGGGTTCGCCCGACATCGCACTGGGCAACGTCGTCGGCAGCAACATCGTCAACGTGCTGCTGGTGCTGGGCCTGTCGGCGCTGATCGTGCCCCTGGTCGTCGCGCGGCAGCTGATCTGGCTGGACGTTCCGGTCCTGGTGGCCGCCTCGGCCGTCACCTGGTTCATGGCCACCGACGGCGGCATTTCCCGCGGCAACGGCATCGCACTGCTCGCGGCCGGCGTCGCGTACACCCTCATGCTGGTCCTGATGAGCCGGCGCGAGGCGAAGAATGCGCCCGAGCCCGAGACCGATGCCGCGTCCGCCCCGGCCCAGCCGCTGTGGAAGAACCTGCTGATGCTCGTCGCCGGCCTGGCATTGCTGGTCCTGGGCGCGCGCTGGCTGGTCGCGTCGGCGGTGGAGATCGCCGCCTCGCTCGGCGTCAGCGAACTGGTGATCGGACTGACGGTGATCGCCATCGGGACCTCACTGCCCGAGATCGCGACCTCGATCCTGGCGACGCTGCGCGGCGAACGCGACATTGCCGCCGGCAACGTGATCGGCAGCGGCATCTACAACCTGCTGGTGGTCCTGGGCGCCACCGCCCTGGTCGCGCCCGACGGCATCGCGGTCAGCCGCTCGGCCCTGCACTTCGACATCCCGGTCATGATCGCGACCGCCGTGGCCTGCCTGCCGATCTTTTTCAGCGGCCACCTCATCGCCCGCTGGGAGGGTGCACTGTTCCTGGGCTACTACGCGGCGTATACCGCCTACCTGCTCATGGACAACACCGGCCATGCCGCGCTGGAAGAATTCAACGACGTCATGCTGTGGTTCGTGATCCCCTTGACCGTGATCACCCTGGCGGTGGTGGTGTCGCGCGCGTGGCGCAACCCGCACAACGCCAGGGTGCTGGACGAGTCCTGACCGCTCCGATGGGACGGGGCAGGCCCCTCAACGCCAGATGTCGCCATCGACACCCGACGCCATCCCCGGGTGCTCGACGATCCTGAAGGTGGGACTGCCCCCGGCGCGCAACTGCGCGTCGTAGTCGCGGGTCAGCCGCACGACCACCCCCGACAACATGACGATGGCCACCAGGTTGATCGAGGCCATCACGGCCATGGAGGCGTCCGCGGCGTCCCAGACCAGCTGCACCTTCGAGAACACGCCCCAGGTGATGGTCGCCAGTGCCGCCAGGCGCAGCACCAGCAGGCCCATGCGCCCGCCGCCCAGGTAGAGCAGGTTGCTCTCGGCGTACGAGTAGTTGCCAAGGATGGTGGTGAAGGCGAAGAAGAACATCGCCACCGCGACGAAGCCCGCGCCCCAGTCGCCCAGGAACACCGTCATCGCCGCCTGCGTCACCTGCACCCCGTCATGGCCACCCTCGCCGAGTACGCCCGAGAGCAGGATGATGATGCCCGTGGCCGTGCACACCAGCAGGGTGTCGATGAACACGCCCAGTGCCTGCACCAGGCCCTGGCTGGCGGGATGATGCGGCACAGGCGTCACCGCCGCGGCGACGTTGGGCGCGCTGCCCATGCCGGCCTCGTTCGAATACAGGCCGCGCTTCACGCCCTGCAGCATCGCCACGCTCAGCACGCCGAGCAGGCCGCCGGCCGCGGCATCGAGCCCGAAAGCGCCGCGCAGCACCTGCAGCAGCACGCCCGGCACCTGCGGCAGGTGGGTCAGGACGATGCCGCCCGCGAGCAACAGGTAGGCCACCGACATGAAGGGCACGACCCAGGACGCGAAGCGCGCGACCGATCGCAGTCCGCCGAAGATGATCGCGGCGGTCAATACGACCAGGCCGCTGGCGACGGTGACCGGCGCCAGGCCGAACGCGCCCTCCAGCGCCTGCGCCATCGCGTTGGCGTGCACGCTGCTGAAGACCAGCCCGTAACTGAGCAGCAGCGCCAGCGCGAAAGCCACGCCCATCCAGCGGTGCTTCAGGCCACGGGTCATGTAGTACGACGGCCCGCCCCGGTACTGGCCATCCTCGCCGCGCACCTTGTAGAGCTGCGCCAGCGTGCTCTCGGCATAGGCCGTGGCCATGCCCAGCACGGCGGTGCACCACATCCAGAACAGCGCGCCCGGCCCGCCGACCGCCAGCGCGATCGCCACGCCGGCCAGGTTGCCCGTGCCGACGCGGGCCGCGAGGCTGGTGCACAGCGCCTGGAACGGGGAGATGCCGCTGTCGTCGGCATGCGTGCCACGTGCCACGAGGCGCAGCATGTGGCCGAAACGACGGAACTGGAGGCCGCGCAGGCGCAGGCTGAAGTACACGCCCACCGCCAGCAGGCCGTAGACCAGCACGTAATCCCACAGCACGGTGTTGATCGCGCCCACGACGGGCGCAAGGACGGCCTCGATGGCATCGAGCAGGACTTGCATCGGCGGTCTTTCCCCATGGGCGCGCTGGGCGGTGCCGGCGATGGTAGCAGTGCGCCGGCCGCACGCCCGGCGGGCCTTCGACCCGGGGCGGGGCCTCAATGCCTGCGGCGCTACCGCTTACTCACGTAAAATCCGTATCCCCAGACAGACACACAGGCCAGGAGTGCCCATGAAGATCCTCGTTATCGGCGCCGGCGGCCGCGAACACGCCCTGGCCTGGAAGCTGGCGCAGTCGCCGCGCGTGGACGAAGTCATCGTCGCCCCGGGCAACGCGGGCACCGCGAACGAGGACAAGTGCCGCAACCTCGCCTGCGAGGTGAGCGACATCGACGGCCTGCTGGCGATCGCCGCCGGCGAGGGCATCGACCTCACCGTGGTCGGCCCCGAGGTACCGCTGGTGGCGGGCGTGGTCGACCGCTTCCGCGAGGCCGGCCACCGCATCTTCGGCCCCACCGCCGCCGCGGCGCAGCTGGAGGGCAGCAAGGCCTTCGCCAAGGACTTCCTTGCCCGGCACGGCATCCCGACCGCGCACTACCAGGTGTTCACCGAAGCCCAGGAAGCGCTGGAGTACATCCGCGAGAAGGGTGCGCCGATCGTCATCAAGGCCGACGGGCTCGCCGCCGGCAAGGGCGTGATCGTGGCGATGACCGAGGCCGAGGCCGAGGCGGCGGTCACCGACATGCTGTCCGACTACGCCTTCGGCCAGGCCGGGGCGCGCGTGGTCATCGAGGAATTCCTCGACGGCGAGGAAGCCAGCTTCATCGCCGTCGTCGACGGCGCGACCGCACTGCCGATGGCGACCAGCCAGGACCACAAGCGCGTCGGCGACGGCGACACCGGCCCCAACACCGGCGGCATGGGCGCCTACTCGCCGGCGCCGGTGGTCACCCCCGAGGTCCACGAGCGGATCATGCGCGAGGTCATCGAGCCCACCGTGCGCGGCATGGCGGCCGATGGCGTGCCCTTCACCGGCTTCCTGTATGCCGGGCTGATGATCGATCGCCATGGCGCACCGAAGGTCATCGAATTCAACGTCCGCTTCGGCGACCCCGAAACACAGCCGATCATGCTGCGCCTGCAGTCGGACCTGGTCGAGCTGCTCGACGCCGCGATCGATGGTGCACTGGCCGGTCGCGACATCGACTGGGATCCACGCGCATCGCTGGGCGTGGTCATGGCCGCGGAAGGGTATCCGGGCAAGCCGCGCAGCGGCGACACCATCGGCAGCTGGGACACCCCGGACGTCGAGGGCGCCAAGGTCTTCCACGCCGGCACCCGGATCGAAGGCGAGCACGTGGTCACCGCCGGCGGCCGCGTCCTGTGCGTGTGCGCGCTCGGCGACACCGTGGCCGAGGCGCAGCGCAATGCCTATGCCGAGGTCGCCGGCATCTCCTGGCATGGCGAATTCCATCGCCACGACATCGGCTGGCGCGCCATCGCGCGCGAACAGGGCGAGACCGCCGGGGCCTGAGCCCGGCGGCAACAGGACGTCAGCCGCCCTCGCCTTCGGCGGGCGGCTGCAGCGACTGGGCCACCTCCTCCAGCGCGGCGATCTCCTCTTCCAGCGCGTCGTAGAACTCGCCCTGGCGCGTCATCAGGCCCTCGATCTTCGAGGCATGCGCCAGCCCCGACAGCTCGCCGTCGAACAACAGCCACTGCGTGGTCAGCAACTCGACGTTGTTCTTGGCGTAGTGCCGCATCTCCTTGAGCTGGGCCAGCGTGTCGTTCACATGTTCCAGCTCGCTCTTGTGTTCGGCGGTCATGGCGACCTCCTTCCAGCAGGCATGTGCCTGCAGGGTAGCCACGCCGGGTGGGCAGCCCGTGAATCATCGAGCGGGCACGACGGCTAATCGACCGCCTTTCGGCCCCCCCTGACAAACCGTGACACAGGTCCGGTCACTCAATGACCAAAATGGGCAATTGATCACAGTTGAAGAAACTGGGACCATTCTGCGCAGGACCGGTCCCGCCGCACGGGCACGACCGCCGAACACAGGGGAAATCGAATGTTTCGTAAGGCACTGGGCACCCTCCAGGGTGCGACGGCGGCTGCGCGCGTGCGCGGCAGCCATGGCGCTCGAACCCGCGCGATGCGATGGCTTGCAAGGCTGGGCATGGTCCTCCTGGCCACCTCGGCGCTGGCGGCACCGGCCACCGCGCAGGTCATGACGATCACCAACGCCTCGCCGTCGTTCTACACCGGCCCGGGCCAGACGATCACCTTCACTTTCAGCTACGGCCAGTCGAACGCGATCACGAACTCGATCAGCCTCAGCGGCACCAGCGTTCCGGTTTCGAACTTCAGCTGCGGCGGCCTGCCGCTCGCGCCCAATGGCAGCACCACCTGCACCGGCACCTACACCACGACCAGTGCCGACGCCTGGGGCGTGTTGCTGTTCGGTGGTTTCACCGCGCTCGACGGCAACGGTACACCGCGAGGCGGCCAGATCTCCAACCGGTACGTAGTCCCGAACGGCGACACGCCGCCGCAGGCGCAGGCCTTCGCCCTGGTGTCCAGCGTGAGCGAGAACGGGGGGCAGCCGTTGCGTTTCCAGGTAGGCCTCAACAAGCTGGCGGCCACGCCGGTCACCCTCTTCTACACCCTCGGGGGCACGGCGAGCGCAGGCAGCGACTACACGCCGCCGGGAGGCTCGGTGACGCTGCCGCTGGGCGCGATGAACTGGGAAGTCACGGTCAACCCGATCGGCGACGCGACGTACGAACCCAACGAGACCGTCGTGGTGAACATCGCGCCGGGCACCGGCTACACCATCGGTTCGCCGGCCAGCGCGACCGGCACGATCACCAACGACGACGCGGCCCCCCTGCCCGACCTGTCGATCAGCGACGTCACGGTCGCCGAGGGCAATACCGGCACCAGCACCGCCACCTTCACCGTAAACCTGGGGTCTCCGGCGCCGGCGGGTGGCGTCAGCTTCGACATCGCGACCGCCAATGGCAGCGCCAACGCGGGCTCCGACTACGTCGCGCGCAGCTTGACCGGGCAGACCATCCCCGCGGGCAGCAGCAGCTACAGCTTCAATGTCCTGGTCCTGGGGGACACGACCTTCGAGGCCAACGAGACCTTCTTCGCCAACGTGTCCAACGTCTCCGGCGCGGCGCTGGTCGACGGCCAGGGACTGGCGACGATCACCAACGACGACGCCCCGCCCCAGGCCAACATCAGCGTCGCTCCGGCCAGCGTGACCGAGGATGGCGCGGTCAACCTGGTGTTCACCGTCAACATGACCTCCCCCGTCGCCTCCGCGACGACCGTGAACTTCGAGGTGCTGGGGTCGGCCACTGCAGGCGTGGACTTCGGCGCGATCGGCACCTCCGTGACGGTGCCGGCGGCATCGAGCAGTGCCATCATCGTCGTCGATCCCATCGTGGACACCCTGTTCGAGCCCGACGAGTCCGTCAGCATCGGCCTGCTGGCCGGTACGGGTTACCAGGTAGGCGCCCTGCAAGGCGCCTCGGGCACCATCCTGGACGACGACCTCCAAGCGCAGACGATCACCTTCGCCAACCCCGGTGCGCAGAACTTCGGCACCTCGCCGACGATTGCCGCCACGTCCGACTCGGGCCTGGCCGTCGCGTTCACGTCCGCGACGACGGCCGTGTGCACCATCACCAGCGGTGGCGTGCTCGACTTCATCACCGCCGGCACCTGCACCATCAACGCCGACCAGGCCGGCGACGCGACCCGTGCGCCGGCCCCGACCGTGACCCGTTCGTTCACCGTCAATGCCGTCGCGCCGGGTGCGCCGACCACGGGCACCGCGACTGCCGGCGATGGCCAGGCCACCGTCTCGTTCACGGCGCCCGCGTCCAACGGCGGCGCGGCGATCATCGGCTACACCGTTACTTCGAGCCCGGGCGGATTCAATGCGACCGGCCCGACCAGTCCGATCACGCTCACCGGACTGGCGAACGGCACGACCTACACCTTCACCGTGACCGCGAACAACAGCGCGGGTACCGGCAGCGCCTCCGCGGCGTCGAACGCGGTGACCCCGGCCGCGCCGATCACCCTCGGTCCCACCACGCTGCCCGCATCGACGGTCGGCGTCGCCTACAGCCAGGCGGTCACCGCCAACGGCGGCGTCGCACCCCATGCCTACGCCGTCACCGCAGGCGCCCTGCCGGCGGGCCTCACGCTTGGCAGCAACGGCGTGCTCAGCGGCACGGCAACGGCAGGCGGCACCTTCAACTTCATCGTCACCGCGACCGACAGCGTGACCGCACCCGGGCCGAACAGCGGCAGCCGCGCCTACAGCCTCACCATCGCCGCGGCGAGCGTTGCGCTCGCCCCGGCGTCCCTGCCGCCGGGCATGGTCGGCACCGCTTACGCCGCGACCCTCTCGGCCAACGGCGGCACGGCACCCTACACTTTCGCGGTGACCGCCGGCGTGCTGCCGCCCGGCGTGTCGCTGTCCAGCTCGGGCGCCATGAGCGGCACGCCGGCGACGGCCGGGAGCTTCAACTTCACCGTCACCACCACCGACAGCAGCTCGGGCACCGGCCCGTACACGGCGTCACGGCCGTACTCGGTGACGATCGCCAACGCGGTGCCGGTCGCGCGCAACAGTACGGCATCCGTTGCCTACGGCGCCGCGGGCGTGATCGCGCTGGACATCGACGGCGTGGTGGACACGGTGTCGATCGGCACGGCGCCGGCGCACGGCACCGTGTCGGTGAGCGGGACCACCGCGACCTACACGCCGGCTGCCGGTTACGCCGGTGCGGACAGCTTCAGCTTCACCGCGGCCAATGACGGCGGTACTTCGGCACCTGCCACCGTGGCGGTCAGCGTCGGCGGCCCGGTGATCTCGGTGACCGCGGGCGGCGGCATGGCCGCGCAGGTCGGCGTGCCGTACACCCAGACCTTCGCCTGGTCGGGCGGCCGCGCGCCGTTCTCCGGCTTCCAGGTCACCGGCCTGCCGGCTGGCCTGTCGGTCACCGGCACCACGTCCGACACCGCAACCGTATCCGGCATCCCGACCGAGGCCGGCAGCTTCCTCCTGGTCGCCACCGCTATCGATGCCAGCACCGGCGAGGGTCCGTTCACCGGCAGCGCGGGGTTCAACCTGTCGGTGTCCGCGCCGACGCTGGCCCTGGTGCCGGGCGCTTCGAGTTTCGATGCCGGCTACGACACGGCGTTCTCTCAGTCCTTCGCCGCCAGCGGTGGCGTGGGTCCCTACAGCTACGCGCTGTCGGGCGCACTGCCCGCCGGCATGACCTTCAACGGCGACACCCTGTC
>NZ_VICE01000004.1 GCF_006546775.1 Marilutibacter aestuarii
AGTTCCAGTTCCAGTTCCAGTTCCAGTTCCAGTTCCAGTTCCAGTTCCAGTTCCAGTTCCAGTTCCAGTTCCAGTTCCAGTTCCAGTTCCAGTTCAAGGACAAGGACAAGGACACGGGCAAGCTCGCCGCAGGGTGGGTCGAGCCGAAGGCGATACCAACCGCCGCCGCTACCGGCCATCACGCACGATGGGTTTTGCTTCGCGCTACCCATCCTGCGAAAGCAGGCACTAGGACCGGAGCACCACCCACTCACCAATCACCAATCACCACTCACCACTCACCGCTTAGCCAATCACCAATAACCAATCACCAACCACTAGAAAGCCAGCGGCTCGTCGCCGCCGGCGATGGCGTCCAGGCGGATGCGGTTGGCGAACAGCGAGAAGGCCAGCATGCCGGCCAGGCCATTGGCGCGGGTGATCCAGTGCGGCATCCAGCGCGCGGGTTCGAGCACGCCCTCGACGAACAGCGGCTCGAAGCGCTGGACGTCATCGAGCGTCATCTTGCCGGCGAACAGCCAGCGGCACAGCTGCAGCTTCTGCTCGCGCAGCGCCCAGCGGAAGAAGGTATGCACCGACACCAGGCCCCGCAGGTACACCGCGTCCTTGGTGAAGGCCGCACCGCCGGTGACCGGACAGCCGCGGAACACCCGCTGGGCCGAGGCGAAGCTTTCCTCGTCGGTCTGGCCGGCCGCGAGGAAATAGCGGAAGACCTCGATGAAATCGGCGCCGCGCAAGGCCATGTCGACGGCCTCGATGCGCAGGCTGATGCGCTTCATCCGGCCGATGTCGATGCTGCCGGTGATCTGCTCGGCGAAGGTCGCCAGCCCTTCCTGGGTCTCGGTGCTGCGCGGCGAGGCCAGGCCCAGGCTGGCCAGCACGGGTTGCGCGCGGCCATTGATCGCGGTCAGGGAGTGGACGAAGGCCTCGTGCTGCAACAGCTGGTCGCGGTCGTAGTCGCTGAAGGCGGCGTTGGAGCGCAGCCGGATGCGGGTGGCGCCGGCAGCGGCCTTGGCGATCATGTCCGGGTCGAGTTCGACCTCGATCACCCGCTCGCCGAAGAAGTTGTCGAGATCGCGCTGGAGCTGCAGCTGCAGGGCGGTCGCCGAGACGGTGATGTGCTCGGCCGGCGCGAGCAGCTCGCGGTCGAGTTCGTCGGCGATCGAGATGAAATGCAGCGCCGCCTCGACCGCGCTCGGGCCCTTGCCCGGCAGGGCTTCGTCCGGCCGACCATAGAGCTGGATCGAGTAACGGCTGACCTCGGCGGTACCCAGCGCTTCGAGCAGGCGCGTGGCGGTGCTCCAGCTGTGCGCGGACTCGCGCAGGTACTGGCCCAGCGGATGGTCGGGATCGGCTTCGGCGGCCACCGCGTCCAGTTCGGCGCGGACCTCGCTGAAGTCGTGCCGCGGATAGTCGATGCGCGGCAGGATCGCGGCGCCGCGCGCGTGGTCGGCCAGGAAGCGCGCCTCGACCTCGGCGGGCCAGCTGGTCAGCGAAAGGAGGTGGATGCCCCGCGCGGCCTTGACCATCCGCTCGTCGAGCGCGGCATGGTGGGCGATGTCTGGCGCGAAATCCGGCATGGCGTGGGCGGGGCCCGGGAAGCGGCTTCGCCCCGAGCATAGCCCCTGCGGGCCGCGAGGGGCGGGATCACCGTCGCGAACGGCTCAGTCCTCGTCGTATTCGTCGTCGCGACGGGCCTTCTGGATGCGCGGGCCCTGGCGCGTGGTCGCCTTCTGCTCGCTGCGGCGATCGGCGAGGGTGGCGGCGGCGCCGGCGACCTCGTCGCGCAGCTTGTGGTAGTTGGCTACGCGCTGGGCGTCGAG
Organism: Marilutibacter aestuarii; assembly: GCF_006546775.1. Classification (GTDB taxonomy): domain Bacteria; phylum Pseudomonadota; class Gammaproteobacteria; order Xanthomonadales; family Xanthomonadaceae; genus Marilutibacter; species Marilutibacter aestuarii. The sequence continues at coordinate 1,824 of NZ_VICE01000004.1, forward strand.
CACGCCGGCCTCGATCGCCGCGCGCACCGCGCAGCCGGGCTCGCGCCCGTGCGCGCAATCGCGGAAGCGGCACTGCTCGGCGAGCGCGTCGATGTCGCTGAAGTTCTCGGTGACGTCTTCTTCGCCGGTCGGCTTGAGCTCGCGCATGCCGGGCGTATCGATCAGGCAGGCGCCCGAGGGCAGCGGCACCAGCGCGCGGTGGGTGGTGGTGTGGCGGCCGCGGGAATCGCTGCCCCGCACCTCGCCGGTCTTCATCCGGTCGCGACCGAGCAGGCTGTTGGTCAGGGTCGACTTGCCCGCGCCCGAACTGCCCACCAGCACCACGGTGCGCCCGGGGTGCAGCCAGTCGGCCAGGGCGTCGACGCTTCCGGCATCGCGCGCATTGATCGGCACCACCGCCAGGCCTTCCAGGCCCAGGCTGCCGAGGTCGTCGATGGCGGCGGCGACCGCGCCGGCACGCCCGGCTTCGGCCAGGTCGGCCTTGGTCAGCACCACGACCGGTTCGGCGCCACCGCTGCGGACCAGCAGCAGGTAGCGCTCGATGCGGCGCGGATTGAAATCGTCGTCCAGCCCGCAGACCACGAACACCGTATCGACGTTGGCCGCGATCAGCTGCTGCTTGTAGTGCTCGCCGGCAGCGGCGCGCTTGATCGCGCTGTAGCGGGGCAGCAGGGCGACGATGCGCGCGGTCGCGCCCTCGCCTTCGACCAGCACCCAGTCGCCCACCGCCGGCCGGGACTCGGGCGCGGTACCCCCCTTGCGGTAGGTGCTGGCGCGCTGCCACTCGGGCAGCGACTCGGCCGGATAACCCTCTTCCAGCGACTCGGCGACGAGGTAGCCGCTGCGGTGCTGCTCGACGATGCGGGCCGGACGCGCGGCCGGGTGCGCGCGGGCGAGCGCGTCCCAGACGTCCAGGCCCGGGCGCTCCGGGGCAGCGGCCACGCACGGCCAGCCGATCGCGACCAGGTCGGGGGACACGTTCAAGCGGCGGCGGGCATCGGGGGCATGGGGGGATTCTATCCCCGTACGCGGCCGCGACCGCGCCGGGACACGCGACCGGCGCGCTGGACACGGCCCGGCATTCGGATAGTCTGGCGGACAGTCGCGCCCAGCGCGCCACGCCCATCCACCCCACCCCGTCGCCGCCGATGCCCCCCTCCAGCCTCAAGACCCGCGAACGCCTGTCCGAAGTCCGCTACGAGATCCGCGGCGAACTCGCCCGCCGGGCGCGCGAGCTCGAGGCCCAGGGCCGCACCCTGATCAAGCTCAACATCGGCAACCCGGGCGCCTTTGGCTTCCGCGCCCCCGCGCACCTGCAACGCGCGATTGTCGACGGTATCGACCAGACCGACCCCTACACCCACCAGCAGGGCCTGCCCGCCGCGCGCGAGGCGCTGGCCGCGCACTACCGCGAGCGCGGCATCCCCGATGCGCACGCCGACCGGGTGTTCATCGGCAATGGCGTCAGCGAGCTGATCGACCTGTCGCTGCGCGCCCTGCTGAACCCGGGCGACGAGGTGCTGCTGCCGTCGCCCGACTATCCGCTGTGGTCGGCGGCGACGATCCTCAACGACGGCCGTCCGGTCTACTACCGCTGCCTGCCGGCCAATGGCTTCCTGCCGGACCCGGACGAAATCGAGGCGCTGGTCTCGAGCCGCACCCGCGCAATCGTGCTGATCAACCCCAACAATCCGACCGGTGCGAACTACCCGCGCGCGCTGATCGAGCGCATCGTCGCCATCGCCGCGCGCCACGGGCTGTTGCTGCTGTGCGACGAGATCTACGACTCGATCCTTTACGACGACGCCCGCTTCCAGCCGGTCGCGCCGATCGCCGGCGACGTGCCCTGCCTGTCCTTCAGCGGCCTGAGCAAGGTGCACCGCGCCTGCGGCTGGCGGGTCGGCTGGGCGGTGCTCTCGGGCGATGCACCGGCGGTCCGCGACTTCCACCACGCGATGGACCTGCTGGGCGCGCTGCGCCTGTGCGCCAACGTGCCGGGCCAGTTCGCGGTCGAAGCGGCCCTGCAGGGGCCCAACACCATCGACCCGCTGTGCGCGCCGGAGGGCCGGCTCTACGAAGCACGCCGCGCGGTGGTCGAGAGCGTGGCCGCCAGCCGCCACCTGGACCTGGTCGAACCGGCGGGTGCGCTGTACGCGTTCCCCTCGGTGACCGGCGCCGCGGCCCAGGGCTTCGACGACCACCGTTTCGCGCTGGAACTGCTGGAAACGGAGAACGTGCTGGTGGTCCCGGGCAGCAGCTTCAACGTGCCCTACCGCAACCACTTCCGGGTGACCCTGCTGCCGCAGCCCGACGAACTGCGGGAAGTGTTCCGCCGGATCGAGCGCGTGCTCGACCGCATGGCGGGCGATGTCGCCGCCCCCGTGCAGGCGCGTGCGGCGCTGGGTTGAGCGCGGCCCGGCACGCCTGGCCGGCCTGGTGCTGGCCGGGCTGCTCGCCGCCTGCGCCCCGACTCCACACAAGGACACCCGCATGACGAGCTACCTGGCCCTGGGCGACAGCTACACCATCGGCGAGGCCGTGCCCGTGGAAGGCCGCTGGCCGGTGCAACTGGCCGCCGCGCTGCGCGCCGACGGCATTGCCCTGGACGACCCGCGCATCATCGCCACCACCGGCTGGACCACCGACGAGCTGTCGGCCGCGCTCGATGCCGCCGAGCCGCTGGGCGAATGGGGCTTCGTCAGCCTGCTGATCGGCGTCAACAACCAGTACCGCAACCGCGGACTGGACAACTACCGCGAGGAGTTCGACGCCCTCCTGCAGCGCGCGATCGGCTACGCCGGCGGCGACGCCAACCGGGTCATGGTGCTCTCGATCCCGGACTGGGGGGTGACCCCGTTCGGCCGCGAGGACACCCGCGGCGCGACGGCCATCGGCGCGCAGATCGATGCCTTCAACGCCGCCGCGCGCGAGCTGAGCCAGGCGCGCGGCGTGCGCTTCGTCGACATCACGCCGGTGTCGCGCGCCCGCGGGGCGGAGCCGGCGATGGTCGCCGAGGACGGCCTGCATCCTTCCGCGGCGATGTACACCGAGTGGACGCGCGTCGCCGAGCCGGTCGCACGAAGCCTGCTGCGACCCTGAGGCCGCCCCGCATGCGCGACGACGCCCGCCCGCTGCCATCGGCCTCGGCCCGCGCGATCGCGCATGCGTTCGGCCCGGACCGCTGGCTGGGCAATCGCTGGGACTACTTCTACAGCCGCGGCAAGCTGGGCAGCGACCCGGTCTACCCGGGTGTCATCGCGGCCCTGCGCGGCACCACGGCCCCGGTCCTCGACCTGGGCTGCGGCCTGGGCTTGCTCGCCCATGCCCTGCGCGACGCCGGCCTGGCGATGCCGTATCGCGGGGTCGACATCGACGCCGGCAAGATCGCCCGGGCGCGACGCGCGGCCGGGCGCGCCGGCCTGACCGGGGTCGCGTTCGAGGCGGTCGACCTGGCCCGTGGCCTGCCCGCGCACCGCGGCAGCGTCGCCCTGCTGGACGTACTGCAGTTCATCCCGCGCGAGGCACATGCCGGGATCCTCGATGCGGTGGTGGCGATGCTGCTGCCCGGCTGCCGGCTGGTGATGCGCACCGGTTTCGACGACGGCGGTCGCCGGGCGCGGTTCACGCGCGCGGTGGACGTGTTCTCCCGCCACCTGGGCTGGATGAACGCCGCGCCCGAGCACTATCCCGAGCGCGATGCCCTGCAGGCGCGGCTCGCAACGGCGGGCCTGGAGGTGGCGATCACCCCCCTGTCGGGCAACACCCCCTTCAACAACTGGCGGGTGGTCGCGACACGACCGGCCTGAGCGCGCGTCCGCACGGAACCGGACTCAGGCGCGTACATCCGGCTCATCCGGCAGCACGGCGCGATAGTCCAGGGCATCGAGGCGTTGCAGCACGCGCGCAAGCGTCTCGGGATTGCGACCGTGGCGGGCGCCCTCGTGCAACAGGACGATGGCCCCAGGACGCAGCTGGCGCTCGATCCGCGCCAGGACCCGGTCTGGATCGGGTTCGACCGCGTCGAAACCGCGCGCACTCCAGGCCACGCGCGTGAGGCCATGGCGGGCCAACGCGGGCCCGACGAAGGGGTTGGCCATGCCCACCACCGCACGGAACCACCGCGGCGGCGCGCCCGCGGTCGTGGCGAGCGCGGCCTGGGCGCGGTCGACCTGCGCGCGCATCGCCGCCGGCGGCAGGGCCCAGAACCAGGCCGAAGGGTGGTCGAAGCTGTGGTTGCCGATGCCATGGCCGCGGCGGACGATCTCGCGCACGGCGTCGGGCCGCGCGAGCGCGCGCGCCCCGACAAGGAAAAACGTCGCCTTCGCACCATGGGCGTCGAGCAGGTCGAGGATCGCCCCGGTGTCCGCCGAAGGGCCGTCGTCGATCGTGAGCCAGACCGTGCGCGCCCCGCCCGGCAGGCGCGACAGGACCGGGCTGAACAGGCGCGAGCCAGGCCTGAGGGTCCCCCACACGACCGCCAGGTGGCTGGCCAGCAGCAGCGGCAGGCCCCAGCGCCAGCCGATGGCCCACCACACGGCGACCACCAGGCCCTGCGAAGCGGCGAACACCCACAGCCAGGCCCAGGGCCGGCGCGGCGGTCGATGCAGGGAGGCTTCAGAGCGCATGCGGCATGCTAACCCGTGGATGGGCCGATGCGGCTTGTGTCGCCGGCCCCGCGCCCCCACCTCCACAGCGAACCAGCCCTTACACAGGTACCCGCCATGTCCCTCGATCCCGCCGTGCGTTCGCGCATCGAATCCCTGCTGCAGTCGAACCACGTCGTGCTGTTCATGAAAGGCGAGCCGAACGCGCCGCAATGCGGCTTCTCGGCCAAGGCCTCGGGCGCGCTGAGCGCGCTGTTGCCCGGCGGCTACGCGCACGTGGACGTGCTCTCGGACCCGGAGATCCGCGAGGGCATCAAGGCCTACGGGCAGTGGCCGACGATCCCGCAGCTCTACATCGGCGGCGAACTGGTCGGCGGCAGCGACATCGTCGAGCAGATGCTCAATTCCGGCGAGTTGCACGGTGCCCTGGGCCTGCCGGCGCCGGACCGCAGCCCGCCGACGGTCACCGTCACCCCGGCCGCGATCGCGATGCTGCGCGATGCCGCCGCCAACGCCGGCGCCGGCTATGCGGTGCAGGTCGAGGTCGACGCGCGCTTCCAGACCCGCCTGCAACTGGCGCCGGCCGATCCGAACGCCATCGCGGTGGAGATCGACGGCCTGCGCCTGCAGTTCGACCTGGCTGGCTTGCGCCGCGCCGACGGCCTGTCGATCGACTGGGTCGACGACGAGCGCGGCCGTGGCCTGGTGATCGACAACCCGAACGCTCCGCCGAAGGTCAAGCCGATGTCGCCGGCCGATGCCGCCGCCCGCCTGGCCGCCGGCACCCTGACCCTGGTCGACGTCCGCCCCGCCAGCGAGCGTGCGCAGGCATCGGTCGGCGTCGCCTGCGCCACCCTGGACGATGGCAACGCCGCCTCGCTTGAGGCCCTGGACAAGGCCACGCCGCTGGCCTTCCTGTGCCACCACGGTGCACGCAGCGCCCAGGCAGCCGAGCATTTCCGCGCCCTCGGCTTCCGCGAGGTCTACAACATCGAAGGCGGCATCGATGCCTGGGCCGACATCGACGGTTCGATTCCGCGCTACTGAGCTGCGCCACTACGCGACGCACGAGGCCCGCATGTCCCGGCATGCGGGCCTCCTTTTTTTTTTTCCGGGGACATGCCGGGCGCCGCGTGGACGGCGGCATCGCCCGATGGCGGAGGGTCCACCGCAAGATGGGTCGAGCGGAGCGAAACCCATCACCCGCGCGCGACCATTACCGCAAAGGCTGGATCCCAGCGTTCGCTGGGATGACGGCGGGCGGGCTGCGGGACGGGCTTCGGCTGCCACGTCGCCGCAGGGTGGGTCGAGCCGCAGGCGATACCCACCGTCGCTCACGGCCATGACGCATGATGGGTTCTGCGTCGAGCGACCTTTCCCGCGGTGTTCGATGCGAGGCTGTCGATTGATTGCGATCGCGCGGCGGCGGCGCGGGGAAGGCCAAGCTTGATCGACTTGCCAGCTTGCGTGGTGCAATGCGCTGCGCTTATTGCGCCCTACTAGTCTGCACCCATACCGGGACCCCGGGTGCGCTTCGCTTACCCGGGCTACGTGAACTGGATTCCAGCGTTCGCTGGAATGACGGCATGGGGGGCCATCGCCGTAGTGCCGTAGGATGGGTCGAGCGAAGCGATACCCATCATCGACTTCGACCGAACGACGCTCAGCCCTTGAAGCCGCCGGCGTCCAGCCAGGCCTGCTCTTCGGGCGTGGTCTCGCGGCCGAGCACGGCGTTGCGATGCGGGAAGCGGCCGAACTTCTCGATGATCTCCTTGTGCAGCACCGCCCACTTGTCGGCGTCCTCGCCGTCCAGGTTCTGGTGCAGCTCCACCGAGCGCTCCTGGTCGGCCAGGTCCTCGGAGTGCTCGAAGGGCATGTAGAAGAACACGCGCAGGGCGGGGTCGACCTCGGCGTCGTAGCCGCGGTCCACCGCCTGCTCGGCGTACGCGCGGGCCTGGGCGTCGTACGCGTAGGCACGGGCACTGTCGCGGTGGATGTTGCGCGGCATCTGGTCGAGCAGCAGGATCAGGGCCAGCGCGCCTTCCGCGCTGTCCATCCAGGCCTCGCCCTTGCCGGCGGCGGCATCCTCCATCGCGTCCTCGAACGCCATCTCACACATGTCGTCAAAGGTCTCGTCCTTGGCGAACCAGCGTTCCGGGCCGGCATCTCGCCAGAAATCGACGACTTCCTTCGCGGTTACGTTCACGCACTTACCTCTCGTGTATCTGGAAATTCAGGGGCATACCCTAGCAAGTCGCGACCGAACATCGCGCGAACACCGGTTCAGGCGGGCGGCCCGGCATCGGCTTCGAGCAGCTCGTCGCCCTCGGCCTCGACGTCCATGTCGATGTCTTCATCGCCCAGCTGCATCTCCAGCTCGCTGATCCAGGCCTGGGTGACGCTCTCGAGCGTCACCGCGTGGATCAGGGGACGCAGCGCGCCACCGGAATACGACGCGGCGATGAAGCGCGCGTAGCGGCCGCGGTAGTCCAGCCAGCGTGCATGCGCCTCCTCGAAGGTCTGCAGGGATTCGCCGTCGAGCTGCTGGCGCAGGTGCGCGACCAGTCGCGCCAGGTCGCCGTCGGCCTGCTTGAAGGCCTGCAGCGCCTCGTGGTCGATGCCATGGACCGCGCCCTCGACCTCGCGTGCCTGCCGCGCGACTTCCTCGGCCTTGGTGAAATAGCTGTCGGCGATGCGCGCGGCGGTTTCCGCGCGACCGAGCAGGCGGTGCTCGAAGCGGCGCAGGTCGTCCAGGCTGGTGTCGGCCGTCTCCAGCCCCTGCATGAGCGCCAGCAGGCGCTGGTGGCGGTCGATCGCGTCCACGCTGCGGCGGCGCTCGACCCGGCGCTGGACGAAGTAGAAGGTCCAGGTCAGGGCCGCGCCCACGATGAGATAGATGATCTGTTCCACGCTCGATGCCTCCGGTGACCGCTCCCTGGTTCAGGCGCCTAGTGTGCCCTGTCGGGGTCTCCCCCGTTGCGACCGGGGCGGGTGCGCATGACCTTTGTCAGGGTTGGCAGCGCCCGCGGGGCCGTCTACGGTCGAAGGGCTGTCAACACGACACCCGGGGAAACCGACATGTTCCGACCCACCAACGCCGCGCTCGCCGTGGCGCTTGCCACGACGCTTGCGTCGACCGCGGCGCTCGCCGCCGAGAAGGCGAAGCCACGCTTCGTCGACGATCCCTACCCCAGCACCTACGAACGGATCGCCTCGCCGCCGGTGCTGATCCGAGGCGCCACCGTGCTCACCGGCACCGGCGAGCGCCTGGAAGGCGCCGACGTGCTGATGCGCGACGGCCGCATCGAAGCCGTCGGCACGGGCCTGGCCGCGGACGGCGCCACCGTCGTCGACGGCACGGGCAAGTGGGTCACGCCGGGCCTGATCGACGTGCACTCGCACCTGGGCGTCTACGCCAGCCCCAACGTCGGCGCGCACAGTGATGGCAACGAGATGACCTCGCCGGTGACCCCCAACGTCTGGGCCGAGCACTCGGTCTGGCCGCAGGACCCGGGCTTCGCCGCGGCGCTGGCCGGCGGCATCACCTCGCTGCAGATCCTGCCCGGCTCGGCCAATCTGGTCGGCGGGCGCGGCGTCACCCTGAAGAACGTCCCCGCGACCAGCTACCAGGCGATGAAATTCCCCGGTGCGCCGTGGGGGTTGAAGATGGCCTGTGGCGAGAACCCCAAGCGCGTCTACGGCGGCCGCGGCACCGCGCCGTCCACGCGCATGGGCAACGTCGCCGGCTACCGCGCGGCCTTCATCGATGCCGCCGAGTACCTGGCCAAGAACAAGCCCAAGTCCGACGAGGGCGGCAAGCGCCGCTGGTGGCAGGGCAGCGACGATGGCGCCGACAGCGATCAGGCCACCGGCGGCAAGCGCGACCTCAAGCTCGACACGCTGGCCGGGGCGATCAACGGCGACATCCAGGTGCACATCCACTGCTATCGCGCCGACGAGATGACCACGATGCTCGACCTGGCCAATGAGTTCGGCTTCAAGGTCGCCGCCTTCCACCACGGCGTGGAGGCCTACAAGCTCGCCGACCGGCTGGCCGAGGAAGGCGTCTGTGGTGCGCTCTGGGCCGACTGGTGGGGCTTCAAGATGGAAGCCTTCGACGGCATCCAGGAGAACATCGCGCTGGTCGACCGCCCCGCGAACAGCTGCGCGATCGTGCACTCCGACTCCGAGGAGGGCATCCAGCGCCTTAACCAGGAAGCCGCGAAGGTGATCGCCCACGCCGGCCTGGCCGGCATGGACATCCCGCCCGAGCGCGCGATCCGCTGGCTCACCCAGAACGCGGCCAAGTCGCTCGGCGTGCTCGACCGCACCGGCACCCTGGAGGCCGGCAAGATGGCCGACGTGGTGGTCTGGAACGGCACGCCCTTCAGCGTCTACGCCAAGGCCGAACAGGTCTACATCGACGGCGCCCGCGTATACGACATCGACGATCCCCGCCGCCGCCCCACTTCGGACTTCCTGCTTGGCCAGGGCGCCAATGCCCGCCAGGGCATGACCGGAGGTGTCGAATGAGCCGCGCCCGCATGAAGACCTTCGCCGCCGCCGCGCTCGCCGCCGGGCTGGCGCTTGCCGGCCCCGCCGCCCTTGCGCAGGACATGCTGATCCGCAACGCCAAGGTGCACACCGCCGGCCCGCAGGGCACGCTCGACGCCGCCGACGTACTGGTGTCGGGCGGCGTGGTCCGCGCGGTCGGACCCGGCCTCGCCGCGCCGGCCGGCGCGCAGGTGGTGGACGCCCAGGGCCGCTCGCTGACGCCGACGCTCTTTGGCGGCATCACTGAGATCGGCCTTGAGGAAGTGTCCGCCGAGGAGGGCACGGTCGACGCCAGCCTCGCGCTGGGCGTGGAAACCAAGGAAATGACGGTGCGGCCCGAGTTCGACGTCACCCTGGCCTACAACCCGGCCTCGGTGCTGGTGCCGGTCGCCCGCGTGGAAGGCATCGGCTGGACCCTGCTCGGCGCCGGCAGCACCCTGGGCGGCTCGATCATCGGCGGCCAGGGCGGCATCGTGCGGCTGGACGGCAGCGCCGACCCCGTCGGCGCGCGCGTGCTGTTCGTGCGCCTGGGCAGCAACGCCTCGGGCCTGACGGGCAAGTCGCGCGCCGCGCAGTGGATGCTGCTCGACCAGTTGATCGACGAGGCCCGGGGCCGGATCGGCGCGGATTCGAACATGGCGCTGCTGACGCCGGCCGGACGTCGCACGCTGTTGCGCTACCTCGACGATGGCGGCCGGGTCGTCGTCGGGGTCGATCGCGCCGCCGACATCCGCCAGCTGCTGCGCTGGTCGAAGCGGCAGGACGTCAGGATCGCGATCGCCGGTGGCGCCGAGGCCTGGATGCTCGCCGCCGACCTCGCCGCGGCGAAGGTGCCGGTCTTCATCAACCCGCTGGACGACCTGCCCTCGAGCTTCGACGCCATCCATTCCAGCTTCGGCAACGCCGCCCGGCTCGACGCCGCCGGCGTGCCGGTCGGTTTCACGCTCGGCGACTCGCACAACGCGCGCAAGGTCCGGCAGCTCGCCGGCAACGCGGTCGCCCATGGCCTGCCCTGGGAACAGGGCCTGGCGGGCCTGACCTCTGTGCCGGCACAGGCCTTCGGCGTCGCCGACCGCATGGGCCGGATCGCACCGGGCCAACGTGCCGACCTGGTGCTGTGGAGCGGCGATCCGCTGGAAGTGAGCACCGTCGCGCTGCAGGTATGGATGGACGGCCGCGCGATCGAAATGCGCAGCCGGCAGACCGAGCTGCGCGATCGCTACCTGCATCCGCAGCGCCCGCGCGACCAGGGCGGGCTGCCGCGCGCCTATCCGCTGCCGGGAGAAGGCTGACCGACCCGAAGCGCCCATGGCGCCGGCCCGCTCAGCGCGCCGGCGCCAGCGCTTCCTCGCCCAACACGACGACGCGGTTGCGTCCGGCCCGCTTGGCCCGGTACATCGCGTCGTCGGCCCGCCGGATCAGCGACTCGACGTTGTCGAAGGGCAGGCATTCGACCACGCCGATGCTCAGGGTCAGGTTGACCGGGGCGCCCATGACGCGCCGGCACCGCGACTCCACCTCCTGCAGGAGTCGATCGGCGGTGCCGCTGGCCGCGGCCAGCGTCGCGCCCGGCAGGTAGAGCAGGAACTCCTCGCCGCCGACCCGCCCGAGCAGGTCGCCCAGCCGCGCCTGTTCGCGGATCACCTCCACCACCGCCCGCAGGCAGGCGTCGCCGACCGGGTGGCCGTGGGTGTCGTTGATGGACTTGAAGTGGTCCAGGTCCAGGAACAGCACCGACACCGGTTGGTGGCTGGCCCGCGCCTCGGCCAGCGCGCGCTGCAGGCGCGAGGTGATGCCATCGCGGTTGTAGGCGCCGGTCAGGCCATCGTGCTCGGCATGCAGCTTGGCCTCGTCGCGCTCGCGCCGGAACGCGACCATGCGATCGGCCAGTCCCAGCACCAGCACCACGGCGGCAAAGGCCAGCATGATCGGCAGGCCGTACTCCAGCCAGGTCGAGAGCGGCGCGCCCATGCCCAGCTGGACCGCGCGCGCGGTCGACACCGTCACCAGCGGCACCCAGGCGATCAGGACGAAGCCCGCATGGCGCCCGCCCTTCAGCCAGACGTGCAGCAGGGTCGCGATCGCGAGCACGTTCGCCAGCAGCAGCAGGCCATTGCCCAGGGGTGGGAACCAGTGGTTGCCCGAGGGCCAGGGCGAGACCAGCGCCAGCAGCAGCAGGCCCGGCAGGTAGAAGCCGACCAGCAGGAGCAGGCGGCTCAGGCGGGGCGCGCGCGGCCGCAGCTCGGCGAAATCGAGCAGGAACCACACCGTCACCATCGTCGACAGCGTCGCGACGAACCAGATCCCCTCCACGCCGAATGCCGCCAGCCAGGACAGGCCGGGCACGCCATAGGCATCGCCATAGGCGCACAGCACGTACAGCACCTGGGCGAACATGCTGCCGGCGAACAGCAGGTAGACGCGCTCGCGCAGCCGCAGCCAGAACAGCAGGGCCACCAGCGAGACGCCGGTCAGGATGCCGAGGCTGGCCCACAGGACGCGGACGTGGCCGTAGTCCTCGACGGTGTAGGCCCCTTCGCTGCTGACGGCGACCTGCAGGGGGTAGCGGGCATCCTCGACCCCGATGTAGACCGGCCCCGGCGCGTCAAGGTCGAAGGCCAGCGCACGCCGTGAATGCCCGCGTCCGGCGTCGGGCTGGAAGATGTCCATCGTCCGGGGGCGATAGTCCGGCGGTGCGCGCACGGTGATGCGCGCGCTGTAGGGGTGATAGACCAGCAGGTGCCGCCGGCCTTCGAACGGCGCGGGCGTCAGGCGCCACCAGCCGTCGTCGATGCCGCTGCCGGGCGGCTGCATGACGCCCTCCACCGCGGCGTCCGACAGCGCGCCGGCGGCCAGCGCCTGCTGCATGTCGACGCGTTCGATGCGATCGATGCCGCGGGCACCGCAAGGCCCGCAGGCCAACCACAGGACGAGCACGCTGGCCCAGAGTCGAGGCATGGGACTCCCCTGAAGACGGGCCCAGTGTCCTCCCTGCCCCGCCGGTCCACAAGCCGTGCCCGGCGGGCCGCGGGGCGCTAGACTCGACCGATGCGCCCGTTGCGCCGCTGCGACGGGCTCTTGGCCGACCAGGAGAGCCCGATGGCGCCCCCCGCCCCACCCCCGATGCGCTGGTATTTCGACTTCATCTCGCCCTTCTCCTACCTGCAGTGGCAGAAGGTCAAGCGCATGCTGGACGCTGGCCACGCGGTCGAGCCGGTGCCGATCATGTTCGCCGCGGTGCTCGATGCCGTGGGCCAGAAGGGCCCGGCGGAGATTCCCGGCAAGCGCGAGTTCACCTACCGCCACGTGCTCTGGCAGGCCGCGCGCGAGGGCGTGCCCCTGGTGTTCCCGCCCAGCCATCCGTTCAACCCGCTGCCGGCACTGCGCCTGTGCATCGCCGCCGGGTGCGGTGCCGACGTGGTCGACGCGATCTTCGACTGGATCTGGAAGTCCGGACGCGCCGCCGACACGCCCGAGTCACTCGCACCGCTGGCCGACGTGCTGGGCGTGGCGCCCGATGCCATCGGCAGCGATGCGGCAAAGTCCGGCCTGCGCGCACGCACCGACGCGGCGATCGCCGCCCACGTCCATGGCGTTCCCACCCTGGCCATCGGCGAGGCCCTGTTCTGGGGCAACGATGCCCACGAATTCGCGCTCGCCTGCCTCGAGGATCCGGGCCTGCTGGGCCGCGGCGAGATGGCGCGGGTCGCCGAGCTGCCGGTCGGGATCCGCCGCAAGGCCTGAACGCCCGCGCGTTCGGTTGCGCAATGCAGCATGAGTGGCGACGGCCGTCACGCTATTCTGGCGGCCACTGACATCCAGAGACGGGAGTGACCTCCCCATGCGCATCGGCCTCGTCGTGGACTCTGCCTGCGATCTGCCCCTGGACTATCTGCAACGACACGATGTCACCATCCTGCCGATCACCGTCCGGATCGGCGAAGCCGTCCTCGCCGACCATCGCGACGAGGAGGCCACGCTGGAGTTCCTGCACGCCCACGTCGCCGAGCGCGGCGCCGAAGCGGAGACCATGCCGTTCACGGTGCAGCAGATCCACGACCTGTTCCTTGAGCGGCTGGTCATCGAGTACGACTACGTGTTCTGCATGACGATCACCCGCTCGCGCAGTCCGATCTTCGACAATGCGCAGCAGGCCAGCTTCTCGATCCTCAACGACTACAAGCCGGTGCGCGCGGCGGCGGGCAACGCCACGCCCTTCGCGCTGCGCGTGGTCGACACCCAGAACCTGTTCGCCGCCCAGGGCATCACCGCGGTGGAGGCGATCCGCCTGCGCGACGCCGGCGAGGGCGCGCCGAAGATCCGCGCGCGCCTGGAGAACCTCGCCCTGCACACGCACGGCTACATGATCCCGCGCGACCTGTACTACCTGCGCGCCCGCGCCCGCAAGAAGAACGACCGCAGCGTGAGCCTGCTCAGCGCCGCGCTCGGCAGCGCGCTGGACATCAAGCCGGTGCTGCGCGGCTATCGCGGGGAGACCTCGGCCACGGCCAAGGTCAAGGGCTTCGAGCCGGCCGTGCAGAAGCTCTTCGACTTCACCGTCGAACGCATCCGCGCGGGCCTGATGACGCCCACCGTCTGCCTGAGCTATGGCGGCGAACTCGAGGAGATGCGCGCGCTGCCAGGCTACACCGGGCTTCGCCAGGCCTGCCTGGACAACAACATCGAGCTGTTCGAAAGCGTCATGAGCCTCACCGGCATGGTCAATGTCGGCAAGGGCGCGGTGGTGGTGGCGTTCGCCGCCGAAAACGCCCCCGCGCTGTCCTGAGGCCGCGTCACCCCACCCCCGACTTTCGGCCCGGGGACGCGAGTGCTCGCGCGGGTTAGGCTGCGGGGTCTTTTGCCCGTGGAACCTTGCCGATGATGTCCCGCCGCCTGCTTGCCGTGGCGCTCGCCAGCGCCCTCTCCGTGCCCGCTCCATCCGCCTGGGCGCAGGACCCGCCCGCGCCCGCGCAGGAGGAAGAGGCGCAGCTCGAACAAGATGCCCTCGACCCGGTCGGCAACACCCCGGCGCAGGCCTCGCCCGCCGACGCCAAGGGCCGCGCCGCGCCCGGCGACGACGCCGACGAGGCGGCCTGGGACGTCAGCGCGCCGCACGGGCCGGTCAAGACCGTGCGCTTCGATACCGACGAAGGCACCTGGATGGACGTCGACGTTTCGCCCGACGGCCGCGAACTGGCGTTCTCGCTGCTGGGCGACCTGTACCGCCTGCCGATCGGCGGCGGCACCGCGCGCCGCATCACCTCGGGCCCGGCCTGGGACGTGCAGCCGCGCTGGTCGCCAGACGGCCGCGAACTGGCCTTCACCTCCGACCGCGGCGGTGGCAACAACCTGTGGCGCATCGGTGCCGACGGCCAGGGCGCGGTGCAGGTGTCGATGGAAGACTTCCGCCTGCTCAACAACCCGGCCTGGACGCCCGACGGGCGTTTCATCATCGGTCGCAAGCACTTCACTTCCGAGCGCTCGCTCGGCGCCGGCGAACTGTGGCAGTACCACGCCAGTGGCGGCGTCGCGAAGGGCGGCGGCCTGCAGCTGACCGAGAAGAAGAACGACCAGCAGGACCTGGGTGAACCGGCGGTCTCGCCGGACGGCCGTTACGTCTACTTCTCCGAGGACGTCAGCCAGGGACCGACCTTCCAGTACAACAAGAACCCCCACGACGTCATCTACGCGATCAAGCGCCTGGACCGGGAGACCGGCAAGGTCGAGACGGTCATCGCCACCCCCGGCGGCGCGGTGCGGCCGCAGCCTTCGCCCGACGGCAAGTCGCTGGCCTTCGTCAAGCGCGTGCGCGAGAAGTCGGTGCTGCACGTGCTCGACCTGGCCAGCGGCGAAGTCCGCCCGGTCTGGGACGGCCTGTCGCACGACCAGCAGGAGGCCTGGGCGATCTTCGGCCCGTACTCCAACTTCGACTGGACGCCGGACTCGAAGTCGGTGGTGCTGTGGGCGCAGGGCAAGCTGTGGCGCGTCGACATGTCGGCGGGTCAGGCCGCGCAGGTTCCGTTCACCGCCAGCGTCGAGCAGACCGTCACCGCGCCGCTGCGCTTCGAGCAGCGCATCGACGAGGGCACGTTCACGCCGAAGATGATCCGCGACGTCGCCACCAGCGCCGACGGCCGCGACCTGGTTTTCCATGCCGTGGGCCAGCTGTGGCGCAAGCGCCTGCCCGACGGCCGCCCGGAGCGGCTGACCGGCAACGACGGTGTCTACGAATACCAGCCCAGCTTCAGCCCGGACGGCAGCAAGCTGCTGTACACCACGTGGTCGGATGCCGGCATGGGCGCGATCTACGTGCGCAGCGCAAACGGTGGCGGCATGGGCACGCGGCTGACCCAGGAAAAGGGCTTCTACTACGGTCCGCGCTTCTCGCCCGATGGCCGCCGCATCGTCTACAGCAAATCCGGCGGCGGTGGCCTGACCGGTTCCCTGTGGTCGGGCGATCGCGGCGTCTACGTCATGCCGGCGAGCGGCGGCACGCCGGTGCGCGTGGCCGAGTCCGGCGAGACCCCGCAGTTCAGCGCCGATGGCAGCCGCGTGTACTACCTCACCGGCGGCGGGCTTGAGAAGAAGCTCATGTCGGTGGGCCTGAACGGCGAGGACCCACGCGAGGTCTTCAACCTGAAGTACGTCGACTCGGTGAGCCTGTCGCCCGACGGCCAGTGGGTGGCCTTCACCGAGCTGTTCAACGCCTACGTCGCTCCGCTCGCCACCGCCGGCAAGGCGGTCGAACTGAGCAAGGACACGCAGGCGGTGCCGGTCAAGCAGGTGACCGAGAACGTGGGCAGCTACCTGCACTGGGCCGCGGATTCGGAGTCGCTGCACTGGATGGTTGGCGACCGCTACCACTCGCGCGATCTCAAGGACAGCTTCGCCTTCCTGCCCGGCGCCCCGGCGACGCTGCCGGAGCCCAGCAACGACGGCGGCATCGCGGTCGGCCTGCAGGTCCCCGTCGACGCTCCCCGCGACGTGGTGGCCTTCACCCATGCGCGGATCGTCACCATGCGCGACGCCGAGGAGCGCGAAGAGGTCATCGAGGATGGCACCGTGCTGGTGCGCGGCGACGTGATCGAAGCCGTGGGCCGCGACGTCGCGATCCCCGCCGGCGCGCGCGTCATCGACGCCACCGGCAAGACCATCGTGCCGGGCTACGTCGACGTGCACGCGCACGCCGCGCATTTCGGCCAGGGCGTGGTGCCGCAGCAGAACTGGGCGTACTACACCAACCTCGCCTTCGGCGTGACCACCATGCACGACCCCTCGGCCACCACCGAGTTCGTGTTCTCCGAGAGCGAGTTGCAGAAGGCCGGGCGCATGGTCGGCCCACGCGTGTTCTCGACCGGCACGATCCTCTACGGCGCCGACGGCGACTTCAAGGCGGTGGTCAATTCGCTCGACGACGCCCGCGGCCACCTGTCGCGCATGAAGGCCAATGGCGCGTTCTCGGTGAAGAGCTACAACCAGCCGCGTCGCGACCAGCGCCAGCAGATCGACCAGGCCGCGCGCGAGCTGGGCATGCTGGTGGTCGAGGAAGGCGGCAGCACCTTCCACCACAACATGACGATGATCCTCGACGGCGCCACCAGCATCGAGCACAACATCCCGGTGGCGCCGCTCTACAAGGATGTCGTCGAGCTCTGGTCGCAGACCGACGTGCGCAACACGCCGACCCTGGTGGTCAGCTACGGCGGCCTGTCGGGCGAATACTGGTGGTACGCCCGCGACAACGTCTGGGAAGACCCCAAGCTCAACCGCTTCTTCCCGCGCGAGACCCTGGATGCACGCAGCATCCGCCGCGAGACCGCGCCCGACTGGGACTACTGGCACGTCGAGGTGGCGAAGTCGGCGAAGAAGCTGCGCGACGCCGGGGTCAAGATCCAGGTCGGCGGCCACGGCCAGTTGCAGGGCCTGTCGCCGAACTGGGAGATCTGGATGCTGACCCAGGGCGGCTTCAGCAACTTCGAGGCCCTGCGCGCGGCGACCTTCGACGGCGCCGACCTGCTGGGCCTGGCCTCGCAGATCGGCTCGCTGGAAGCCGGCAAGCAGGCCGACCTGGTGGTGCTGGACTCCAACCCGCTGGAGAACATCCGCAGCACCATCGAGACGCGCTACGTGATGGTCGACGGCCGGCTGTTCGACGTCGACGCCGATATGGCCGAGATCGGCAACCGCGGCGAGGCCTCGCCCGAGTTCTACTGGCAGCGGCATCGCGACGGCCAGACCTTCGGCCTGGAGTTCGGGCCCACGTCGATCTGCCACTGCCCCAAGGGGCACGCGCCGGGCGGCCACGTCCACCTCGACTGACCCCCGCCACGGGGGCGCGCCCAGGCGGCCGCCCCCGCGTTCACCGGGCCACCATGGCGGGCGGGCTAGGCTGGGCCATCGAACACGGGAACATGATGATGCCCACCCGCTACTACCTGTCCCTGCCCGACGGCCGACTGGCCCGCGGCGACGAACCCTCGCTGTCGTTCAGCGCCAATGGCGGCGAGGCCTTCGCCGCGCAGCTGCAGGACGCGCTGCGCACCGACGCCCTGTTCGAACGCTGGCGCGCGCTGCAGGACGAGCCCGACGAGGTCGACATGTCCCTGGGCGTTGTCGACCCGGCGGCGACCGTCGAGGGCCAGCAGGACGACCTCCACATCGACCTGGTGGCCACGACCTCCCTGCCCGGCACGATCGTCCGCCACCGCATGCGCCTGCTCGCCGGCAGCCACTGGCAGCTGCGCGACGTCACCCGCGCCTGAGCGGGCAACCCTTCGCTAGCGGTCGGACCAGACGCCCAGTTCGTTGCCGACCGGATCGGCGAACTGGAAGCGCCGGCCCCCGGGGAAGTCGAAGATCGGCTTGAGCACCGTGCCGCCGGCGGCGGTCACCGCGTCCAGCGTGGCCTCCAGGTCGTCGGCGAACATCACCACCAGGGCCGCGCCGCGCGCGGTCTCCGAGCGCATCGGGGCGCGGAAGAAGCCCCCGTCCACGCGGCCGTCGTTGAAGGCGGTGTAGTCGGGCCCGTAGTCGGCGAACGCCCAGCCGAACACCGTCGTGTAGAAGGTCTTGGCCGCTTCGATGTCATGAGCGGGCAACTCGATGTAGTCGATGGTGCGATCGGCCGGCATGGGCCTATTCCTTCAGGGCCGAAGCGTGGTGGGCAACGTGGTCGCCGATGAAGCTGGCGATGAAGTAGTAGCTGTGATCGTAGCCCGGCTGCAGCCGCAGTTCGAGGGGATGGCCCGCGGCCTCGCAGGCCGCCTGCAGGCGCGAGGGCTGAAGCTGGCCATCGAGGAACTCGTCGGCCTCGCCCTGGTCGACCAGCAGGGGCAGGCGTTCCTTCGCACCGGCCACCAGACGGGTGGCATCCCATTCGGCCCAGGCCGCGGCATCCTCACCCAGGTAGGCCATGAAAGCCTTCTGGCCCCAAGGCACCAGGGCCGGCGCGACGATCGGCGAGAACGCCGACACGCTGCGATAGCGCCCGGGATTGCGCAGGGCCACGACCAGGGCGCCATGCCCGCCCATGGAATGCCCGCTGATGCCGCGGGCGGTCGTGGTCGGGAAGTGCGCATCGACGAGCGCCGGCAGTTCGTCGACCACATAGTCGTACATCCGGTAATGCGCGGCCCACGGCGCCTGCGTCGCGTTGACGTAGAAGCCCGCCCCCTGCCCGAGGTCGTAGCCGGCGTCGTCGGCCACGCCTTCGCCGCGCGGGCTGGTGTCGGGCGCGACCAGGATGAGGCCGTGCTCGGCGGCATGGCGCTGCGCGCCCGCCTTGGTGATGAAGTTCTGCTCGGTGCAGGTCAGCCCCGACAGCCAGTACAGCACCGGGCACTCACCGAGCGCGGCCTGCGGCGGCAGGTAGACCGCGAAGCGCATGTCGCAGCCCAGCACGCCCGAGCGATGCCGCCAGACCTCCTGGACACCGCCGGCGCAGGCGTGTCGTTCGATACGTTCCATGGTGCGCGCTCCGCGTCAGTACCGGATCACGGTACGGATGGACTTGCCTTCGTGCATCAGGTCGAAGGCCTCGTTGATCCCGTCCAGCGGCAGGGTGTGGGTGACGAAGGGCGCCAGCTGGATGTCGCCGCGCATCGCATCCTCGACCATGCCGGGCAACTGGCTGCGGCCCTTCACCCCGCCGAAGGCGGTGCCCATCCACTTGCGCCCGGTGACCAGTTGGAACGGCCGGGTGCTGATCTCCTGGCCCGCGCCGGCCACGCCGATGATCACCGACTGGCCCCAGCCCCGGTGCGCACACTCCAGCGCGGCACGCATCACGTTGACGTTGCCGATGCACTCGAAGGAATGGTCCACGCCCCAGCCGGTCATCTCGACCACGACCTCCTGGATCGGCTTGTCGTGGTCCTTCGGGTTCACCACGTCGGTCGCGCCCATCTGCTTCGCCATCGCGAACTTGTCGGGGTTGGTATCGATCGCGATGATGCGGCCGGCCTTCGCCTGGCGCGCCCCCTGGATCACCGCCAGGCCGATGCCGCCCAGGCCGAAGACCGCCACCGAGTCGCCTGCCTGCACCTTCGCCGTGTTGTGGACCGCGCCGATGCCGGTGGTCACGCCGCACCCGAGCAGGCAGACGTGTTCGGGGTTGGCCTCGGGGTTGACCTTGGCCAGCGAGACTTCGGCGACGACGGTGTACTCGCTGAAGGTCGAGCAGCCCATGTAGTGGTACAGCGGTTGGCCGTTGTAGCTGAAACGCGACGTGCCGTCGGGCATCACGCCCTTGCCCTGCGTGGCGCGCACCGACGTGCACAGGTTGGTCTTGCCCGACTTGCAGAACAGGCATTCCCCGCACTCGGCGGTGTACAGCGGGATCACGTGGTCGCCCGGCTTGACGCTGGTCACGCCCTCGCCGACCTCCACCACCACGCCCGCGCCTTCATGCCCCAGCACCACGGGGAACAAACCCTCCGGATCATCGCCCGACAGCGTGAAGGCATCGGTGTGGCAGACGCCGGTGTGGCTGATCTTCACCAGCACCTCGCCCTTCTTCGGCGGGGCGACGTCGATCTCGACGATCTGCAGGGGCTTTCCGGCTTCGAAAGCGACGGCGGCACGGCTCTTCATGGCGACTCCTGTTGCATGGGTATTGCGCCGGGACGCGTGGCACCGGCAGGGGAAGGGTGGGGCTCAGGCGAACCCGCGACTCATTTCAGGTAGGCCCGGATCAGGCCGGCGACCTCGGCCACGCGCGCGCCACGCTGCTGCTCCGAGGCGGCCGCATGGCTGAACTCCTCGCGGATGTGCGACTCCAGCACCTCCGACATCAGGCCGTTGACCGCCCCGCGGATCGCGGCGATCTGCTGCAGCACGGCCGCACACTCCGCGCCGCCCTCGAGCGCCCGCTCCAGGGCCTCGGTCTGCCCGCGGATCCGCCGGATCCGGGTCAACACCTTCTTCTTCTCTTCGGGCGAATGCGGCATGCGTGCTCCCGTCGGCCGGGACGGCCTGTGACCATACTGGGGTATAGTATATCAACGAAGGCCGCGCCGCGTGCTGCACTCGCCCCGACCACCGTTCGCGCAGCCAGACGCCCGCACCCGGCGCCCGGCCACACTCGATCGTCACCCGTTAGCACCCGAAATACGAGCGAATAACTGATATCACCCCTTGAATGCCTGATATCCAGGAGGCCCATTCGCCAGTGGATCGCAGCCCTCTCGGCCAAGCCATTGAATGCGGCGGGAATTGTCCGTTTGACGGCGATGCCGCCCCCAACCCACAATCCGTTATCACCCCACTTTTGGGGTCTACTTGGTGTTAGCCGGACAAAGCAAGCCGCTCATCGGATCAGGAAATATCTGACATGAGAAAGCGAGATTGCCTGATTGATCGGGCCGTTGCAGATCAGCATTCTCAGCAAGGCCCTGGGGGACGGCGGATAACGAAGTTATTCGCCGTCCCCCAGGGCCTTGCTGGTTTCTGAGCATCCATCCGCTCGCTGCGGCCGCTTTCCGGGAGGCCGAAAGATGGACCCACGCAACGCGTAGCGGCCTACTTTGTACGTCTAACTAATCGTCGGAGCTGACGCCGCTCCGTAGCTCGCTGCATCCGGGATGCTTCGCGTTATGATCGGCTTCGGGTGACCGCATCGGGCGGCGCACCTCAACTCAGGTTGTTAGGGCGCATGAAGACAGTCCTTACAGTCATCGTCTCATCACTAGCAGCCCTGGCAGTTCAGCCGCTTGTGATGTTCGTATGGTTTGTTCTGCCTCATATACTGATCGGCGCCGACATGCCGTGGTTAGAGCTTGGCCCAATCTTCTTCTACACAGTTCTGTTCTCTATACCGTTCGTCTTGCTTCTCGGTATTCCGCTCTCTCTCCTCTTGCACAAGTTCGGGAAGCTTAGGTGGTGGCCGCTTGCGCTGGCCGGTGCCATAGCAGGTTCTCTACTGGTTGGTTGGGACACACCTGGCGGAGATCCAGGCTTTTCCTCGGGTGGCAATTGGTACGGAAAGCATGTCGACTTCGTTGTAGCTGGACAGCCCACGCTGTACGGCTGGCTAAACCACATCCAGTCAATCGTAGCTTTTGCCGCCCATGGCTTCTTCGGCGCAACGGCGTACTATTTTGTTTGGGTCAGCACCATGCGCCCTAACAATTCCGTAGGGAGCTTCCCGTCAACCCGGGGCGCATGACGTCCTTGCCTTGAGCTTGAGGCTTGGCTGTTTCCTCGTTGTAGT
>NZ_VICE01000050.1 GCF_006546775.1 Marilutibacter aestuarii
CGCCCGCCTGCACGGGCGTCTCCTGAACGGTCTTGTCAGGCATGTGAAGCCCCCGGGGTCATGGAGTTGACGCAAGCTACTGAATTGCTCATAATTTCCTGTCTACTTGCCCGGTTAACCGCCCGCAAGTCCTGCTCCAAGACATACACCCCTTCCAGTTCCAAACTTCAAATATTCCAGGAATACGCCGTGGCTAACATCAAGTCCGCCAAGAAGCGCGCCAAGCAGACCGTCGTGCGCAATGCCCGTAACGCCAGCCAGCGTTCGATGCTCCGCACCTACGTCAAGAAGGTGCTCAAGGCTCTGGGCGAGAACGACGCCGCCGGCGCCGAGTCCGCCTTCGCCGCCGCCCAGCCGATCATCGATCGCTACAGCGCGCGTGGCCTCATCCACAAGAACAAGGCTGCCCGCCACAAGAGCCGCCTGAACGCCCGCATCAAGGCGCTCAAGGCCGCCTGACCGGATATCCGGGCACGCATCCGCGCCACGATACACCGTGGCGCGAACAGGAAAGCCGGCCAACGCCGGCTTTTTTGTTGTCCTCGCGCGGATTGGCGCCCGTTCCATGCGACCGCATCGCCCGGCTCCCGGGCGTGCGCCTTGCGCTGCGGTCGACGGCGGGCACGTCGCCGCCGGAATCCGCATGCGTCCCCGCGCCTGCGGGCGCAGGACGGACGCGAACGTCGCCGGCCCCATCCGCGCCCGGCTCAGCCGTCGTTGCGCGTCGAAGCGGCCGCCTCGGCCGCGGCTTCGGCAGCCTCTTCGGCCTGCCGGTCGAAGAAGGCCATCACGTCCTTCATGACGGGCCACGTGCCCTCACGGCCGATCGCGGAGACCCGGTACCAACGGTCCGTCCAGCCCAGCTCATCGATGATGCCCCGGGCCACTTCGTCCTGCTCTTCCTCCAGCAGCAGGTCGGACTTGTTGAGGATCAGCCAGCGCGGCTTGCGCAGCAGTTCGGAGTCGTGCTTGCCGAGTTCGTGCTCGATGGCACGCACCTGCTCGGCCGGGCTCACGCCCTCCACGCCGCCCTCCATGGGCGCCATGTCGACGAGGTGGAGCAGCAAGCGGGTGCGCTGCAGGTGGCGCAGGAACTGCGCACCCAGGCCGGCGCCGTCGGCGGCGCCCTCGATCAGGCCGGGGATGTCGGCGATGACGAAACTGCGATGCGCCTCGACGCTGACCACGCCCAGGTTGGGATAGAGCGTGGTGAACGGGTAGTCGGCGACCTTGGGCGTCGCGGCCGAGACCGCGCGGATCAACGTGCTCTTGCCGGCATTGGGGAAACCGAGCAGGCCGACGTCGGCCAACAGCTTCAGCTCCAGCTTGAGCACGCGCTCCTCGCCCGGCAGGCCCGGCAGCGCCTTGCGCGGCGCCCGGTTCACCGAACTCTTGAAGTGCATGTTGCCCAGCCCGCCCTTGCCGCCCTTGGCGACCAGCATGCGATCGCCATGCCGGGTCATGTCGCCGATGACCTCGTCGGTCTCGACGTTGGTGACCACGGTGCCCACGGGCACGGTGATGATGGTGTCCTCGCCGGCCTTGCCGTACATCTGCCGACCCATGCCGTTCTCGCCGCGCTGGGCGCGGAACTGTCGCTGGTGGCGGAAGTCGACCAGGGTATTGAGGTTCTCGTCGGCGACCAGCCAGACGCTGCCACCGTCGCCACCGTCGCCACCGTCCGGCCCGCCAAGCGGGATGAACTTCTCGCGACGGAAGCCCACGCAACCATTGCCCCCGTTGCCGGCGGATACCTGGATTTCAGCTTCGTCTACGAGTTTCATTGAAGGGCCGTGATCGGTGATTCGTGAATGGTGATTGGACAACGACTGGCGAGCGCCTTGCCGGCCAGTTTATGCGAACGATATCGGCCCACGATGGGGGCTGGCCTGGCGGCCAACGGCACGAGCGGCGAAACGGCCCGCCCATCACCCATCACGAATCCCGAATCACGTTCCAGAAAACGAAAAACCCCGCCGGGGCGGGGCCTTTCGCGGCATCGGCGCGGGGCGCCGGATGCCCGTGCTCAGTCGGCGATGACGCTGACGGTGCGGCGCTTCTTCGGACCCTTGGTCGAGAACTCGACCTTGCCGTCGACCAGCGCGAACAGCGTGTGGTCGCGGCCCAGGCCGACGCCGGCGCCCGGGTGGAACTGGGTGCCGCGCTGGCGCACGATGATGTTGCCTGCGTCGATCGCCTGGCCGCCATAGATCTTGACGCCCAGCATCTTCGGGTTGGAGTCGCGGCCGTTGCGCGAAGAACCTACGCCCTTTTTATGTGCCATGACTGCTTCTCCTTACTTCTTGTCGCCACCGGCGATGCCGGTGATCTCGATTTCGGTGTAATGCTGCCGGTGGCCCATCTGCTTGCGATGGTGCTTGCGGCGGCGGAACTTGACGATGCGCACCTTGTCGGCGCGACCGTGGCCGATGACCTTGGCCGACACGACGGCGCCCTTGAGCTCGTCGCCGACCTTCACGCCATCGCTGTCGCCCAGCATCAGGACGTTGTCCAGCTTCAGCTCGCTGCCGGCTTCGACATCGAGGAGCTCGACGCGCAGGGTCTCGCCCTGCATCACGCGGTACTGCTTACCGCCCGTGACTACAACTGCATACATGACCAGATTCCTCTGTAGTTATTTTGGTCGCTGCCACCCTGTTCAGGGCGGACAGAAGCGGAATTGTAGGACATCCGGCGCCCCGTCGCAATTACCGGGATCCTCGAGCGAGCGCCTGCCGGCCACCGGGGGCATGCGCCCTGGCGGAATGCGAAATCTGCTCGCTGAACCGCGGGGAACCCTTGTGTTTCATCCACGGCGCGTTTAGGTTCGAGTCAGGAGCGGCAACAGGGGGTCGCTCGCTGACATTCAGGATTCCCTGCCCCATGGGGGCATGGACCGGCATTTTCGGCGAGGTATTCCACAGTCATGGAGCATGGAGCTCACCGTCGCGCGGCCCAAGGCCCGACGGCGTCAGCGCAGACAGAAGGACCGGTGCCCGCGCGCCCCGTCGCTGCTGCAAACCTGCCCGACTTCCTGGACGACGTGGCGCATCGACGCGCCCCCTGCCCCGCCCGCCACCCGACTGACACCGCTGCAACTGGCCGCTCCTGCGGTCCGGCGAAGCGGTCACGGCGTTGCGCATCGACGCGCCCCACTGGCGTCGACGCGGACTGGGCCCACGGCACAGGGGGGTGCCGCGGGAGAAATGGACTCAAGAAAAGGATGCTCAACTCATGTCTTCGAAGAACCACGCAGGCTCCAACCGTCCACGGCACATGAAATGGACGGCGCTCGCGATCGCGACCGCTATCGTCGTGGCGCCGGCGGCCTACTCAGGCGCGAAACTCGAGAGCTTCAAGCGCCCGGTTGCGGCCACCAGCGCCAAGGCCGCGAGCCAGGTCCAGACGGACCGCTTCATCGTCACCTACCGCAACGCCCCCGGTGCGCGCACCTCGGCTGCCTCGCGCAACCAGGGCCTGGCCACTGCGGCGCGTGACGCCGGCGTCGGCATCCGCCCGATGCGCACCCTGAACAATGGCGCGGCGGTCATCAGGACCGACCGCAAGCTCGACCGCGCCGCCAGCAAGGCGCTGGCGATCGCCCTGATGAAGGACCCCAATGTCCTCAACGTCGAGCCCGACCGCCTGCTGACCCGCCAGTTCGTGCCCAACGACCCCGGCTACGCGCAGCAATGGCACTACCAGGCCGGCACCGGCGGCATCGACGCCGAGGCGGCCTGGGACACGACCACCGGCGAAGGCGTCGTCGTCGCCGTCCTCGACACCGGCAGCACGCCGCATGCGGACCTGCTGGCCAACCTGATCCCGGGCTACGACTTCATCGACGATCCCGAGGTATCGGTCGACGGCGACGGTCGCGACGCCGACGCCAACGATCCGGGCGACTGGCACGACGGCGAATGCAACATCTTCGGCATCCCCGAGGACAGCAGCTGGCACGGCACCCACGTGGCGGGCACCATCGCCGCGGTCACCGACAACGGCGTAGGCGTGGCCGGCGTTGCCCATGGCGCCAAGGTCCAGCCCGTGCGCGTGCTGGGCAAGTGCGGCGGCTACACCTCGGACATCGCCGACGCGATCGTCTGGGCATCGGGCGGCAGCGTCGCCGGCGTACCCGACAACACCACCCCGGCCGAGGTCATCAACCTGAGCCTGGGCGGCGGCGGCAGCTGCTCGGCGGTAATGCAGGACGCAATCGATGGCGCGGTCAGCCGGGGCACCACCGTGGTCGTGGCGGCCGGCAACAGCAGCTCGGACGTGTCGGGCTTCACCCCGGCGAACTGCGACAACGTGGTCTCGGTGGCCGCCACCGGCCCGGCCTATGCGTTCGCGGTGGACTACTCCAACTTCGGCGAAGGCATCGACGTCGCCGCCCCGGGCGGCAGCGGCGTGGCGCCGGCCGAGGACAACGTGCTGTCGACGCTCAACCTGGGCGCGCAGGGCCAGGAAGGCGATGGCTATGCCTGGTACGCCGGCACCTCGATGGCGGCACCGCACGTGGCCGGCACGGTCGCGCTGATGCAGTCGGTCGCGCCCAAGACACCGGCCGAGGTCGAGGAGATCCTGGTCAATACCGCGTACGCCGCCACCGGCTTCCCGGACGGCTGCAGCTTCAGCAAGCCCTGCGGCTCGGGCGTGATCGACGCGCGCTACGCCGTCGCGGTCGCCTCGGGCGCCGAACCGCTGCCGGAGGCCCCGCCGGAGCCGCCGCCGCCGCCGCCGGCCACCGAGCTGGAAAACGGCGTCACCGTCACCGACATCGAAGTCGAGGCCGACGGTACCGTCCGTTACCAGCTGTCCGTGCCCAACGGGGCGTCCAACCTGCTGTTCGCGATGTATGGCGGCGAGGGGGATGCGGACATCTACGTGCGTCATGGCGCCGAACCGACCGATACCGCGTACGACTGCCGTCCGTTCTCGTTCGGCAACGACGAGACCTGCTTCTTCCCGACGCCTGAAAGCGGCATCTGGTACGTGACCATCAAGGGCTACACGGACTCGAGCGGCATCTCGCTGTACCCGAGCTTCGTCGATCCGGGCTGGCCGCGTGCGCTGGAGGCCGAGGCCACCCAGCTCAACAACCACCGTACCCGCGTGGAGCTGGCATGGGCCGAAGGGGCCCGCCTGGTGGACATCTACCGCAACGGCGCCATCCTCAAGACCGTGCGCAACCGCAACCACAGCACCACCGACACCTTCCGCATCGTCGGAAGCGGCACCATGAGCTACAAGGTGTGCAACAACGGCACCCTGGAGTGCTCGGACGAAGTCTCCATCGACTACGCCTCGCAGAAGCGTCGCAGCCGCTGAAGCCTTCACTTGCGACACGGCGCCCCAGGACGCCAGGACGGGGGCCCGCAAGGGCCCCCGCTCCGTCCGGGGGACGCAAACCCCGGCTCCAGACCCGCGCTTCCCGTCCCAGGAGTTCCGCATGCCCCAAGCCTCGCCCCACCGCCCCCGATACGCCTCCGCGCGGGTTCATTGGGCCCCTTGCCTGCTGCTTGCCTCGCTCGCCCTCGCCGGCTGCGACCGGGGCGCCACGCCGGAAGCCAACACGCCAGCCCCCGCGGCCACTTCCGCGGCCGAAGAGGAGGTGGACGACGCCGTCGCATCGGCGCTTCCGCCGCCATCGAGCGAACGCGCGTCTAGCCTGAACATCACCAACAACAGCGGCGCGATCCGCTACGACGGACGGGTCGACAGCGCCGCGCACCGCGACGCGATCGACCGCGCCTTCGCCAACACGTTCCCCTCCGGCCAGGCCAGCGGCAGCCTCGCGGTCGACCCCGAGGCCAAGGCGCCGGCCTGGGTCGATGGCCTGGACGCCTTCCTCGCCGGTTTCAACGTCAGCGGCACCGGGCTCCGCTTCGACGGCAACCGGATCGAGCTGACCGGGAAGGTCGACCCGGATACCCGCGCGCGCCTGACCGACGCCGCCCGCGAACATTTCCCGGACGCCGAACTCGGCGGCCTCTTCATCGGTGCCGCGGACGATCCCGCGCTGGCCGCCCTGGCCGCGCTGGGTGCCGATGCCAGCGTCTCCGAGCTCGAGGGCACCCTCAACACCATGACGGTGGCGTTCGAACCCGACAGTGCCAAGCTTTCGGCGTCCAGCCTGGCCGTGCTGGCCCAGGCCGGCCAGACCATCGCCGCCATGCCACGCGACCGCCAGGTCGAGATCGTCGGCAACGCCAGCGCCAGCGACGACCCGGCCTTCGACGAACGCCTGGCCCTGCAGCGGGCCGAAGCGGTCAAGGTGCAGCTGATCGTCAACGGCGTGGGTCCCGGCCAGATCCGCACCTCGGCGCACCTGGGCGACGCCGGCGACGGGCCGGCCCCGGGCGACAGCGTCGGATTCCGCGTCGCCGACTGAACGCCGACTGCATCGCCGTCCGTCCCGGTGCCCTGCATGAACGCAAGGCGCCGGCGCGGACCCGCCCGACCCGTCTGGTTTGTTCGTGGGGATTTGCCCCCATATCGGTCTACCGATACGCTCGTCTGTTCGCCGCCGCATCGACTGGCGTCCCCTGGGGACGCGCAGGCTTCGCGGTCGACGGGTACCCCCACGACCAATGCAGGCCCCCACCTACGCATGGATACCATCCGCATCCGCGGTGCGCGGACGCACAACCTCAAGAACATCGACCTCGACCTGCCGCGCGACAAGCTGATCGTGATCACCGGCCTGTCGGGTTCGGGCAAGTCGTCGCTGGCATTCGACACGATCTACGCCGAAGGCCAGCGCCGCTACGTCGAGTCGCTGTCGGCCTACGCGCGGCAGTTCCTGTCGGTGATGGAAAAGCCCGACGTCGACCATATCGAGGGCCTGTCGCCGGCGATCTCGATCGAGCAGAAGTCGACGTCGCACAACCCGCGCTCCACGGTCGGCACGATCACCGAGATCTACGATTACCTGCGCCTGCTCTACGCACGCGTGGGCACGCCGCGCTGCCCGGACCACCACTATCCGCTCGAAGCGCAGACCGTCAGCCAGATGGTCGACCAGGTCATCGCCCTGGCCGACCGGCCCGAGACCGCCGAACAGCGCTACATGTTGCTGGCCCCGGTGATCCGCGAACGCAAGGGCGAGCACGCACAGGTCTTCGAACAGCTCCGGGCGCAGGGCTATGTGCGGGTCCGGGTCGACGGCGAGGTCCATGAAGTCGACGCGGTGCCGACGCTGGCGCTGCGGCAGAAGCACACCATCGAGGCGGTCGTCGACCGCTTCCGCCCGCGCGAGGACATGAAGCAGCGCCTGGCCGAGTCCTTCGAGACCGCGCTCAAGCTCGGCGACGGCATGGCCGCGGTGATGTCGCTTGACGTCGCCGATGCCGAGCCCTTGCTGTTCTCCTCGCGCTACAGCTGCCCGGTCTGCGACTACGCCCTGCCCGAGCTCGAGCCGCGCCTGTTCTCGTTCAACTCGCCGGTAGGCGCCTGCCAGCACTGCGACGGCCTCGGCGTGGCCCAGTTCTTCGACCCCGCCCGCGTGGTCGTCCACCCCGAGCTGGCCCTGTCGGCCGGCGCGGTGCGTGGCTGGGACCGCCGCAACGCGTACTACTTCCAGATGATCCAGTCGCTGGCCAGGCACTACGGCTTCGACGTGGACACGCCCTGGCAGGACCTCAGCGAGGCGCACCGCCAGGCCGTGCTGTTCGGCAGCGGCGACGAGCAGATCGCCTTCACCTACCTGACCGACGGTGGCAGCAGCCGGCAACAGCGCAAGCACCGCTTCGAGGGCATCGTGCCCAACCTGGAGCGCCGCTACAGCGAGACCGAGTCGCCGGCGGTGCGCGAGGAGTTGTCCAAGTACATCAGCGAGCGTCCCTGCCCCGACTGCGGCGGCGCGCGCCTGAACCGCGCGGCACGCAACGTCTTCGTCGGCGAGCACCCGCTGCCGGAGATCGTGGTGTTGCCGGTCGACGACGCGCTCGCGTTCTTCAAGCGGCTCGAGCTGCCTGGCTGGCGCGGCGAGATCGCGGTCAAGATCGTCAAGGAGATCGCCGACCGGCTGCGCTTCCTGGTCGACGTCGGCCTGGACTACCTCACCCTGGAACGCAAGGCCGACTCCCTGTCCGGCGGCGAGGCGCAGCGCATCCGCCTGGCCAGCCAGATCGGCGCCGGCCTGGTCGGGGTGATGTACGTGCTGGACGAGCCCTCGATCGGCCTGCACCAGCGCGACAACGAACGACTGCTGGGCACCCTGACGCGCCTGCGCGACCTCGGCAACACGGTGATCGTGGTCGAGCACGACGAGGACGCGATCCGCCTGGCCGACCACATCCTCGACATCGGTCCGGGCGCCGGCGTGCACGGCGGCGAGATCGTCGCCCAGGGCCAGTTGCAGGACGTACTGGAGGCGCCGCGTTCGCTGACCGGCGCCTACCTCAGCGGCCGCAAGCGGATCGAGGTCCCGGCCAAGCGGACCCGCCCCAACCCGAAGGCGACCCTGCACCTGCGCGGCGCCACCGGCAACAACCTCAAGGACGTCGACCTGGACATCCATGCCGGCCTGCTGACCTGCGTCACCGGCGTTTCCGGCTCGGGCAAGTCGACGCTCATCAACGACACGCTCTACGAGATCGCCGCCAACGAGCTCAACGGCGCTTCGCGCACGCCGGCCCCGTACCGCTCGATCGACAACATGGACCTGTTCGACAAGGTCGTGGACATCGACCAGTCGCCGATCGGCCGCACGCCGCGTTCCAACCCCGCGACCTACACCGGCCTGTTCACGCCGCTGCGCGAACTGTTCGCCCAGGTGCCGGAGGCGCGTGCGCGCGGCTATGCCGCCGGGCGTTTCAGCTTCAACGTGCGCGGCGGCCGTTGCGAAGCCTGCCAGGGCGACGGCCTGATCAAGGTCGAGATGCACTTCCTGCCTGATGTCTACGTGCCCTGCGACGTCTGCGGCGGCAAGCGCTACAACCGCGAGACGCTGGAGATCCTCTACAAGGGCTATTCGATCCACGACGTGCTGGAGATGACCGTCGAGGATGCGCTCGGCCTCTTCGAGGCGATCCCCTCGATCTCCCGCAAGCTGGAAACGCTGATCGACGTCGGCCTGAGCTACATCAAGCTGGGCCAGAGCGCGACCACGCTGTCGGGCGGCGAGGCGCAACGCGTGAAGCTGTCCAAGGAACTCTCCCGCCGCGACACCGGCCGGACGCTGTACATCCTCGACGAACCCACGACCGGCCTGCACTTCCACGACATCGAGCACCTGCTCGCGGTCCTGCACCGCCTGCGCGACGACGGCAACACGGTCGTGGTGATCGAGCACAACCTGGACGTGATCAAGACCGCCGACTGGATCGTCGACCTGGGTCCGGACGGCGGGCATCGCGGCGGCACCATCCTGGCCACCGGCACGCCCGAGCAGATCGCGGCGCTGTCGCATTCGCACACGGGTCGCTTCCTCGCCCCCCTGCTCGATGCGGCCGGCGCACGTGCCGGCGACGCGGACGAGAAGCCCGTACCCCGGCGCAAGGCGAGTCCCGCGGCGCCCACGAAGGCGAGGAAGGCAACGAAAGCCGCGAAGGCCACCAAGGGCGCGAAGCGCGCAAGCAAGAAGACCTCCTGATGAGCAAGCGCAAGAAGAGCGAAGCAACGGATGCCGGGCAGGACGCGCCCGGCGACGCGACGGCCACGAAAGACGGCGGCACGGCCGCCAAGCCGGCCCGCAAGGCGCCTGCGCGCAAGAAGGCCACGCGCCCGGCGAAGAAGACCACCGCGAAGAAGACCGCATCGCGCAAGGGCAAGGATCCGGTCACGGCGCGGGACAAGGCGGTGGGCATGCCGCTCGAGGGCTCGAGCCACGGCGGCGCCGTGGCGCCTGCGGCACCCGAAGAGGCAACCAGCACGCCGTCCGGCGCCCCTGCTCCAGATGCCGTGTCGCCCGGCACCGGCGAGACGGACACGCCCGCGCCACGCGTCCTCCAACGCATGCCGATGTCGGTCCGCTGGAACGACCTCGACGCGTTCAACCACGTCAACAACGCGCGCTACCTCACCTACCTCGAGGAAGCACGCCTGCGCTGGATGATGGGCCTGCCCGGCCTGGGCCTGGACGACGACGTCGCCCCCGTGGTGGCCGCCGCGCACGTCAACTACAGGCGGCCGATCGAATGGCCGGGCGAGGTCGACATCGAGTTGTTCGTCGAGCGCATGGGGAACACCAGCGTGAGCATCGGCCATCGCATCGTCGCCGCGCGCGATCACGGCGTGCTGTATTGCGACGGGCATGTCGTGCTGGTGTGGATCGACCGCACCACCGGCCGCGCGGCACCGCTGCCGGACGGCGTGCGCGAGGCCTGCCAGGCCTGAGCGGCTCCGTGAACGACGGATGTCCGCGTGCGCAGACGGCACGCGGACATCGGCCTATGATATGAACAGGCCGAGAATGGAGTTCGCGATGCATCGTCCCCTGTCACTGCTGGCAGCCGCCTGCCTGTTGGCCGCATGTTCGCAACCCGAGCCCGGCGGAAAGCCCGGCAAGGCACGGCTCCCCGCCGAACCGGCGCGCAACGCGAAGTCGGACCGGCCCGCCGACAGCGACGACGCGGGCGCGTCCACGCGGCTCACCGTCTACAGCGGCGACTACGATGCGCTCGGCCAGCTCACCCAGCCCATGCCGGGCATGCCGGGCTACGCCCTGGTGGAACGGCCGCTGCGTTACACGCTCGCCGCGGGTAGCAACGCGGTCACCGCCACCAACGTGTCGCCGGCGATGGATGTCGAGGCGGCCCTGCTGCAACCCCGCAGCCCCGGCGTGGGCGTCGTCGGGCAGCGCTACATCGGCGCCCTGTCCGGCACCCAGGACGTGCTTGCGCGCGCGATCGGCATGAAGATCGCCGTCGAGCACACCTCGGGCGGCGCCAAACAGACCGACAGCGGTACCCTGCTCGCGGCCAACGACGGCCTCAGCCTCGCCTTGAACGACGGCCGCATCAAGGTCATCCACGACTACGACAACTTCAGCATCATCGATGCCGGCGACGCATTGCCGCGCGAGGCCGCGCTGCAGTGGACGGTCGAGGCCGAGAAGCCCGGCGATGCCGCCTTCGTACTCAGCTATCCCATGGGCGGCATGGCGTGGCGTGCCGAGTACCTGGCGCGGATCGCCCCGGGCAAGGGTTGCCAGCTCGCGCTCGATGGCGCCGCGCAGGTCTCCAACCGCTCGGGCGTGACCTTTTCCAATGCCCGGCTGACCCTGGTCGCCGGCGAGCCGCGGCGCTCCGTCACGGGCGGGGGCGCGCGCTACCGGGAGATGGCGTACGCCGATGCGTATGCCGCCGCGCCCGCGGCGGCACCGCCACCACCCGCGGAACGACGGTCGGGGGAGTACCACGCGTACGAACTCCCGGGCACGAGCCGCGTCAGCAACGGCGCCACCGAGCGCCTGCCGCTGTTCGCCGCGCGCGATTCGGTGGCCTGCGAGCGGGTCTACCTGCTGGACGGCGGCGAGCCCGGCTGGATCCCCGATCGCCCGCAACTCGCTCCGGACGGCGCCGGTGCCACCGGCAAGCAGCCCGTGGTGGCGTCCGTCGTCATCCAGAACACCGGGGATGCGGGCCTGGGCCGGGCATTGCCGGCCGGCCGCGTGCGCGTGTTCGACGGCGAAGACTTCCTCGGCGAGTCGCCGCTCGGGCATACCGCCAACGGCGAAGAGATCCGCCTGCAGGTCGGCACCGCCTTCGACCTCTCGGCCGAGCGCGAAGCGACGGCCTTCAGCGTCGACCGCAGCGGACGCACGATCACCGAGTCGTTCGCCATCGAGCTGCGCAACGCCAAGCAGGAGGCCGCGACGGTTCGCGTGATCGAACCGCTGCCGCGCTGGCGCGACTGGGAGCTGGTCGACAGCAGCATCGCCGCCGACGCCAAGGGCGCGCAGAAGGTCGAGTTCCTCGTCCCCGTGCCGGCCGAAGGCACCACCACCCTCACCTACACGGTCCGCTACCGCTGGCCCCGGGAACTCAATCCATGAGCTGCGTCGAAACCCTCCATCATGGCGACCTGGCCGAGCTGCGCCTGGCGCGCTCGCCGGTCAATGCACTCAATCCCGCGCTGTGCACCGACCTGCGCGACGCGCTCGAGGCGGCCATCGCCGGCGGCGCGCGCGGCATCGTGCTCAGCGGCGGCCCGAAGGTGTTCTCGGCCGGCCTGGACGTGCCCTACCTGTTGTCGCTCGGCGACGATCGCGCGGCGCTCGAGTCAGCTTGGCAGTCCTTCTTCGATGCCGCACTCGGCCTCGCCGAATCGCCGGTCCCGGTGGTGGCGGCCATCGCCGGGCACGCCCCGGCCGGCGGCTGCGTGCTGGCACTGTGCTGCGATTACCGGGTGATGGCCTCCGGCCCGTACCGGATCGGCCTCAACGAAACCCGCGTCGGCCTGGCCGCGCCGGAAGGCATCCAGCGGCTGATGCGTCGGGTGGTGGGCACCTACCGTGCCGAGCGACTGCTGGTCGCGGGCGAGATGATCGAGGCCTCGCAGGCCCTGGATTTCGGCCTGGTCGACGAGCTCGCCGGCATCGACGAGGTCGCCCAGCGTGCGCTGACCTGGCTGCGCGACCTGGTGTCGCTGCCGCGCGAGGCGATGCTGCTCACCCGCCGCATCGCGCGCGCGGACGTGATCGAAGCGATGCAGCCGGAGCACATCCAGCTCGAACGCTTCCTCGACGGCTGGTACTCCGAAGGTACCCAGCACGCCCTGCACGCACTGGTGGCCAGCCTGCGCAAGTAGGCCCCCAAGCCGCGGCGATCCGTCGCGAGCCGGCTCAGTCGCCGGTCGCGACGGGGCGGGACGGGTCTTCGATCCAGCCGCTCCAGGAGCCGGTGAACAGGCCCGCGCCATGCAGGCCTGCGCGCGCCATCGCCAGCAGGTGGTGGCAGGCGGTGACGCCGGAGCCGCACATGACCACCACGTCGCCGGGCGCGGTGTCCCCCATCAGGGCCTGGAACTCCTCGCGCAGGGCGCCCGCCGGCTTGAAGCGCCCCTGCTGGAGGTTCATCGCATACGGCCGGTTGACCGCACCCGGCACGTGGCCGGCGACGCGATCGAGCGGCTCGACGTCGCCGCGGAACCGCTCGGCGGCGCGCGCATCGACCAGCATCCCGCCCCGGCGGAGATGGGCCTGCACGTCGCTGGCGTCGAATAGTCGCGAATCCTCGAAAGCACGCCCGGACGGATAATCGGCGCGATCCCGCGGCCGCGCCGGCCCGCTGGCCACGGGAAGCCCAGCGGCCTGCCAGGCATTCCAGCCGCCATCGAGCACCGCGACGCGTTCGTGGCCGAGCACGTGCAGCATCCACCACAGCCGGGCGGCGGCAAGCGCGCCGTCCGCGGCGTCGTAGACCACGACCTGGTCGTCCGGGGCGATGCCCCAATCGGCCAGGCGGGCCACGAAATCACGTGCCTCCGGCCATGGATGCCGGCCCTGTCCGTGCAGGCGGTGGTCCGACAGGTCATGGTCGAGGTCGGCATGCAGGGCGCCCGGCACATGCGCCTGCAGGAAACGCGCCTGCGCGGCGCCGGGGCTGCCGAGGTCGGCGCTCGCATCGATCACCACCAGGCCTTCGCCGCCGAGCCGGTGCAGCAGCTCGCGGGGCTCGACCAGGGTCGTCCAGGCATTCACGCGATGGCCTCCAGGCGTTGGCGGAAGTTCCACAGCATCGAAGCGGTCGCGCCCCAGATCCGCTGCCCGGGGTAACGATACTCCAGCACGCGTCGCTCGCGACCGCGGTATTGGACGACGTGGTGGCCGAGGCTGGCCGGATCGAGGAGGTAGTCCAGCGCGACCTCGAACACCGTGTCGACCTCGCCCGGGTCGGGCACGGCGACGTAGTCCGCCGCAATCCCCGCGACGACGGGCAACACCCGGAAACCGGTGATCGTCACCAGGGGGTCGAGGAAGCCCAGTGGCTGGATCTGCGGCGGACGCAGTCCGATCTCCTCGCCCGCCTCGCGGATGGCGGCCGCGGTCGCGTCGCGGTCGAAGGGCTCGATGCGCCCGCCGGGAAAACTCACCTGCCCGGCGTGGTGGCGCAACGAGTCGGTGCGTCGCGTCAGCAGGACCTGCAGGCCACTGTCGCGGGGCACCAGCCCCACGAGTACCGCGGCCTCGACGTGGATGCCTTCCGCGGGCAGGAGGTCGGCGACCTCGTCGCGATTCCAGCCGGTGCCGGTCGGCTCGCCGTGCAAGGGATGGAGCGCCGCGACGATTCGGTCGAAGGGTGCCGGCGTGCGCGAGGGCACCGGCGCGCTCACCCCCGCGAGCCCTCCCGCCCGGGCAGCACGGTCTCCATGAGGTGCAGGCGCTCGTCGTCGTTCATCTGCGACCAGCGGGCGATTTCAGCCGAGCTGCGCAGGCAGCCTTCGCAGAAACCCGCCTCGTCGAGGCTGCAGACGCCGATGCAGGGACTGAGCACGGCACGGAAAGCTGGATTCATGGCAACAGGGTATCAACTGTGGCACCCGGGCCGTCATGCGGCGTGGGCCGGGGGCGTGGCGAGGCACCGGGTGCCGGCGCCGGACAGCAGAAGCGCCGGCAGGGCCGGCGCTTCTGGATGGAGCGGGGGCCGCTCGTCCCGGCGGCCAGGCGCCACGGCGCGAGCGCCCCGGCCGGCTTACTTGACCGAGGTCAGCTTGATCTCGAACTGCACCGCCACGTTCGGCGGGAACGGCGTGCGCGGATCGGCACCGTAGGCCTTGTCCGGCGGCAGGGTCACTTCCCACTTCGTACCCGCCGGCATCTGCAGCAGCACTTCGCGCATGGCCGGCATCTCGATCTCACTGAGCTTCATCGCCGGGATGCTCTGGGCCGGGCGCGCCGGCGACGGGCGCTCGCCCCACGCGTACGGACCGGCGACCTGCAGTTCCACGGTGCTCGCCTGGGTCGGCTTGGCACCGTTGCCGGTTTCCATCACGCGGTACTGGATGCCGCTGGGCAGGGTCTTGACGCCCGACTTGGCCTTGTTCTGGGCCAGGAAGGTATCGCTCTTGGCCTTGTTCGTGGCGGCGGCCTGGTCCCACTCGGCCTTGGCCTTGGCCTGCTGGCGCTGCTGCATGTTCTGCACCGCGCTGCGCAGTTGCTCCACCGGCACCGCCGGCGCGCTCTTGGCGTAGCCGTCCTGCAGGCCCTTGATGACGGTATTGAGATCGACGGCTTCACCGCTTTCGATCGCGTTACGACCCAGGTCGTAGCCCAGCGCGTAGCTCAGCTTGCCTTTCTCAGACGATGTGTCCTGAGCGGCGGCATTGCCGACGGTCAGCACCAGGGCGGTCACGGCGACCGCGAGAAAACGCAACTTCATTCGGTAAAACCTCCGGTTTGTGGCACGGGATCCCGCGACGGGGCGGATGACTTCGATTTCGATCGCAGGGGTACCGCTCATGGGATCCGCCAGTCGTGCAGGCCTGATCGGACGCGCTAGGATAGCGGCGCACTGGCTTAACTGCCACTGACACCGCGTACTCCGACCGCGCGCGCCGCGGCGAGTTCCCGCGGGGCAATGCCACGCAGCGCCCGCCGTGGCGCGCTGGCGCGTCGATTCCGCCATCCCTTTCGACAAGGACACCCGTTCACATGCCTGAATCGCTGCTGTTGAAGACCCGCCACGACGCGGTCCTGCAGATCACCGTCAACCGTCCCGACAAGCTGAACGCGCTCAACGCCGCCACCCTCGATGCGCTGGACACCGCGTTCGCCGAAGCGGCCGGCGACGAGGGCGTGCGCGCCATCGTCCTGACCGGAGCGGGACCGAAGGCCTTCGTGGCCGGCGCGGACATCGCCGAAATGAACAGCCTGACCCCCGTGCAGGGCCGGGACTTCTCCCTGCGCGGCCAGCGCATGATGCGCCGCGTGGAAAAGATGCCCAAGCCGGTCATCGCGATGATCAACGGCTTCGCGCTCGGCGGCGGCCTGGAGCTGGCGATGTGCTGCCACCTGCGCATCGCCGCCGACAGCGCCAAGGTCGGTCAGCCCGAGATCAACCTCGGCCTCATCCCCGGCTTCGGCGGCACCCAGCGCCTGCTCCGGCTGGCCGGTCGCGCGGCGGCGATGGAATTGTGCCTGCTCGGCGCCCCGATCGACGCCCAGCGCGCGCTCGCACTGGGTATCGTCAATCGCGTCGTCCCGGCCGCGGACCTGGAGGCCGAGACGCTCAAGCTCGCCGCCCAGCTCGCTGCCTCGGCGCCGCTGGCGATGCGCGGCGTGATCGACTGCCTGAACGTCGGAGGCGCGTGCGGCATCGAAGAGGCGCTGGAATACGAGACCGCGCAGTTCGGCCTGATGTTCGCCACCGAGGACATGCGGGAAGGCACGACAGCCTTCATCGAGCGCCGCAAGCCCGCCTTCTCCGGTCGCTGATGTCCGGCGCGCCCTGCCCTTGCGGTTGCGCGGCGCCCCCCGGGCAGCGCGCGCACGCGGTCAGCGCGGCCCTGGCCGTCGACGACCTGGACATGGCGATCGAGCGTGGCCTGGTCGACGTCGATGCCTGCCAGGCATGCGCGCCCGGATGCCGCCAGCGCCTGCTCGACGCGA
>NZ_VICE01000051.1 GCF_006546775.1 Marilutibacter aestuarii
GCAGGCGCAGGCGCGGCCAGCGGCAATGCCCGCTGCCCGCATACAGCGCCAGCGCGGAGGTCCAGGCCAGCAGGCCGGTGGCGATGGGAAGGAGCACGCTCATGCGATCGTCCGCGACCCGGGCGGCGTCACCAGCGCAAGCGCGCGGTGGCGGTCAGCATCCGCGGGTAGCCGTAGTAGCACCACGCGGCGCTGTTGCAGACGCTGATGTATTCCTTGTCGGTCAGGTTGCTGGCGTTGAGCTGCAGGCGCCAGCGGCCGATGTCGTAGTGCACCGCGGCGTCGAACAGGGTGTACGACGGCGTCTGCCACTGGTTGTAGGCGTCGCCGAAGTGCTCGCCGGTGTAGCGCACGCCACCGCCGAAGCCGAGGCCGGCCAGC
Source organism: Marilutibacter aestuarii (assembly GCF_006546775.1). Taxonomy (GTDB): domain Bacteria; phylum Pseudomonadota; class Gammaproteobacteria; order Xanthomonadales; family Xanthomonadaceae; genus Marilutibacter; species Marilutibacter aestuarii. The sequence continues at coordinate 382 of NZ_VICE01000051.1, forward strand.
ACGCCGTAGGCAATGGTGTAGTCCGCGCCCAGCGACGCCGCGTGCCGCGGCTGCAACGGGATCTCGGCGCCCAGCGACAGCGGGTCGGTGGTTTCGGTGACTTCCGAGTCGATGTAGGCGTACGCGCCGAACAGGCTCAGGCCGTTGCCTGCGTTCCAGCGCCCTTCCAGCTCGGCGCCGCGCACGGTGACCTCGCCCTGCTGGATCTGGAACAGGGTGTTGTTGGGGTCGACGACGAGGGTGTTCTGCTGCCGCAGTTCGTAGGCCGACAGCGTCGCCAGCAGGCGGCCGTTGGCCGGCTGGAACTTGAGGCCCACCTCGACCTGCTCGCCCGTGGTCGGGACGAAGGCATTGCCGTCGAAGTCGGTGCCGACGGTCGGCTGGAAGGATTGCGAGTAGCCCGCGTACGGTGCCCAGCCACTGTCGAAGAGGTAGTTCACGCCGACGCGGCCGCTGAACTTCTCGTCGCTCTGGTGCGCGCGGCCGCCGTTGATGCGGTCCTCGGTGTCCGTGCCGACCCAGTCCTGGCGGCCGCCCAGGGTGAATACCCAGCGGTCCAGGCGCACCTGGTCCTGCACGTAGGCGCCCAGCTGGCTTTGCGTCTGCACGGTGCGGCTGGTGTAGTCGGGCCGGGTCACCGGGCCGCCGTAGACCGGGTCGAACACGTCCAGCGGCGGCGCGGCGAAACTGAAGGCCGACGCGTAGTCGTTCTCGCCGCGGCGCCAGTCGATCCCCGCCAGCACGACATGGCGCGCGCGCCCGGTGTCGAAGGCGAACTGCAGGTGGTTGTCGATGCCGAGGGTGTCGGAACGCTCCTCGGTCGGGAACAGGTAGCGCAGCAGGGTGCGCTGGTCGCCGGTGAAGCCGAACGGGCCGACCGAGGCGCCGGTCTCGACCTCGGTGCGGGCGTAGCGCACGCTCTGCTGGAAGCGGGTGTCCTGGTCGAAGTCGTGGCGGAACTCGTAGCCCAGGGCGCTGCGCGTCTTGTCGTAGTCGTTCTCGCCGGGCTCGCCGGTGAAACGGTTCAACGGGATCTTGCCGTTCGGGTTGGGCAGCAGCGTGCCCTCGGCCGGCAGGAAGCCGGCGCCGGACATGGTCTCGGCCTTCTGGTACGAAGCCAGCACGGTCAGCGCGTTGGCGGCGTCGGGCTGCCAGGTCAACGCAGGCGCGAAGTAGTAGCGGTCGTCGAAGATGTAGTCGACCGGATCGTCGCTGTTGCGCGCCAGCGCGGTCAGGCGATAGCGCCAGGTGCCGTCCTCGCCCAGGGGGCCGCCGACGTCGGCGGCGGCCTGGCGCAGGCCGAAGCTGCCGACCTGGGCCTCGATCTCGCGCAGGGCGTCCTCGGTGGGCCGCTTGCTGACGTAGTTGACCATGCCGCCGGGCGGCATCGCACCGTAGGACACCGACGAGGGGCCCTTCAGCACCTCCACGCGCTCGAGTGCGTACGGCTCGATCCGGGTGATGCCGGTGCCCGAGCCGTCGGCCAGGGCCAGGCCGTCGAGGTAGCGGGCCGGGGTGAAGCCGCGCACCAGCAACCAGTCGCTGCGCGAGTCGTTGCCGTAGCCACCGCCCTGGGCGCCGGCGACGAACCACACCGCCTCCTCGACGCCGTGGATGGCGCGTTCGCGCATCTGCTCGCTGGTGACCACCGAGATCGACTGCGGGATCTCGCGGATCGGGGTGTCGGTCTTGGTCGCGGTGTCGCTGCTGCGCGCGATCGGGGCGCGGACCTCGACCGTGTCCAGGTCGGTGGCGTCCGCGGTGTCCGGGGCCTGCGCGGCCTGTGCGAAGCACGGCAGCGCGAGCAGCAGCGCACCGGCGAGCGTGCCCATGCGCAGGACGAGGGACGGGCGGGCGGGACGGGCGGGAAGACGGCCGATGGACATCGGGTACCTCTGGAAGGACGGAAGGGGCCGACCCTGTCCATGGGTCACGTGCGGCGGGACATGCCTTCCCACGGGAAGACAATCCGGCAGCAACTGAGAATGATTCTTAGTTTAACAATCCAGCCGCGGCTTCGGCAATGCATCGTCCAGGCGCCGTCGCGCCCACGAAAAAGGCCGGGACGGACCCGGCCTCGGCGAGACCCGCGACGCGGGGCCGGGATCAGCGGACGTAAGGCATGTCGGCGTTGCGCTCGCGCTCGCGGGCGCGCTCCTCGAACAGGCGCTCGGCCTTCTCTTCGCTCATCTGGTACTTCGGCGCGACATACGGCAGCAACAGCCGCAGCCACGCCCGGCTGACCCGTCGCGACTCCTCCGGGCAGCCCTTGGCCCGGGCTTCGGGCAGGTCGCCGCTGGTGACGATGTCGAGGTACCGCGCCGGGTCGCTGCCATAGAGCATGCACTGCAGGTTGAAATAGCGCTGCTCGCCCAGGGCGTGCTGGTCGGCGTATACGTCCAGGTTGTACTTCCCGGAACTGCGCGCCAGGAACCAGTTCGAGGCCATGCGCAGGTTCTCGGCGACCACGCTGGTGGACTCGTTGATGCCGGCGAAACGCAGCATCAGGGTGGTCGCCAGCTGGTCGACCGCGTCTTCCTCGCGCCCCGTGATCGGGATCTCCAGCATCGAGATCAAGGCATGGCCGGTTTCGTGCAGCAGGATGAAGCGCACGTTGGCGTCGAGGTAGCGGCGCGCGAACCCCTCGTCCAGCTCGTTGCCCGCGGCCAGCTCCTCGCCACGCTGCAGCAGGACCTGCATGGTTTCGTAGCACATGACCACTTCACCGCGCTCGGCCGAGTAGAAGGCGTTGACCTCGCCGCACTCGGCGGTGATGTACTTGATCGGCCGCGGCAGCATGAACATGCCGTCGATGGCCTGGACCTCGGGCTGGTGGTGGAGCATGTCGCCGTCGACCGCCATCTGCTGGAAGGGCTTGAGCGCCTCGCTCCTGGCGTCGACGTACTCGTATTCGAACTCGACCCCACCGGGCTTGTTCTCGGCTTCCGGCGCCTCGTTGAAGACCACCGGCTTGAGCGCGGCGAGCTCCGCTTCGAGGGCTTTCTCGGCGGCGGCGCGGCCTTCCTCGAGGCCAGCCTCGCGTGCCTCCTCGCGCGCGGCTTCCACGGCCTGCGCATGGCGCTTGCCGACGATCAGCGACCAGCCGAAGGCGCCGCTGACCAGGCCGAGCGTCAGCGACAACAGGATGATCAGGACTCTTTGCGACATGTGCTTCCCCAAGGCAGTCGTGTCGTCCCCGCCCGCGCGGCGGGCCGGGGGGACGACTCCACGGGAATCCTAACCATTCCGGGGGCGCGGCGGTACCGCGCGCGCCATCGGCGCGCGTCCGGTGACGGCCTCAGGCGCCGGTCGCGGGCAGGCAGGGCCGGAACAGGTCCAGGCCCGGTCGATATTCCGGGGCCTGGACCTGCATCAGGCCGAGCACCGAGCTGAAGAGGTTGTCGTGGCTGGCCGGACGCCTGGCGACCTCGCGCAGGCACTGCAGGTCCAGGCCCCGGCTGGCCTGCATGCCCGGCGAGAACCACATGACCATGGGCACGCGGACCTGGGTGTCCGGGGCGATCGCGTACGGCAGGCCATGCAGGTAGACCCCGTCCTCGCCCAGCGACTCGCCATGGTCGGACACATATACCAGTGCGCTGTCGACGCCGGCGTCGGCCTGAAGCGTCGCGACCAGCCGCGCGAGCACGCTGTCGGTGTAGCGCACGGCATTGTCGTAGGCGTTGACGATCTCCTCCCGGCTGCAGTGCGCGAGTTCCGCGCTGCGGCATTCCGGCAGGTAAGCCCGCGCGTCGTGCGGATAACGGTTGAAATAGGCCGGCCCGTGGTTGCCGAGCATGTGCAGGACGATCACGCGGTCACCCGCCGTTTCATCGAGCGTGCGGGACAACGCATCGACCAGGATGCCGTCCAGGCAACGATCCCCGCTGCACAGGACCGGGTCCTGCGCATGCGAGACCGACAGGTGGGCGATGCCGTCGCACACGTGCTTGCAACCGCTCTGGTTGTCGATCCAGCGCGTCGCGACGCCGGCATGGTCGAGGACGTCTAGCAGGGACTCGCGCGACTGGATCCGCTGCTTGTCGTAGTTTGCCCGGCCGACGTCGGAGAACATGCAAGGCAGGGAGACGTCGGTGTTCGAGCCGCAGGCGGTGACATCCGTGAAGTTCACCGGGTCGATGCGGCGCAGCGCGGGCGTGGTATCGCGGGCATAGCCGTTGAGTCCCCAGTTCTGCGCACGAAGGGTCTCGCCGACCACCAGCACCAGCACGCGTGGCCGCGTGCCGGCGGGCCGGCCGACGACCCGTGCCTGCAGGCCGACCGGTTCACGCGGCCCCTTCGGCCGCGACGGGTGCTCGGTGGCCACGCGCAGCGCCGACACCAGGTAGTTGCCCGGCGTGACCAGGTGGCGCAGCTCGCGATGGTTGCGCATCAGCGAGGAGACCGACTGGAAGGACGAGAGGATCGCCAGCGACGCCACCCCCAGGGCCAGCGCCATGCTGAGCGCGCGGATCCACGCCGCCCGTCGCCAGGTGCGCCGGCGCAGGCGCACCCGTACCGCCAGCATCGACGGCAGTACGCCCAGCAGCAGGAGTGACGGCAACAGGCCTGCATTGACCAGCTCACCCGCCTCGTCCGGATCGGTGTGGAGGATGTTGCGGATCATGTCGGTGTCGAAGTACACCGTGTAATCGCGCATGAAGTGCACCGCCAGGGCGCTGGTCAGCAGCAGGGCCACCAACACCGGTTTCGCGGTCCAGCGCGTGAACAGCACGCACAGCAGCAGGAAATGCAGGGCCGCGATCGCGACGAACAGGGCGACGGCGGTCCACCAGCCCTGGGCCCCGTGCAGGCCACCGCGTTGGATCACCGCGCCGAAGAACGTGGTGTTGCAGGCCGCGGCGAAGTACAGGCTGGCGACCAGCGCGAGCTGTTCGCTGCCCAGCACCGGCCACTGCCATCGCGGTCGCGGCATCGCGTGCGGGCGTCCGCCGGCGGTCACCCTCGAAGCGATGGCATTCATCGCAGCGCTCCGCGCGTCGTGGCCGCGGATGGCCAGGACAGCAGGTAGGCGCCCAGCGCCACGAACCAGCAGATCGCCGCGGTCCACACGTCGTGCGAAACGAAGTGCGCGCCGCGCAGCTGTTGCGCCACGCCGAAGACCAGGCCCAGCCCCAGGCCGAAGGCCAGGCCCCAATGGCGCATGCGCGGCTGCACCACGCGCAGGAAGAAGTAGCTCGCGACCCAGGCATAACCGGCGCTGGCATGGCCAGCCGGGAAGCAGGCGGTCGCCGGCATGCCGGCCGGGCGCAGCTCGAACAGACCCACCGCGGGCAGGTGGCCGCCGTACCGGGCCAGGTCCCACGGGCAGTCCATGGCGGTGGCATTCTTGAGCAGGGCCACCGTCAGGGTCGACGCCAGCGTGGCCACCAGCAGGTAGGCCAACGGCCGGCGCAGCGACGCCGCCCCCGGTCGCAGGCAGGCCACTGCCCAGCCCGCGAGCACCATCAGCCAGGCCAGCGCGCTGAAATCGCGGCCGCCCCGGTGGATCAGGTGCTCGGTGGCCCAGGCATCGCGCAGCACCCAACGGTGGCCTTCCCACGCATAGAGGCGGTCGGCGATCCAGGCGTCGCCCTGCCCGGCCATCGCCAGCGTGGCCAGCACGGCGAACCCCAGCAGGGGCCAGAGCGCGTGCCGGCGCAAGAAGTCGGCGTTGGGTGCCCATGCGGGCGCAGCGCGCGCGACAAGCGGTCGGGCGTTCACCGCCGGGTCGAGGCGGACGTGCTCGGGGAAGGCCTGGGCCATGCGGGTTTCGGGAGTCATGCGCCGGTCGGGTGACGGGATTCGGAAGGCGCGGGCATGGTCGGCGGCGCGGTGTCGGACAAAGGTCGGAACCGGATTCATCGTTCGTTATCCGCGCGGCGTTCCGACACTTTTCCGACAGCGCGCGGCAGAGGCTGGAATCCTGGTCGCGGCGGGCCGCCGTTCGGCCCACAATCCCTCTCGTGCCGGGAACGATCCCGGCGCCGCGCGAACACGGAACATGCCGATGCGCCTGCTGGTGGTGGAAGACAACCGGAACCTGATGGCCAACCTCTTCGAGTACTTTGAGGCCCGCGGCCACCAGCTCGATGCGGCCCCCGACGGGATCACCGGCCTGCACCTGGCGGTCACCCAGGCATTCGACGCGATCGTCCTCGACTGGATGCTGCCCAGGATGGAGGGCCCGGCCGTGGTGGCGGCGCTGCGCGAGGCGGGGCGCGACGTGCCGGTGCTGATGCTCACCGCGCGGGACGAATTGCCCGACAAGATCCGCGGCTTCCGCGCCGGCGCCGATGACTACCTCACCAAGCCCTTCGACCTGGCCGAACTGGAGATCCGGCTGGAGGCGCTGGTGCAGCGTGCGCGAGGCCGCGGGCGACGCCGGATGCTCGAGGTCGCCGACCTGCGCCTGGACCTGGACACCCTGGAGGCGACGCGCCAGGACCGGGTGCTTCACCTCTATCCCGCCGGCCGCAAGCTGCTCTCGGTATTGATGGAGGCCAGCCCGGCGGCGGTGTCGCGCGAACGACTCGAGCACGCCCTCTGGGGCGACGAGCCGCCCGATGGCGACATGTTGCGCTCGCACGTCTACGAGTTGCGCCGCAGCATCGACGGTCCTTTCGCGGCCAAGCTGATCCAGACCCTGCCTCGGGTCGGCTATCGGATCGCGCCGCCGGACCCTTCACCGGGGAATGCCGATGGCGACTGAACCGCCCCCGGCGAGCCCGCGCCGCTCGAGCCTGCGCAACCGGATCCTGCTGGCGGTCGTCGGGGCGATGGCGCTGCTGTCGGTGGCGGTGGTCTTCCAGGGCCTGGTCGTCAACGAGTACGTGGAACGGATCGTCTGGAAGACCCTGCTCGACGGCGAACTGGACCACCTGCTCGAGCGCCAGCGCGAAGAGCCCGGCTACCGCTGGGTGGATTCGGACAACATCGCGCTCTACGGCGGCCCCGGCGGCGCGCCGATCCCGCCCGCGCTGACCGGCTATGGGCCCGGCCTGCACGACGACATCCTCGTCGACGGTCGCGACACCGTGCTGCTGGTGCGCGAGATCGACGGCCGGCCGGTCATGCTGGCACTGGACGCCGAGCCACTGGAGGCCCGCGAGCACGAGCTGGCCGCGGTGATCATCGCCGCTGCATTGACCACGCTGATGCTGGCCACGCTCGCGATCGGCTGGATCGTGGCGCGCCTGATGCGACCGCTCGATGCGATCGCCGGGCGCATCGCCGCCATCCAGCCCGACCGCGCCGATCGCCGCGTGCCCGTGCCGACGCGCGCCAGTCGCGAGGTCGCGGTGATCGCCGACGCCTTCAACCAGTTCATCGATCGCAACGACCGCTTCGTCGACCGGGAGCGCGGCTTCATCAACCAGGCCAGCCACGAGCTGCGCACGCCGATCGCGGTGATCGCCGGCGCCGCTACCCTCGCCGCGCGCGAACCCGGCCTGCCCGAAGCCGCGCGCGTCCAGCTCGAGCGGATCCAGCGGACCGCGCGCGAAGTCGAGCAGCTGGTGTCGCTGCTGCTGGTGCTGGCCAAGGATCCCGCGCGGCTCGCCGACGCCTCCGTGGCGATCCGCCTGGACGCCCTGCTGCCGGAGATCGTCGACCAGCATCGCCACCTGGCCGAGGGCAAGGACCTGGCGATCGATGTCGACGTGCTTGCCCCCGCCACGCTGATGGCCCCGTTGCCGATCGTGCAGGCCGCCGTCGGCAACCTGTTGCGCAATGCCATCGAGAACAGCGACCGGGGGCGCGTCAGGGTGCGGCTGGAGCATCCGGCCCGCGTGGTCATCGAGGACCCGGGCCATGGCATGTCGCCGGAGGAGATCAGCGCGATCTACGCGCGGCTGGCCCGCGAGGGCGGCGGCAGCGACGGCGGCGGCATCGGACTGGCCCTGATCGCGCGCCTGTGCGAGCACCTGGACTGGCGCCTGGACATCGCCTCCGACCATGGCCACGGGACCACCACGGTGCTGGACTTCGGCCCGGGCCATGCCCCGGCGCCACGCTGATCGCGCGGCGGCGGGGGGGGGGCCTTCCGCTCAGGCGCAGCAGTCGCCCGGCGTTACCGCCGGCACCACCGCGGCGGGGTGCGGTGCGCGCGCGCCGCGCGTCCGGGGGGCGCTTTCGATCGCGCGCGCCGGCATGTCCGCACCCCTGGCAGGGGCCTGCGGCGCCACGTCGTCGAGGATCGCGGGATCGATGACGTGCCCGTGCAGGAACAGCAGACCTTTGTAGAGATTCATGGCGGGACTCCTGTGTGTGCAGCCGTCCTTCGTGGACAGCCTCGTGGGGTGGAGTGCAAGATAGTCCGGCTGTGTTTCAGTAAAAAGCGACATTTACGCAAGCTCACCTTGAATTTGGTTCAAGTCTGGAGACCGCCATGGCCCGCCCCCCGATGCATGCCCTGCTGGGTTTCGCCGCCGCCGCACGTGCCGGCAACCTGACCCGGGCCGCGGAGTCGATGCATCTGACGGTGAGTGCCCTGAGCCACCAGATCCGCAGCCTGGAGGAGCGCCTGGACCGTCGCCTGTTCGAGCGCAGCTCGCGCGGCGTGCGCCTGACCGCGGACGGCCAGCACCTGATGTCACGGGTGGCGCCGCACCTGGAGGCGCTGGAGCAGGCGTTGCGACCCTATGGCCCGCGCCACGACGAGGTGCTCACGATCAGCGTGACGCCCTCGGTGGCCTCGGCCTGGCTCGTCCCGCGCCTGGGCGATTTCCTGGCCGCCCACCCCAAGGTGCAGATCAACCTGCAGTCCACCACGGTGGTGGTGGACTTCGAACGCGACCGCAACGTCGACGCAGCGATGCGCATCGGCAAGGGCCACTGGACCGGCCTGGTCAGCGAACACCTGTTCGACGAATGGGTCGCGCCGGTCGCCAGTCCGGAACTGGTGGCACGGCTCGGCACGCCGCGGTTGGCCGAACTGGGCAGCTGGCCGTTGCTGGGCGAACCCGACGACGGCCACGAACAGTGGCTGGCCTGGTTCGCCGAGTTCGGCGGCAGCGCGCCCAAGCGCTACGCCGCCAATTTCGACGACACCGAGAGCCTATTGCGGGCCGCGGCCAGCGGCGTGGGCGTCAGCCTCGGCCGCCTGACCCGCGCCCGCCTGCTGATCGAGTCCGGCCAGCTGGTACGCCTGAGCAACGAGCGCATGCGCACCAACTACGCCCACTTCCTCGTCTATCCGCAGCGATCGGCCGACCACGCCGGCCTGCTGGCGTTCCGCGAATGGCTGCACGCGCAGGCCCTGGAATACGGCCAGCACCTGGACGCGACCGCCTGAGCGGGGAGATGGCCCCGCACGCGCGATCGCCGGCCCGCTGGGGTAGGCTGGGCGCCCCATCCACTGGAGACCCGCCGATGCAACGTGTCCTCACCACCGCGCTCGCCAGCGCGCTGCTGCTGCCGATCCTCGCCGCCTGCAATGCGCAGCCCGATGCCGACACCGCCGCTCCGGCGCCTGCCGTGGCCGACGCCGCGCCGGCCACCGACACCGCGGACGCCGC
>NZ_VICE01000052.1 GCF_006546775.1 Marilutibacter aestuarii
CGCCGATGGCGCGGGCCGCTGACGCCGGGGCGGCGTTGCCCGAAGGCGTGGAAGTCCTGCTCGAGACCCTGCCGCCGGCGCAGCGGGCCGTCCTGCAGGCGCGAGTCGAGCGCTGGCAATCCTGGACACCCGAAGCGCGTGCGGCCTTCGCCGAACGCGCCGCGCGCTGGGACGCCCTGCCGCCGCTCGAGCGTGGCCGGCGGCGCGAGGCCTGGCAGGCCTGGCGCGCCCTGCCGCCAATGCAGCGCGAGCAGGTCGGCGGCATGTCGCGCGAGTTCGCCGCCCGTCCCGTCAACGAGCGCGAGGCCCTGCGTGCGCGCTTCCAGGCCCTGGACACGAGCGTGCAGCGGGGCTGGCTGCTGGGTCCGGTGCTCGGGGCGGACCACTGGCGCCTGCATGGCCTGCTGGCGCAGGTTCCCGGCGACCAGCGCGCGCCGTTGCTCGAGGTGCTGGCGGCGATGACAGCCGCGCAGCGCGCGCAGCTGTACGTGCTGGTCCAGCGCACCCCGCCGCAGGACCGCGACGCGTTGCGGCGCGAACTGATCGCCACGCCCGCCGACCGGCGCCAGTCGTGGCTCTGGGAACAGCTCGATCGCTGAGGCGGCCGTCCCGCCTCAGCGGTCGCAATCCTCCCGGGCCAGGTGCACCAGCACGCGACGGCGGGCCGCGTAGCGGCCGCCGAAACGCTTCTCGCCCTCCTCGCGCATGCGCGGGGCGTGCTCGGCCAGGTAGCTCTGGAACGCCGCCGCGTCGCGCATGCGGTACTGCACGCACAGCGCGACGCGACCGGGCTCGCTGGCCGGGTCGATGACTTCGTAGAGGTCGGCATCGATGAAGCCGGGCAGCCGGCAGACATCTCCCACGTGCGCGTCCAGCCACGCACGGTAGTCCTCGATGATCGCCGCCTCGACGTCCAGGTTGACTTCGTAGACCACGTTGCCGCTCATACCGTGTTCGCCATGGTTGCCAGGAACATGAAGGTCGCCGTCAGGGTCAGCATCCAGAAATAGATCGACCCGACCACCAGGTACTTGAGCAGCGTCATCGGCCAGCCCTGGCCGTAGACCCGTTTCTGCATCAGCAGCAGGTAGAGCGGCATCCACATCAGGATCAGGACCCAGGCGACGCCGGTGAGCCCGGACAGCCACGGCAGTGAGGTCGCGACCGCGTCGCCCAGTCCGATCAGCAGGAACATCACCGTCAGGCTGACCAGCAGGAAGCAATGGCTGTAGAGCGCGATCGCCAGGTGTTCCAGGTAAAGGCGGCGCTTGAACAGGTAGGCGACCTTCAGCAACAGCGCGAACAACGGCACGAGCACGAACAGCGCGGACGGCACCGAACCCAGGAACGCTTGCAGGTACAGGTCCGGGCGTCCGTCGAGGCGCTCGAAGTTCGCGACCATGCGCGCCAGCTTCTGGTTCAGCCAGGCATTGGCCGGCGCCGGCAGGCTCTTGATGTTGACCGTGTCCTCGTCGACCTTCCAGGCTTCGGAGTCGGAGGTGAACAGCGGGCCGTCGAACTCGTTGCCTTCGCCGGCATCGGCGTCTTCCGTCGCGCTGGCATCGGAGGTCGCCGTGGCGGCTGCATCGTCCGCCGGGGGCGCCGGATCGGCGGCAGGCCTCGTCGCGGATCCCGCCCCATTCGGCGCGTCGGCTTCCGCGGGCGGCTCGTCGCCGGCGGCGCCCGCCTTCGCCCTTGCGCGACGTTCCGCGCGCTGCAACTGGCCGATGCGGTTGGCCGCCTCGCCGCGGATACGGGTCTCGGCGGTGATCAGGGCGACGTCGACGCCCGGTAGCGCGGCGCCGTCCGCGGCGGCCTCCTCGCGCGCCTTGCGGATCTCGGCGAGCATCTCGTCGCGGCGCTGCTCCACCGCCTCGACGGTCTCCAGTTTCGCCAGCGCGACCGACTCCTTGCCGGCGTCGATGACCACCGGCGCGTCGTCGATGTGGATCATGAGCCGGCCGATGAAGAAGGTCAGCACGCTGAGGATGACGAACATGCGCAGCGGCGGGATGTAGCGCGCGCGATGGCCGGCCAGGTATTCCATCGCCGCACGGCCGGGCACCATCAGGTCGCGCAGGGTCCGGAACACGCGGCCATCGAGGTGCCAGAACGACTCGAAAACCTCTTCGATGGCATGGCCGACGTGGCGCACGGGGCTGTGCGTGGACTGCCCACAGTCATGGCAGTAGTGCCCGTGCAGGACGGCGTCGCAGTTCTCGCAGTGGCCGTGCGTCGTGGTCTCGGGCGCTCCGTTGCCGGGGCTTGCCGCGGGTGTGTCGGTCATGGCGATCGGGAAGCGTCAACGCGCGTGTTCAGGAACCTGCCGCTAAGATAACGGGCTGCCGTGACCCGGCGCCAGCGCGCGACGCCTGATCGCTGCCGGCCGAAGTCGCCCGACGGTGCCCCGCATGTCTTCCCAGGTCTCCCCGCGTCCGCGCTTCCGCCGCGAAGTGCGCGCCTCCGCCATTCTCGCCGCGCCCCTGGTGCTCGGCCACCTTGCCACCGGCCTGATCGGCTTCGTCGACAGCGTCATCGCCGGCCACCACGGCACCGATACCCTGGCCTCGGTCTCGGTGGGCACGGCGTTGTTCTGGCTGCCGGTGATGATCCCGATGGGCACCCTGATGGCGCTGCCGGCGGCGGTCTCGCAACTCGACGGCCGCGGTCGCCGCGGCGAGATCGGCGCCCTGTTCCGCCAGGCCCTGTGGCTGTCGGCGGGGCTGGGGCTGCTGTTGTTCGCCTTCATGAGCCTGGCGACCCTCGCGCTCGCCCCGATGGGCATCGCACCGGAGATCCGGCCCGGTGCCGAGGCGTTCCTCGACGGGATCCGTTGGGGCGTGCCGGCACTGACGATGTACCTGTGCATGCGCTACCTGTGCGACGGCCTGCACTGGACCCTGCCGACCATGCTGTTCGGTTTCGGCGGCCTGCTGCTGCTGGTGCCGATGGGCTATGCCTTCACCTATGGTGCGTTCGGCCTGCCCGAGCTGGGTGCCGGTGGCCTTGGGCTTGCATCGGCGGCGATGATGTGGGCGCAGGCGATCGGCTTCGCCGTGTACCTGCGCCGTTCGCCGCGTTTCGCCAGCCTGCGCCTGTTCGAGCGCTTCGACGGCCCGCGCTGGCCGGTCATCCGTGGCCTGCTCGCGACCGGCTTGCCGATCGGCGTGACCGTCGCGATGGAGGGCGGCCTGTTCATCGCCACCGCGCTGCTGATCGGTCGCCTGGGCGAACTGCCGGCTGCCGCGCACCAGATCGCGATCAACGTCGCCGCGCTGTGCTTCATGGTGCCCATGGGCCTGGCCGAGGCCACCACCGTACGCGTCGGCCACGCACTCGGCCGCGGCGATGCCTTCGGCGTGCGCCGCGCCGCCTTCGCCGGTTACGCGATCATGCTGGGCACCCAGCTGCTGTCGGCCATCGTCCTGCTGGCGGGAAACGAGGTGGTGGTGGGCTTCTACACTGCCGACGCGGCAGTGGCCTCGCTGGCAGCCAGCCTGCTGCTGTACGCCGCCGCCTTCCAGTTCCCCGATGGCATCCAGGTGCTCTCGGCCGGCGCGCTGCGCGGCCTCAAGGACACGCGGGTGCCGATGATCCTCGCCGCCATTGCCTACTGGGGCATCGGCATGCCACTGGGCGCCGGGCTGGGACTGGGCCTGGGCTGGGGGCCCAAGGGGATGTGGATCGGCCTGATCGGCGGGCTTTCCGTCGCGTCGGTGCTGCTGGCGGTGCGCTTCATGCGCGCCAGCCAGCCGCACCGGCTGCTGCCGGGCGGCACCTGAGGGCGCGCCCGGACGGCAGTGCGGGTGACGTTCGGCGGATGCCGTCGACCGTGGCCTCGGGTAGGCTGGGCGCCTGACTCAGACACCGTGATGCCATGAATTCGACCGTCCAACGCAATCCCGTCGCCCGCGTCTTCGTGGGCCTCTGGGACGCCATGAACTTCACCCGCCGGCTGATCTTCAACATCCTGTTCTTCGGCCTGCTGCTGATCCTGCTGGTGGCCCTGGGCAGTGGCGAGCGGGCGGTCCCGCTGCTCGAGCGCAGCACGCTGGTGATCGCGCCCGAGGGCAACCTGGTCGAGCAGTTCAGTTCCGACCCGGTCACGCGCGCCATCGGCAAGTCCATGGGCCAGCAGGGAGCCGAAGTGCAGCTGCGCGACCTCCTTCGCGCGCTGGACGCGGCGGCCGACGACGCCCATATCGAGCGTGTCGTCCTGCGCCTGGACGGGCTGCAGGGCGGTGGCATGGCCTCGCGTCGCGAGCTCGCGCGCGCCGTCGCCCGGCTCCGCGAGAGCGGCAAGCCGGTGCTCGCCTTCAGCGAAGCCATGGGCCAGGGCCAGTACCAGCTCGCGGCGGAAGCCAATGCCCTGTACCTCGATCCGATGGGCGGCATGATGCTCGAGGGCCTTGGCCGCTACCGCACCTATTACCGCGAGCTGTTGCAGGACAAGCTCGGTGTCGACGTGCACCTGTTCAAGGTCGGCGAATACAAGTCCGCTGCCGAGCCCTACGTGCTGGACGCGGCCTCCCCCGAAGCCAAGGAGGCCGACCTGTTCTGGATGAACGACCTCTGGAACCGCTACCTGGCCGACGTTGCCAAGGCACGCAAGCTCGATGCCGCGCAGCTCGCAGTGGCGGTGGAGCAGATGGACGTGGGCATCCAGGCCGTGGACGGCGACCTTGCCCGCTACGCGCTGGAGCAGAAGCTGGTCGACGGGCTCAAGACCCGCGAGCAGTTCGACGACATGCTGGTCGAGGACGGCGTCGCCGACGAGGATGCCGACGGCGGGTTCCGCCAGGTCGACCTTGACACCTATGTCGCGCACCTCGACAAGGCCGCGCTGAAGGCCGTCGACCCGCGCCCGCAGGTCGCGGTCGTGGTCGCCGAAGGCGAGATCAGCGGCGGCGAGCAGCCGCCGGGTACCGTCGGCGGCGTGTCGACCTCGGCGCTGCTGCGCCAGGCCCGCGACGACGAGAAAGTGAAGGCCGTCGTGCTGCGCGTCGACTCGCCCGGTGGCGAGGTGTTCGCCTCCGAGCAGATCCGCCGCGAAGTGGTCGCCCTGAAGGAGGCCGGCAAGCCGGTCGTGGTGTCCATGGGCGACCTGGCGGCATCGGGCGGCTACTGGATCTCGATGAATGCCGATCGCATCTACGCGGATCCGTCCACGATCACCGGTTCGATCGGCATCTTCGGGCTCATCCCGACCGTGCCGCGCGCGCTGGAGAAGATCGGCGTGCGCAGCGATGGCGTCGGCACCACGCGCTTCGCCGGCGCCTTCGATATCACCCGCGAACTCGCGCCGGAAGTCGGCCAGGTGATCCAGTCGGTCATCGAGAAGGGGTATCGCGACTTCACCGGGCGCGTCGCCGCGGCCCGGGGCAAGTCGGTCGACCAGGTCGACCAGGTCGCGCGCGGCCGCGTCTGGAGCGGCGCCCAGGCCCGCGAGCGCGGCCTGGTGGACGACTTCGGCGGCCTGGACACCGCCATCGCCGACGTCGCCGAGCGCGCCGAACTGGGCGAGGAAGGCGACTACGCCGTGCGCTACGTCGAGAAGCAGGCCACGCCGTTCGAGCGCTTCTTCACCGGTATCGTCGAGGGTCGCGCCGGCAGCGTCCTGCTGCGCCACAGCGGGCTGGGCGAGCACATGCTGGCGCGTGCGTTCCCGCAGATCGACCAGGACCTGCGCTTCCTCGAAGCCTCGGCCAGCCCGACCGCCGGCGTGCCCGTGAAGTCGCTGGCGTACTGCTTCTGCAAGCTCTGAGCGGTCGCTCGCGAGCGGGCGCAGGATGAAAGACGCCCCGGCCATGCCGGGGCGTTCTTGTTTCGCGGGGTATCCGCTGCCCAGATGGGGCTGAAGCTGGCCGGGTCGGCGCGGTGCCGGTCGTGCGCCCGGCGCGTTCCCACCCAGGCAATCAGGAGCTGGATCCCCGCGTACGCTGGGATGACGGTGTTTGACGGTTCGCAGGGAGCGACGGCGTTCTTCGCGAACGAGGCGCGGCGAAGCAGGTGCAACGCGCGTTGCCCGGCGTGCCCGAAACCTGCCGCGCCCCGCCCACCGCGTCATCCCAGTGCACGCGGGGATCCGGCCTTTCGCCCCTGCCTTCGTTCTCGCTCCCCATCATGGGTGTGTCCGGGCGCGCCAGGAGGGGTGTCGCGGTGCTCGACCCATCCTGCGGCTCGCTGCGGTGAGCTCCTGGCGTCTTGAAGCGCGGTCCCCGGACGGAACCTCAACCGGTCGGCGCACGCGTCGCGCTCGCCACCGCAGCCTCAGCCGCCTGAGGCCTCGATCGCGTCGTCCTGGGCCTGGGAGGCGTCCTGGACGGCCTGTTCGGCGGCCTTCGCCCTCTCGATGGGCGCCTGGATCGCGTCGCGCATTCCGGTCGCATCGCTGGCGCTGGTGGCTTGCGGTTCCGGCGGCTGCTCCTTGTCGGGCGCCTCGGGCTTGCTGCAGGCCCCCAGCGCGAGGGCGGCAAGCAGGGCGGTGGCGACGGTCATGCGGTGCAGATGGGACATGGGTGCCTCCTGTCGGTCGGGTCACGACGATCAGGCGCTATGCTACGACGACACGCGCGCCGTTGCCGGCGCGCTGCGACGAGGAGCAGGCATGGACCCCAACCGCTGGCGACTGGACGGACAACTGGCACTGGTGACCGGCGGCAGCGCCGGGATCGGGCAGGCCATCGCCCGCGAGCTGCTGGGCTTCGGCGCCGACGTCCTGCTCGCGGCGCGCGACGCCGATGCCCTGGATGCGGTGCGCGACGAACTGCGCGAGGACTTCCCGGAAAGCGACATCGAGTGGTTCGCCGCCGACGTCGCCGACGACGAGCAGCGCCGCGAGCTGCTGGACTGGGTCGAGGACTTCGGCGAAGGCCTGCACATCCTGGTCAACAACGCCGGCGGCAACCTGAGCAAGCCGGCGACCGAGTACGCCGACGACGAATGGCGTGCGATCTTCGAGGTCAACACCTTCGCGGCCTTCGAGCTCTCGCGCTACCTGCACCCGTTGCTCATCCGGCACGCGGCCTCGAGCATCGTCAACGTCGGCAGCGTGTCGGGCAGCACCGCGGTGCGCACTGGCGTGCCCTACGGCATGAGCAAGGCGGCGATGCACCAGATGACGCGCAACCTGGCGGTCGAATGGGCCGAAGACGGCGTGCGGGTCAACGCGGTCGCGCCGTGGTACATCCGCACGCGGCGCACCTCCGGCAAGCTGGCCGACCCCGACTACCTGGACGAGGTCCTGCTGCGCACGCCGCTCGGCCGGGTCGGCGAGCCCGAGGAGGTCGCCGCCGCCGTGGCCTTCCTGTGCCTGCCCGCCGCGGGCTACATCACCGGCGAGTGCATCGCCGTGGACGGCGGCTTCCTGCGCTACGGGTTCTGAGCAGGGGCGGCAGCCGGCGCGCCCGCGGGTCCGCCCAGTTCCTCGTCCAGCAGGGTCGCCAGCGGCGCGAGGCCGCGCGACAGGGCTTCGATTTCCGGACTGATCCGGCTGACCAGGTGGTAGCGACCGTCGAGGCAGGCCTCCACCAGTACCTGGCTGCCATCCTTCGCCAGCGGCGCGGTTGTTTCCGCTTCGATGGACGGCATCGACCAGAAGCCCGTGTCCGCCAGCAGCCGCACCATGTCGGACCTCGCCTCGACCGGCAATTCGGCCTGCCTGACCCGTACCACGCGCGTCCACCGTCATCGGCAACGGCTGGCGCGGATCAGGCCCTCGATGCGCTCGACCTCCGCGCGGGTGGCGGCGGGATCGTCGCTGCGGGCGAACACCAGCTTCGCCTGCTCGTCGCGCAGCCGGCGCAGCCAGGCATCGCACAGGCCCTCTTCGGGCACGGCGCTGCAGCTGTCTTCGCGCATCTCGCAGGCACTGCCCGCGCCGATGCCCGGATTGCCGCCGATACCGACCGTCTGCAAGGGCGCGCAGCGGGGGGGCGGCTCCGCAAGGTCGCCGAAATAGCGGTCGTTGTCCCAGGTGCGACAGTCGTACAGCGGCGGCAGGGGCGTGGCCTCGCCGTCCGCGGCCTCGTCCGCCTCCGCGACGGGTGCGCGTTCGGCAAGCGGCGTGCCCGAATCGAGCAACTGGAAATCGGAGCTGCTGTCACCGCCCACGCCGATGCCGTCCGAGCGGGTTTCCAGCGGGATCGCGCGGACGATCGGCTGGCCGGGGGTCGGCATCGCCGCTGGTTCTGGCGCGGGCGTGGCCGTAGGCGCGAGCACGGGGGTGGGCGGTGGGCTGGCAGGTTCCTGGGCGACCTGCCATTCCGGTTCGGGCAGCGTCGAGGCCGGGCGGGGCACCACCGGCGGCGCGCTGGGCAGGTCGTTGACCACCTGCTTGCGTTCCTCGGTGCCGGCCGGGCAGGGCGCGCTCTGGATGGTCAGGTTGCCCCCGGCATCGGTGCACCGGTACAGGGTGGTCTGGGCCCGCGTGGGCGCGGTGGCGAACATGGCGGCGCAGACGACGCTGGCCAGGGCGGCCAGGAAGCGCGGCCGCGTGGCGCGGTGCAGGAGGCGCGCGCGCGCGCCATGGGACGTGGCGAGGATCGGACAGCGGGGCATCAGGGGTTCCGGCAGTCGTTGGCGAGCCGCGCGTCGATGCCGCGCTGCTCTTCGTCGATGGCGTGGCGTTCGCTTTGCAGCGCGCTGTTGTAGCGGCGATCCAGCGCATAGCGCCGGTCGCGCAGGCGATCGCAGACCTCGCGCTGCGGCAGGGCGTTGCAGGTGTCGCGGATCCAGGTTCCGGCGGGATAGCCGACGGTCGCCAGCGGCGGGCCGCCGCCGTGGCGGAAGCCGCCGCCCACGTCGATGCGGCCCCTCACGTTGCCGCCGCCGATGTCCACGCGTCCCCGGTAGCCGCCGCCGTGCACGGGCCCGGTCACCACCGGATAGCCGAGCGTCCACAAGGGAACCCAGCGCGGATTGCCTTCCGGCGTATCGCTCGTGTAAGTCTCGCCATCGGGCGTGGTGCACTCGTACATCGGCCGGGGCGGCTGCAGGTAGACGACCTGGGGTGCGCCCGGGGCGGGCGCCGGAGCCGTGGCCGGGCGGGGGACCGGGGGGGCCGCGGGAGGCGGGTCGACCGGGCGGCGCATGGTCTGGACCTGTTCGCGCTCACCGGGCTTGCAGGGCGTGTCGCGCAGGCTCAGTTGTCCCTGCGCATCGGTGCAGCGGTAGATGGTGACCGTCCCGGCCAGGCTGCTGCCGCACGCGAGCATGCCGGCCAGGCCCAGGGCCGTAAGCAGCCGGGGCGCGCGGAGGGCGTTGTCGGGCGTCATGCGCATGCCGCCATCTTGCGCCCTGCCGTCGCGGTGGGAAAGCGCCTGGATGAACGCGCGCCTATTCGGCGCGGCTGAACTCGATCCGCATCGTGTGGCGTTCCTCGCCGCCATGCGTTTCGTACATGTCCATCACGTGATGGTCGGCATCGACGATCCGCAGGGTCTCGCGCACCGGCAGCATCTTCCCCGCCGCCATCGGGTCCGGCCACTCGCCGGTGAAGGTGTAGGTCCTGCTCGCGGCGTCGTAGCGCCCGGTCATCGTGTAGGTGCCGGTGGACATGTTGTCCATCCACACGCTGGTGTACACGCCGCTGACGTTGTCGTAGCCGGTGTGGCTGGCGCCCTCGAACGGAGCGCCCATCATTTCGCCGGCATAGGCCATGCGCATCTGCCGGCCGCCGAACTCGGCGGTCGTCTGCGCCTGCCCGGTGGCGGTCATCGGCGGCGCGTCGGGCGCCATCCACAAGGTCTGGCGCGCATCCCAGCGGCCGACGAAATGCTCCGCCAGCCGCGCGTGCTCGGGTCCGGGCCTGGATGCCTTTTCCCAGGCGGCCATCATCGCCTGCTGTTCGGGACTCATCGCGGCCGTCGGATCGCTGGCCGCCTCCTGGGCGTTGACCAGTGGCGCGACCGCCAGCGTGCATGCCAGGAGGACCGCGTGGTGGACGGGACTCGTCATGTGCCTGCTCCTTTGTGGGCGCCGGTGGGCGGTCCCCGGATCCTACGCCCGCACGGACCCACGGGCATGCGGCGATGCGGCGAAACTCAGGCCCGGATCAACTGGCCGTCGCGGGCGTCGCGGATGACGGTGGGCGCGGCCATGCCGCCGGTCTCGCCCGGCGCGACCGCGTCCACCGCGGACAGCAGGTCGGGGTCGAGCTGGTCGTGCAGGAACGCGGGCGGCGCCCCGGCCAGGTTGGCGCTCGTAGACACAAGCGGCGCGCCGAAGGCGTGGCACAGGGCGACCACGTGCAGGTGCGCGCTGACGCGGACCGCGACGCTGTCGTGCGCGCCGGTGACCCAGCGGGGCACCCGGGCGGTGGCCGGGACCACCCAGGTGTTGGGGCCCGGCCAGCTGGCCAGGACTTCGTCGCGGCGGCCATCCGGCAGGGCGTCCCAGTCGACCAGGCCGTCGAGCTGCGTCGGGCGCGCGGCGATCAGGATCAGGCCCTTGTCCACCGGACGCTGCTTGATCCGCAACAGGCGGGTGACCGCGGCCTCGTCGAAGGGGTCGCAGCCCAGGCCCCACACGGCCTCGGTGGGGTAGGCGATGACGCCGCCGCCGCGCAGGGCGGCGACGGCGGTGTCGAGGGCGGGTGCGTCGCTCATGCCCGCAGTCTGTCAGCTGCGGCCCGCGTGCGCGAGCCCGCCGTCGCGGCGGGGCTCAGAACTCGACCCAGGCGTCGCGCCAGTTCGATCCCGTGCCGGGCGCATAGTGGGCGGCGCTGTTGATGTTGCACCAGCCGCCCTCGGGGAACGGTCGGCACGCATAGAGCTTGCCGTCGCTGCCCTTGACCACCGTCTCCCCTGGCTTGTACTGGCCGATGCCGTCCGGGTAGACGTAGTCGTAGTCGCCCGGCGGCGGCGGATCCTGCGGCAGGGTGATGTCGATCTGGTGGCGACGCCCCGTGCCCGACAGGTAGACGTGGTTGCCGCTCGCGGAGGCGATCGGGGTGATGCTGCCGTTGGCGAGCACGCCGATCCGGGCGAAGGACGCGCGGGCATTGACCTGCTCGCCCACGTATTTCGGCCAGGCCGTCGTCGATCCCTGCGCGGCGCTGCTGATTTCAGTGTCGATCCGCTCGGCGTCGCTGCCGTCGGCGTTGAACACGCGCAGCGAGACCTGCGTGCCGGCGGGCAGGGGGTTCTGCGCGACCAGGGCGCCGGCATCCTGCCATTGCGGCGGCGGTGGCGGGGTGGTGCCACCGGCGAACTTGACGTCCATGCAGGTGTAGAAGGCCTCGGTCGAGTCCGATCGCTGCCAGGTGTTGTAGATCACGTGGCGCCCGCTCCGCTGCGGGAGCTGGCAGCTGAGGTGGTAATTGCCGTCGGCCGACAGCGGGGTGTTGCCGATGCGGCAGAACTCCTGCAGGTCGGACCACTTCAGCGCGGTGTTCGGATTCCAGCCTTCCGGGGTCACGTAGAAGACCCATTCGCGGGTCGAATGCGGCGCCGTGCCCTTGAACAGGAACTCGTAGCGACCGTTGGCCTCGGGCGCGATGTCGGTGGCCTGCCAGTCGCTGCGCACCAGGTCGAGACCGCGGAAGGTCGGGTTGTTGCCGCTGCACAGCTTGCCGTCGGGCACCACCGCCTGGTGGTTGCCGTTCGCATTGGCCTGGTTGATGCCCATCCAGTCATAGAACAGCTGGGAGCCGGCGACTTCCCATGCAGCGCGGCAGGCCGGGTCGGCGGGGTTCTCGCGGTTGCCCTGGGCGCAGGCATAGATGCGGCTGACGGGTTTGACCATGGTGCCGTGGGCTTCGGCGCGGCCGAGGGGCAGGGCGCCCAGGAGCAGGCAGGTGGCGATCGCGCCCCACTGCAGGTGCGGGTGTGTCTTCATGACGGTGTGCCTCTGAATGGATGTCCGGTCCGGATCCCCCGGCGGGCAGAGTAGACAACGATGTCAGGAAGAACTGTGATCCCACCGGCGGAACAGCGGCCCGTCGTTCATGGCTTGAGTGTCTTTTTTTCGTCCTTTTACATCCGGCGGATATGTCCTGCGCTGTCCTGCACATTAAGATCGGACAAAGCGGACAAACTGGGACATCGACGCTGTCAACGAAAACGGCCACCCGGAGGTGGCCGCGTTTCGCCCGGGCAATGGGGTGGTCAGCCGGCGGTCTTGCCCGCGGCCTTCTTCGCAGGGGCCTTCTTCGCGGCCTTCTTGGTGGCCTTCTTCGCCGTCTTCTTCGCCGTCTTCTTCGTTGCTTTCTTGGCGGCCTTCTTCGCCGGTGCCTTGGTCGCCGCCGCCTTCTTGGCCACCTTCTTCGCCGGCGCTTTCTTGGCGGCTTTCTTGGCGAAGCGGCTGCGTACCGGCTTGCCGGTTTCCTCCAGCAGCTTCAGCGCTTCCTCCAGGCTGAGCGTGGCCGGTTCGCGGTCCTTGGGGATCTTGCCGTTCATCTTGCCGTCGCTGATGTACGGACCGAAGCGGCCGTTGAGCACCTGGATGTCATGGCCTTCCCACTCCCGGATGATCCGGTTGCGGGCGATCTCTTCCTTCTCCTCGATCAACTCGACAGCGCGGGCGAAATCGATGGTGAAGGGGTCGTCTTCCTTCTTCAGCGAGGCATAGGTGCTGCCGCGCTTGGCGAAGGGGCCGAAGCGGCCGATGCCGACGCTGACGGCCTCGCCATTGGATTCGCCCAGGGCGCGCGGCATCTGGAACAGCACCAGGGCCTCTTCCAGGCTGATGGCGTAGATGCTCTGGCCGGGCTGGAGCGAGGCGAACTTCGGCTTCTCCTCGTCCTCGACCGTACCCATCTGCACCAGGGGGCCGTACTTGCCGATGCGCGCGCTGACCTGGCGGCCACTTGCCGGATCGTCGCCCAGCACGCGCACGCTGCCCGAATCGATCTTGTCCAGCGACTCCTTTTTCTCGTCGACCAGCTGCTTGAAGGGGCCCCAGAAGCGCTCCATCAGCGGCACCCATTCCTCCTCGCCGCGGCTGATCGCGTCGAGCTCGTCCTCCATCCGCGCGGTGAAGTCGTAGTCGACGTAGCGCGGGAAATGGTTCGAGAGGAACTTGCTCACCGCGCGGCCGACGTCGGTGGGGCGGAAACGCCGGCTCTCGAGTTCGACGTACTTGCGGAAGATCAGGGTGGCGATGATCGAGGCATAGGTCGAGGGGCGACCGATGCCGTACTCTTCCAGCGCCTTGACCAGCGAGGCTTCCGAGTAGCGCGGCGGCGGCTCGGTGAAATGCTGGTCGGCGTGGATGCGGTCGAGCGGGATGCGGTCGCCGGGGACCATCGCCGGCAGCTTGCGCCCCTCGTCGTCGTCATTGGCGCCCTTGCTGTCCTTGCCTTCCTCGTAGACGGCCAGGAAGCCGGGGTCGACCACGGTGGTGCCCGACACGCGGAAACTGTGCTCGCTGCCGGCGGCCATGTCGACCGACACGGTGTTGAGCCTGGCCGGGATCATCTGGCAGGCGACGGCGCGTTTCCAGATGAGCTCGTACAGGCGGCGCTGGTCGTCGTCGAGGTAGCGCGACACCTGCGCCGGCGTGCGCAGCGCGGAGGTCGGGCGGATCGCCTCGTGCGCCTCCTGCGCGTTCTTGGACTTGGTCTGGTAGGTGTTGGGCTTGTCGGGCAGCGCGCCGGTGCCGAAGTCGCGGGCGATCACGTCGCGCAGCTCGGCCAGCGCATCCATCGACAGGTTGACCGAGTCGGTACGCATGTAGCTGATCAGGCCGACGGTGCCCTCGTCGCCGATGGCCACGCCTTCATAGAGTTTCTGCGCGACCTGCATCGTGCGCTTGGTGGTGAAACCCAGCTTGCGCGAGGCTTCCTGCTGCAGGGTGGAGGTCGTGAACGGCGGCGCCGGGCGGCGCTTGCGCTCCTTGGAGGTGACGTCGGTGACCTGCAGCGCGCCGCCGGCGGCCGCGACGATCCGCTGGCGGGCGGCTTCGGCGGACTCGCCGTCGGTGAGGGTGAACTGCTCGAACTTCTTGCCGTCCAGCTTGACCAGCCGGGCCGTGAAGTCCTGCTTGGGGTGCTTGCACTCGGCTTCGACCGACCAGTACTCGCGGGCCTTGAACGCTTCGATCTCCTCCTCGCGCTCGACGATCATCCGCAGCGCCGGCGACTGCACGCGCCCGGCCGACAGGCCGGCCTGGATCTTGCGCCACAGCACCGGCGAGAGGTTGAAGCCGACCAGGTAGTCCAGCGCCCGGCGCGCCTGCTGGGCGTCGACCATCGGCGTGGAGATGTCGCGCGGCTCGTTCATCGCCTCCTTGATGGCGCGCGGGGTGATCTCGGTGAAGACCACCCGCTGCAGGGTCTTGTCCTTCAGCAGCCCGCGCTCTTGCAGGATTTCCGCGATGTGCCAGCTGATCGCCTCGCCCTCGCGATCCGGGTCGGTCGCCAGGTAGAGCGCATCGGCGGACTTGGCGGCCTTGGCGATCGCGGCGACGTGCTTTTCGTTCTTTTCGATCAGGTCGTAGCGCATCGCGAAATCGTGGTCGGGATCGACCGCCCCCTCCTTGGGCACGAGGTCGCGGACATGGCCATAGGAGGCCAGGACCGTGAAGTCCTTGCCCAGGTACTTGTTGATCGTCTTGGCCTTGGCGGGCGATTCGACGATGAGGAGGTTCTTGGCCATGCGGTGACTCCACGGGGCAGCGATTGCCCCGCACGTATATACAGCAAAGAAGGCGACGCCCGCGGCAAGACCGCGGGCGCTTGGGGGGTATTCCTTATTATTAGTGGAATCACGCGGACCGGGGTGCTGTCAAGCTCGGAGGTCCGGGAAGGCGCCGGGGCGCCGGGCAGGCGGGTAGGGCTGGCGCCCGGCCCGCCGCTGCCGCGCTCAGTTGTTGCCCATGGCCGCCATGAAGCCGACCAGGACCATCAGGCCGATGTAGGCAAGCACCAGCAGGCCGCCGATCACCAGGATCACCGTTGCCACCGTTCCCAGCTCGTGGCGCTGCCGTTCAGGATGGTCGGTGAAGGCCCACTGGTCGACCACCAGCGTGCTGCACATGATGTCGTGCAGCGCACGCTTGCGATCGGTGAACGCCGCCATGATCAGGCCGATGTAGAGCAGCAGCGAGCCGAGGATGACGCCAAAGTAGCGCCCGATGCCGCGCGCGAAGGAGATCCGGTGGCCATCGTCGCTGGTGACCTTGATGCCGACCGCCATCTTGCCCAGTGTCGCCTGCCTGGCGGATGCATGGAATGCGGCGAAATACACGGCCTGCAGGGCCAGGGGCACGATGACCATGCCGACCAGGATGCCCATGACGCCGCCGGCCAGGAGCCCGGCCGAGTCGCCCGCCAGGGCGCCGGCACTGACGCCGAAGAACACGGCCATGACCACCATCTGCACGATCCAGCTGACCACGCCGACCGCGAAGCTGTCGATCATGTAGGCCGCGACGCGCTTCCAGAACCCGGCGTACACCACCTCGCCGCCCGCCTGGAAGCCGCCCAGGTCGGTGAGCGTGGAGGCGGGCGGGGCGTATGGCGAGGCGAGCGGCGCCGGCGCGCTGTTGTACGGGTCCATGCCGTCGGTCACCGTCGGTGCTGCCGGTGCTGCCGCCGAGGCGTCGGGGCCCAGGACCTCGTGCGCCATCGCGCGCCAGGGCTGCCACTGCGCCATGCCTTCGCGCCAGACCAGCGCATCCACGGCCAGCTGGCCACTCTCGTGCAGCCCGGCGAGTGTCGACGCATCGACCGGGCCTTGCCGGTTGCGGTCATCGTCGCTGTAGTACCACTGAGTCATCGCGTGTTCCTTGTTCGTTGATCGGTTGATCCGGGTGGCGCGCGGCGCTTCGGCGCCCTGACGTGGCTCAACGGCCGTCCCACGAGGCCCGGCAGTGTCGCGGTCGGAAGCGGTGGTCGAGGCTGCCCTCGCTGCACGTCCATTCGAACACGCCATCTTCGTCGGGCAGGCCCTTGAAGCGCAGCGTCTCGCCATCGATGCGCGCCGCATCCGACGCGAATCGGATTTCGTACTCGCAAGGGAGCTTGCGCACCGAGCCGATGCGGACCTCCGCCACCTGGGCGCCGGCATAGGCCTCCGGCGCCTGGAAGCCCTCGTCGTCGTTCTCCGGGCAGCGGCCGGTGGCGGCATGGAATTCGCCGATCCGGCCCTGCAGCGGCTGGTTGGCCGCGATGCCCTGGGCCACCTTTGCGCGCAGGGTGTAGTCCTGGTAGGCGGGAAGGGCAATGGCCGCCAGGATCGCCAGCACCGGGACCGCGAGCGCGGCCGCGACGAGCAGGGCGATCACGCAGCCGGACATGCCCTTGCGCGGTGCGCCAGCGGCGTGCGTGTCCGGTCGCGCAGGAGGCGGCGGTACCCCGGGCACCGGGGTTGGCAGGTGGGGGTCGGGCGCGATCGCATCGAGCCCCAGCTCGGCCGCCAGTCGCGAGAGGGGTTGCCATTCCGCCATGCCCGTTCGCCACGCCAGCGTGTCGGCCCGGACTTCGCGCTTGCGCCAGGCATCGCGCAGCTGGTCGGCATCGATCGGGCCGACCCGGCCACGGGCGGCATCATGGAAGTACCACTGGTTCATCGCGCACTCTCCCCCTGTCGTGCAGTTGCCCGGCCGCCTGGCGCCTCCCCGCGCCAGATGCGCCCGCTTGTCCCGGATGCATGGTCGGCGCATACGCAAGCGCCGGCCCGCCTTTATACCGGCTGCCGGCGCTGTTTTGAATGCAGGGGTGGACGACGCGCCTCCCCGAGGCCCCTCCGGGTGCCCCGGGGGCGCGGGATCAGTGCACCGGTTCCGGCTCGTCGGCGAAGATCTGGGTTTCCATCCAGGCGTAGGCCGCTTCCGCGCCCGGCTGGTTGAACAGCACCATAAGCACGACCCACTTGAGGTCGTCGAGGTCCAGCTCGTCCTGGTCCAGGGCCATGGCGCGGTCCAGCACCAGTTCGCGCTGGCCGGCATCGAGGATGCCGTGCTGCTCCAGGAACATCAGGAAGCCGCGGCAGTCGGTGTCCAGGCGGTCGAGTTCCGCCGTGGCGAACACGCGGGTCGGGCCGTTGGGGCGGGCCACGCTGGCACCGGGGCGCTGGCGGGCCAGCGCATCGAGCCATTCGAAGGCCTTGTTGATCTCGGCGGGGCTGAAGCCGGCCTGGCCAAGTTCCTCGATCAGGGGGCCGCCGGTCAGGGATTCCTGGTCGCGGACCAGGTCCGATTCTTCGGTGAAGTAGTGCTCGAACAGGTACAGCAGGACGTCCAGGATGCTCTCTTTCATTTCCCTCGGCCTGCGCCGCATGCGGCGCGGTGGTTCAGGAGGAATCGCCGGTCGATGGACTGGCCCGGCGGCGGTTCCGACTGTGTCCGTTCAGTGGCGACGGAAGTACCGGCCATGCTGCGACGTCACGCGTCCTTCAAGCTCCATGACCAGCAGCATGGAGGACACTTGGGCAGCCGTCAATCCGCTGCGTTCAACCAGTTGATCCATATCCGTTGGGTCATGGCCGAGCGATTCCCACAACGTGTTGTGGTCCGGGCTGTCGCAAGGTTCCTTGAGACCTGGCCCGGGCGCACCGCCGCCGGGAGAGGCTGGCAGGCCCGCCCCGAGGGTGTGATCCCCGGATGTGGGGGCGCCGAGGCGACGACGCAAGTCGTCTGCCAGGCGGAGCGCGAGCGGCGCAAGGGCGCCGGTCAGGTCGTCGATGTCCTGGACAAGGGTGGCGCCCTCGCCGATCAGGCGATGGCACCCGCGGGCCATCGGGTTGTGGACCGAGCCGGGTACGGCGAAGACTTCGCGCCCGGCCTCGGCGGCCAGCCGCGCGGTGATGAGGGCCCCCGAGCGTGCCGCCGCCTCGATCACCAGGGTACCCAGCGCCAGCCCCGCGATGATCCGGTTGCGGCGGGGGAAGTGCTCCGGTCGGGGGCCGGTGCCCGGGGGGAACTCGCTGACCACGATGCCTTGCTCGAGCAGGTCGGCATGCAGGCCATCATTGGCGGGTGGATAGGCGACATCCGGCCCGGTCCCCAGCACCGCGATCGTGTGGCCGCCTTCGGCCAGCGACGCCCGGTGGGCGGCGGTGTCGATGCCCGCCGCCATACCGCTGGTGACCGTCAGGCCCGAGCGGACAAGTGCGCGGGCGAATCCCCGGGCATTGTCCAGTCCGCCCGGACTGGGGCGCCGCGAGCCTACGACGGCGACGGCCGGTTGCCATAGCGCGAGCGGGTCGCCCACCACGAACAACGCCAGCGGCGGGTTGTTGACGTGCCGGAGCAGGGCGGGGTAGTCCGGTTCGTGCCAGCCCAGCAGGTGATGGCCGGGGATGGAGAGCCAGTCGAGGACGCGCCCGGGCGGCATGGCAGCGGCGCGCAGGACCGCGACCTGGGCGGGCTCCAGGCCGCAGGCGCGCCAGGTGGAGGCGCCTGCCTCCAGCGCCGCAGCGGGCGTACGCGCCTGCCCGAGCAGGCGGCGGCGGGGCGCGCTGGCACCGCCGCAGGCAAGCAGGCGCAACAGCGCCAGATGGTCGTCCGTGATCATCGGCAGGCAGGTCGTGGGCGGAGACGTCCAGCCTAGCCCGGAAACGACGACGGCGCCCTCGGGCGCCGTCGCAAATGGATGTAGGACTTTTCCGAATCCGCGGGCGGGGCGGGTATCAGTAGGCCGCGTCCGGATGCTTGAGTTCCTGGCCGACCTGCACCGGGCGGACGCCGTCCATCACCAGCGCATAGCTGACCCTGTCGAAGGTGCGGAACACCATCAGGTGGCCGGCGAACTCGTCGGGCAGGCGCACCTTGGAGCCCGCGCCGACGGCATCGGGGCTGCGGTCGTTGCCCACGGCCACGCGGTCCACGGCGGTGCTGCCGACGCGCCAGCTGGAGAACACCGTGCCGTTGTCGACGCCGTCGAGCGCGCCGACCGAGAGGGCGACCACGTCGCGCGGGCCACCGGTGATGACCGAATCGGCCACGCCGAGGACCTTGGCCTGGCCGTAGGCGAGGTTCTGTGCCGGCGGGTGCGGGATGAACTGAAGGTCGTAGGGTTGTGCCTCGACCGGGATCAGGCGGTCGCCGGCGCGGACTTCGCGACCCTTGTCGTCGACCAGCAGCGTGGTGACGTCCGACTGGCCGGCCGGCCCGCGGGTCACGGTGGCGACGGTCTGCTGCATCAGTTCGTGGCCGAGGAAGTCGCCACCGCCCGGCGGGGTCATGTGGTTCCACATCTTCTCGGTGCCGGCGATGTCGTGGCCGCGGTAATCCAGGTCGATCGGACGGCGGTTGCTGGTACCGCAACAACGCTCCGGGTCCAGCGTGGTGTAGGTGACGGTCGGGCGGACGACGGCGTAGCGCTGGCCCGGCTGGGCGGCCACCAGGCCCTTGGCGTAGACCACCTGGCCCTCGGCGCCGCGCAGGCGGTCTTCCTCGAGGCCGACGATGTAGGGCAACTCCTCGAAGCTGTCGACGACGCGCAGGTTCTTGAGGAACGGCTCGATCTCGGCCAGCGGAATGGCGTTGATCGGCGCTTCCTCGCGCGGGCCCGGGTCGACCGCGACGCGGTTGAGGTACGCCAGCGAGATCACGTCGCCCGGGTAGATCAGGTGCGGGTTGGCGATCTGCGGGTTGGCCTGCCAGATTTCCGGCCACAGCCACGGCTTCTGCAGGAACTTGCCGGCGATGTCCCAGAGGGTGTCGCCGCGCTTGACCACGTAGGTGTCGGGATGGTCACCGCGCATCTCGGCCGCGAGGCCGTACGTGGCAACGGTGAACAACGCAGCGGCAATCACCGCACGGATCGGTTTAAACATGGCAGCCATCTACCTGATTCCCCTAACAGAATGCCCGCGGGCGCCGTTGACGGCGGGGGCACGGGCACTATAGCCCAGATGGCGCGCGCCGTTGCAAGCCTTGAGGCCCCAATATCGGCGTTACAATGACCGCCCTGCTTGCGTCCTGTGACCGGCGCCCCCATTTTCCAAGCCATGGCCCTGCTCCCGATCCTCGAATTCCCCGATTCCCGCTTGCGCACGGTGGCGACGCCGGTCGATCCGGCCGAAATCGCCGATCCGGCCTTCCAGACCCTGCTCGACGACATGTTCGAGACCATGTACGACGCCCCGGGCATCGGCCTGGCCGCCAGCCAGGTCGACGTGCACAAGCGCTTCATGGTGATCGACGTCAGCGAGGAGCGCGACCAGCCCCTGGTGTTCATCAACCCCGAGATCAGCGCCCGCGACGGCGAACAGGTCTACCAGGAGGGCTGCCTGTCGGTGCCGGGGATCTTCGCCGACGTGACCCGCGCCGACCGCATCACCGTGGAATACCTCGACCGCGACGGCCAGGCCCGGCGCCTCGACGCCGACGGCGTGCTCGCGGTGTGCATCCAGCACGAGATGGACCACCTGCTGGGCAAGCTCTTCGTCGACTACCTGTCGCCGCTCAAGCGCGAGATGGTGCGCAAGAAGCTGGCCAAGGCACGGCGCCAGGCCGCGGCGTAATCCGGAAATCGAGCGTGGGGAACCGGGAACGGGTCGCCTGGTGACCCGCTCCGTCGATTGATTTTTTGCTGGCGGCACGCCTTCGCTCGCCGATGTGGCCTCCTGGAGAATCGGGACGGCACCCTGCGCCATGCCCTTTCGATTCCCCGTTCCCCCATCCCCATTCCCCTCGCTGCCCATGAGAATCGTCTTCGCCGGTACCCCCGAATTCGCCGTGCCCTGCCTGCGCAAGGCGGCCGCGCACAACGAGGTGGTGGCCGTCTACACCCAACCCGACCGGCCCGCCGGGCGCGGGCGGGGGCTGGCGCCCTCGCCGGTCAAGCAGGTCGCGCAGGAACTGGGCGTCCCGGTCATGCAGCCCGAGAACTTCCGCAGCGCGCAGGCGAAAGCGCAGCTGCGGGCGCTCGAGCCCGAGCTGATGGTGGTGGTGGCCTACGGCCTGATCCTGCCGCAGTCGGTGCTCGACATTCCCGCGGAGGGCTGCTGGAACGTGCATGCGTCGCTGCTGCCGCGCTGGCGTGGCGCGGCGCCGATCCAGCGCGCCATCCAGGCCGGCGACCGCGAGACCGGCGTGTGCCTGATGAAGATGGAGAAGGGCCTCGATACCGGGCCGGTGCTGCTGTCGCAGTCGATCGGGATCGGTGCCAACGAGACCGGCGGGCAACTCCACGATCGCCTGTCGCAACTTGGCGCGCAGGTCCTGGGCGACGGCCTGGGCCTGCTGCGCGCAGGCATCCGGCCGGTGCCGACGCCGCAGCCGGAGGCGGGCGTGACCTACGCGCACAAGCTCGACAAGGCCGAGGCGAAACTGGACTGGTCGCGCCCGGCAGCGGTGCTGGCCGACACCGTGCGCGCGTTCAATCCCTGGCCGGTGGCCGAAGCGCAACTGGCCGGAGAGCGCCTGCGCCTGCATGGCGTGGTCGCGCTCGACGAGGCGCACCACGCGCGCCCCGGCGAGCTCCTGCGTGCAGGCCGCGAGGGCCTGGACGTTGCCTGTGGCGAGGGCGTGCTGCGCATCCGCGTGCTGCAGCGCGAAGGCGGCAAGGCGATCACCGCCGCCGACTTCCTCAATGCGCGCCAGGACCTGAAGGCCGGCGCCTGAACCTCAGCCGGCGAGCAGTCGACCGCCGTCGAGGTGGATGACCTGCCCGGTGCTGTAGGTCGCGTCCATCAGCAGCCAGCGCACGGCTTCGGCGACTTCCTTCGCCGTCCCCGTCCGCGCCATCGGCGTGCGCGCGAGCATCGCGGCCTGCTTGTCGGTGCAGCTGTCGCCGCCCTCGCCCTCGGGCCAGAGGATCGCGCCCGGCGAAACGGCATTGACGCGGACCTCGGGCCCCAGCTCGAGTGCCAGCGAGCGCGTCATCGCCAGCAGCGCGGCCTTCGCCATGCAGTACACCGTGTGCTCGTGTAGCGGGCGCTCGGCGTAGATGTCGGCCAGGTTGACGATCGCGCCGCCCGCGCGCCGCAGGTGCGGTGCCGCTGCCTGGGACAGGAAGAACGGCGCGCGCGCGTTGCTGGCGAACAGCAGGTCCCACTGGGCCGGCGTGGTCGTGCCGATGGGCGAGGGCGCGAACGCCGAGGCGTTGTTGACCAGCGCGTCGAGGCGGCCGAAGTGGCCCACCGTCCGCGCCACCAGCTCGGGCAGGCGGTCGAAGTCGGCCAGGTCCGCCTGCAACGCCAGCACGCTGCCCGGCCGGATCGCGTCGAGCTCGTCTCGCAGCGCCAGCGCCTCGGACTCCGAGCCCCGGTAGTGCAGGGCGATATCGTGCCCGGCGGCGTGCAGGCAGCGGACGATGCCCGCGCCGATGCGGCGGGCGGCGCCGGTGACGAGGGCGACAGGGCGTTGGTGGCGGCTCATGCGGTCCATGTTCAGCGGCGCGCAATGCGGCGAGGGCCAGTCAGGCTATCCTGAACCCCGACGTTTTGACACCGCGCCGTCCCGCGCGCGCAGGCTTGCCCGTGACCCGATCCACGCTTCCCGAACCCGATGCCGACGCGCTGGCCCACAGCGCCCGCCTGGCCGCGCACCTGCGTGCCGAGATCCAGGCGGCGGAAGGCGCGGCGATCCCCTTCTCGCGCTTCATGGAACTGGCGCTGTACGCGCCGGGGCTGGGGTATTACAGCGCCGGCGCCGACAAGTTCGGCGAGGGGGGCGATTTCGTCACCGCCCCGGAGCTGGGGCCCGTCTTCGCGGCCTGCGTGGCCGAGGCGGTGGCCCCGGTCCTGCAGCAGATCGGTCCGGAGGCGCTGTTCCTCGAGCTCGGCGGCGGCACCGGTGCCTTCGCCGAGGTCGCGCTCAAGCGCCTGACCGAACTCGACGCGCTGCCGGACCGCTACGCGATCCTCGAGCCCAGCGCGGACCTGCGCGCGCGCCAGCGCGAGCGCCTGCAACAGCGGTTGCCGCCTCCGCTGTTCGACCTGGTGGAATGGCTCGACGGCCCCTTTCCCCACGACTGGCAGGGCGTGCTGTTCGCCAACGAAGTGATCGACGCGCTGCCGACGCCGCGTTTCGGCATCGTCGAGGGCGACGTCCACGAAGAGCACGTCGTGATCGACGGCGAAGGCTTCGCCCGGATCAGCCGGCCGGCCGACGGCTTCCTGGCCAATGCCGTGCGCCACCTCGAGCAGCGACTGGAGCGCCGCTTCGCCGACGGCTACCGCTCCGAGCTGCTGCCGCAGCTGCCGTACTGGATCCAGGCGGTCTCGGGCGGCATGAAGCGCGGGGCGATGCTGTTCGTCGATTACGGCTATCCGCGCGCGGAGTACTACCTGCCCGAACGCGACGACGGCACCCTGCGCGCCTTCTACCGGCAGCATATGCACGCCGACCCGCTGCGCTGGCCGGGCCTGCAGGACATCACCGCTTCGGTCGACTTCACCGCGCTGGCCGAGGCCGGCGTGGGCGCAGGCTTCGACTTCGCCGGCTACTGCTCCCAGGCAAGCTTCCTGATGGGCAATGGCATGGCCGGCGTGCTGGAGCGCATCGAACGCATCGCCGACGAGGGCGAGCGCCTGCGCCGCACCGAGGAGGTAAAGAAGCTCACCCTGCCCAGCGCGATGGGCGAGCGCTTCCAGGTGATGGGCTTCGAGAAGGACGTCGAGTTCGGTGCGGCCTTCCTCGCCGGCGACCTGAGCTTCCGGCTGTGAGTCGCCGCCGATGACGCCGGCCCTGCGCGCGCTGCGCTGGCCCCGGACCTGGCTCTGCGCCTGGCTGGTGTTCGTCGCCGCGGTGGTGGTGGTGTCCCTGCTGCCTGCGCGGGACCTGCCGCCGATGCCCTTCGATGGCGTCGACAAGCTCGAACACCTGCTTGCCTACGCCGCGATGGCGACCGGCGCGGTCATGATCTTCGCCTCCCGCCGCGCCCATGCCGGGGTGGCGCTCGCCCTGGTCGCGCTGGGCATCGCCCTCGAGTTCGCCCAGGGCGCCATGACTGCCTCGCGCATGGCCGATGGTGCCGATGCCGTGGCCAATGCGCTCGGGGTGGCCCTTGGCTGGGGGCTGGGCCGCACGCCTGTCGCGCGCGGCTTGCTGGTCGTGGAGGCGTGGCTGGCCGAGGGTCCGGGCGGGACGGGACGTCGCGCCTCCTGAGCTTTCAGGGCTTTCGGGCCGGGTCGTGACCGCCGTCACTCCTGCTTGGCAGGGGCACTTGCAGCGACGTTAAAAAATGGTGAATCTACGGCCGCCTGACAGGGGGGTCGGGCGTGTCCATCCCAACGAAAGGAATCGCCCATGATTGCCCGTCCTTCCCGGCTCGCGCTCGCCGTCGCCGCATCGCTGGTCGCCATCGTCGCGCCGGCCCAGGCCCAGCAGGCCGATGACGCCGCCACCACCCTCGACCGCATCGAAGTGACCGGCTCGCGCGTGCTCGGGCGTACCGCCGAGGAAACCGCGGCCCCGGTCGACATCATCGGCCGCGAGGAAATCGAATCCACCGGTGCGATGGAAGTGGGCCAGATCCTGCAGATGCTGGAGCCCTCGTTCAACTTCTCGCGCACGTTCGTCTCCGACGGCACCGACATCCTGCGCCCGGCCACGCTGCGCGCGCTGGGCCCCGACCAGGTGCTCGTGCTCGTCAACGGCAAGCGCCGCCACCAGCAGGCGCTGGTCAACGTGCAACAGACGATCGGGCGTGGCTCGGCCGGCACCGACATCAACGCGATCCCGGTGTCCTCGATCGAGCGCATCGAAGTGCTGCGCGACGGCGCCGCCGCGCAATACGGCTCGGACGCGATCTCCGGCGTGATCAACATCATCCTGAAGAAGCAGACCGACCATACCGACGTCGTTGTCGAGGGCTCGCAGTACTACGCCGGCGACGGCGAGACGCTGCACGGCTCGGTCAACACCGGCTTCAAGCTCGGCGCCGACGGCGGCTTCATCAACCTCTCGGCCGAGGCCCGCAACCGCAACGAGACCAATCGCGCCGGTCCCGACAGCCTGCGGGTCGATCCGCCGCGCGTGACCCAGCGCCTGGGCGACGCCGACGCGAAGGACCAGTACCTGTGGTTCAACAGCGCACTGCCCGTCGGCGGTGGCGAGATGTATGCCTTTGGCGGCCTGTCCCGGCGCGAGGGCGACTCCTCGGGCTTCTTCCGCAGCGCCGGCGACAACCGCACCGTGCCGGACCTGTATCCCGACGGCTTCCTGCCCAACATCCTGACCACGGTCGACGACGGTTCCATCGCGGTCGGCTACCGCGCGCCGCTGGGCAATACCTGGGACTGGGACATCTCGGTCAACCACGGCCGCAGCCGCTTCGGTTTCGAGGAAGGCAATTCGGTCAACGTGTCGTGGTGGTACGAGCCGATCGATCCGACCGATCCGTCCGCCGGCATCTACGCCGACTCCCCCACCCAGGCCGACACCGGCAAGCTCGAGTACGACCAGACCACCTTCAACCTCGACTTCCGCGGCAGCGTGGGCGGCTTCAACGGCGAGCCGCTGTACCTGGGCACGGGCCTGGAGTACCGCCGCGAGGACTACGCGATCCGCGCCGGCGACCCGGTGTCCTACAGCTACGGTCGCACCAACGACCGCAGCATCGACATCGTGGGCCAGACCGGCGAGATCGCCCAGCCGGGCATGCAGGGTTTCCCCGGCTTCTCGCCGACCGAGGCCGTCGACGAAGGGCGCCACAACGTGGCGGTGTACCTGGACGCGGAGACCAACCTCAGCGAGCGATTCCTGCTGGGCGCCGCCGTGCGCTTCGAGGACTACTCCGACTTCGGCAACACCACCACCGGCAAGCTGTCGGCGCGCTTCGACGCGACCGAGGCCTTCGCCGTGCGCGGCACGGTCTCCACCGGGTTCCGCGCGCCGGGCGTGCAGCAGCTGTTCTACGGCCAGCGCTCGACCAACCTCAACGCCGCCGGTGTGCTGACCGACACCCTCACCGCGCGCCAGGACAGCGACGTCACCCGTGCCTTCGGCATCGAGCCCCTGCAGGAGGAGACCTCGACCAGCGGTTCGCTGGGCTTCGTCATCACCCCGAACGATCGCTTCTCGCTGACCGTCGACCTGTTCCGCATCGACATCGACGACCGCATCATCTTCTCCAGCAACATCCAGCCCGAGTCGGTCGGCACCGACGGCAACCCCTGTGCGGCCGACAACGCCAACTGCCCGATCAGCGCGATCCTCGACCCGATCGGTGTCGGCCAGGTGCTGTTCTTCACCAACGCCATCGACACCCGCACGACCGGCCTGGACATCGTCGCCAACCACAACACCGAGTTCCAGGGCGGCTCGACGCTCAACGTCACCGCGTTGCTGCACTTCAACGAGACCGAAGTGACCGCGCGTCGCTCGCAGTCGCCGATCCTCTCGCCGGAGGCGCTGTTCGACGACACCCAGGTGACCCTGCTCGAGGAAGGGCAGCCGGGCCAGCACCACGTGCTGCAGGCCATCTGGGGCAAGGATGCCTGGCAGCTGACCGGCCGTGCGAACTACTACGGCTCGGTTGCCGGCGAAGGCTTCACGCCGGGCATCAAGCAGACCTGGGGCGGCAAGACCCTGTTCGACCTGGCCGTGCGCTACGCCTTCTCCGACGCGCTCGCGCTCACCGTGGGCGGCAACAACATCTTCGACACCTATCCCGACAAATGGGACGAGGTCGACGGCGCCCCGTTCCCGCAACTGGGCTTCAAGTACGGCTGGGAGACCTTGCCGTTCGGCATGAATGGCGGTAGTTATTACATGCGGCTGAACTACAGGTTCTGACCTGGACACAGCAGGGGGAGGGATGCCGGGCGGTGGGGAGACCGTCCGGCATCACTTTCAAGGGCATTTGTGGACCCTCGCGGGCCGGTTCTCCCGGCCCTCTGGACGTCATCCCGCCCGCCACGGCGGTCATGCAGTTTCGACCTCAATCCCTTCGGGTGGCGGCGATCGCGGCGATGCGCGCGCGGCGCAGGGCCTCGCCGACCTCGGGTCCTGAACGGCCTTCCGCGACGTCGCGCGCACGCACGGCGCAGGCCGCCGCGAGCGCGTCGCGCAGGCAGGCGGCCTGCGGGTAGGGGGTCTGCGTAAGGCCGGTCCGGCCGCGCTTGTCGGCCTCGCACACCGTGGCCAGGGCGTCGATGCGGCCCGGGTTGCGGAAGCCGTCGCAGCGGGCGATCAGGTCATGCACGGTGGTGGCGCGCAGTTCGGCGAACCGGTGCACGTTGAGGTGTTCGCGACAGGCGACGGTGGCCAGTTGGCGATGCTCCGCGGGCACTTTCAGGCGTTCGCACAGCGCGGCCAGCGGCGCCAGGCCGGCATGTTCATGGCCGACATGCGCGGGCAGCCGCTCGATGGGCGTGAGCGCCTTGCCCAGGTCGTGGACCAGCGCGGCGAAGCCGACCACGTCATTGCCCGGCGCCAGTCGCGCGGCCATGTCGCAAACCAGTTCGACGTGGACGCCGGTGTCGACCTCGGGGTGGTATTCGGCCCGTTGGGGCACGCCATACAGGGCGTCGACCTCGGGCAGCACCACCGCGAGCGCACCGCAGTCGCGCAAGGTGCGCAGGAAGGCCGACGGCGCAGCGGTACGCAGGGCGCCGCGCAGTTCCTGCCAGACGCGCTCGGGCACCAGCTCGGACAGCTCGCCGGAAGCGACCATGCGCTGCATCATCGCCCGGGTCTCGTCGGCGACGCTGAAGCCCAGGGGGGCGAAGCGTGCCATGAATCGCGCCGCGCGCAGCACGCGCAGCGGATCCTCCTCGAAGGCGGGACCGACATGGCGCAGCACGCGCGCGCGGATATCCGCCTCACCGCCGAACGGATCGACCAGACGGCCGTCCCCGGCCTCGGCAATGGCGTTGATGGTGAAGTCGCGGCGGACCAGGTCGTCCTCCAGGGTCACCGTCGGTTCGGCGTGGACGACGAAACCGCCGTGGCCGCGCCCGCTCTTGCGCTCCGTGCGCGCGAGCGCGTGTTCCTCGCCGGTATCCGGGTGCAGGAACACCGGGAAGTCGCGGCCGACCTGGCGGAAGCCGCGTGCCAGCATCGCCTCGGGCGTGCTGCCGACCACCACCCAGTCGCGGTCGCCGGGCGGCAGCCCGAGCAGGCGGTCGCGTACCGCGCCGCCAACGAGGTAGGTCGTGCTCATCGCGCCGTGCTCACCCGGCCTCGTCGAGGCCGAGGATGGCGGGCACGCGTTCGACCACCGGCGTCGCGGTGATGCCCAGCCGCGCCAGTCCGTCCTCGATGCTGACCGAGTCCAGTTGCAGCGAACGCCAGTTGTCGCGGCTGATGGGCTTGCCGGGCAGGAACTCGCCGACGTTGGCCTGCAGGCGCCCGAGTGCGTCCGGCAGGGGCAGGATCAGGCGATGGCGTCCGCGCGCGCGGGCAGTGAGGCGGATGATGTCGGCCAGGTCGAGCACATCGGGCCCGACCAGGGGGTAGGTCTGGTGGATGCTGGCCGGATTGCCGAGCGCACGCGCGAAGGCTTCGACGACATCGCCGATCCACACCGGCTGGAACTTCGCGTCCGCCCGCCCGACCGGCAGCACGGGGGCGAAGCGCAGCAGGCCATCGAAGCGGCAGAACAGGCCATCGCCCGGACCGGCGATCACCGAGGGCTGGAACAGGGTCCAGTCCAGCCGCGAAGCACGCACCTCGCGTTCGGCGTGGCCGCGCGCCTGCAGGTAATGGCTTTCGCCCTTGCCGGCGTGCAGCGCGCTCATCTGCAACAGTCGACGCACGCCGTTGTCGTGCATCGCGCTGAGCAGCGAGCGCGTCAAGGCGGTGAACACGCGCTCGAAGCCTTCGCCGCTGTCGCCCTTTTCGTTGAGGATGCCGACGAGGTTGACGACGGCGTCGGCATCGTCGAGCACCGCACGCAGGAAATCCACGTCGTGCACGTCGCCTTCCAGCAGGCTGGCGTCGCGGGTGAGCCGTGCGCGCCGGGCCCGGTACTCCGCGGGTGCCGTGCCGGGGCCGCGGCTGAGCACGGTGACGCGGGCGCCGTCGTCGAGCAGGCGCCGGACCAGCGGACGGCCGACGAAGCCGGTGCCGCCGAGGACGACGACGTGGGTCGCAGGCGTGGCGGCCATCAGCCGGCCTCCGCCGCGGCGTGCGCGCCGGCGTCGCACACGAAGCCTTTGCGCGGGCCGTCCACGCGGCCGCGGATGCGATCGCCGAGGGTCAGCGCGTCGCCGTCCAGCTTCCAGTCGTAGATCACGCTGAAGGCCAGCA
Source organism: Marilutibacter aestuarii (assembly GCF_006546775.1). Classification (GTDB taxonomy): domain Bacteria; phylum Pseudomonadota; class Gammaproteobacteria; order Xanthomonadales; family Xanthomonadaceae; genus Marilutibacter; species Marilutibacter aestuarii. The sequence goes on from NZ_VICE01000052.1 coordinate 29,089, forward strand.
CGCGGGCGACGTATTCGCGCGTTTCCTTGTAGCTCACCGTTTCGATCCAGAAGTCCGGGTCCATGCCGGGGCGCTGGGTGCGCCAGCGCAGCAGCGGCGTGGGGCCGGCGTTGTAGCCGGCGATGGCGAAATAGGGTTGCCCGCCGTTCTCGTCCATCATCTGCCGCAGGTAGGCGCTGCCGAGGATGATGTTGGTGTCGGGGTCGTAGAGGCTCTCCGCGCCGCCCCAGGGCAGCCCCAGGCGCGCGGCGACGCTCGCCCCGGTGCCCGGCAGGATCTGCATCAGGCCCAGGGCATTCGCGGGCGAGCGCGCGCGCGGGTTGAAGGTGCTCTCGGCACGGATCTCGGCGGCGACCCAGGCCGGGTCAAGGCGGTTCTTCGCCGCCTCGCGGCGCAACGTGGCGTCGTGGTGCAGCGGGAAGCGCAGGTCGTAGAGGCGTCGCTCGTCCTCGTTCTCGAGGTCCAGGCCGAACACGGCGCGGTCGAACCAGCCATTGGCCAGGGCATACTCCACCGCCACCAGGCGCTCGGCGTCGCTGAAGCGCGCGCGCGCGTCCTTCCATTCGGCCGCGGCCCAGCCCGGTTGTCCGAGTCGCGCCAGCGACACCGCGCGCCGGAGGGCGGCATCACCGGTCACCCGGGCGACGGTCGCGGCCGGGGCGTCCGGCTGCCACGGGCACAGCGTGTAGGGCTGCCGCAGGCGGTCGGCGGCCAGGAAGCCATGGAAGTCACTGTTGCCCGCGGCGAGGCCGTACAGGCGCTTCGCGGTGGCGGCATCCCCGGCCTTCTCCGCCAGCCGCGCCTCGAAGTACTGCCAGCGCGATTCGCCGCGCTGCGCGTCGCCCATCTTGTGGATCGCCGCGAGCGCCGCCGGCCAGTCCGAACGCGACATCGCTTCGCGCACGCGCCACTCATGCAGGCGCGGGTCGTAGCTGGCGGCCGGCACGGCGGCCAGTCGACGCGCCGAGTCGGGCAGGTAGGACGCCACCGTCCACAGCGCGACCTGGTACAGCACGCGCCCGCGATCGGCTTCGCTGAAATCCAGGGCGCGCGCGTATTGCGGCAGCTGGGCCTCGGCGGCGTCGGGATCGGCCTTGCCGAGGCGGGCCAGGCCCTGGGAGGCGACGAGCCGGCTGCGCGCGGTCTTCGGCCAGGCCAGCGCGCGCGCGTGCGGCGCGTCGAGGAAAGCGGCGTAATCGTTGGCCAGCGCCTGCTGGTCCGCGGGCAGGCCGCGGGCGATGCTGCGCATGACGCCCGGTTGCCAGGCCTCGGCGGCGAGGTCGAAGCGCTGCCAGCGCAGCTCGGGCGTCAGGCCGCCGCGCGCGGCGAGCGTCGCGAACGGCGGGTCGCAGGCGTCCGGCAGTGACTCGCCGCTGCGGATCCAGATCGCCTGCGCGCGCGCATTCCAGTCCGCCCCTGGCTGACCGGTGGCCTGCTCGGCCTGCAGCCGCTGGCAGGCCAGCGCAGTGCCGTCGGTGCCGTCGCGCCAGGCAGCGTTGAACGCGGACCAGTCCTCTCGCCGGGCGGCCTGGGCCAGCCAGGCCTTGCGGAAGGTATCGCCCACCGGGCTGCCGTCGTGGCGTGCCAGGAAGGCTTCGGCGCGATCGCGCGGCAGGGTGTCCAGGTCCCGCGCCAGGCTGGCGTACTCGATCCAGGGGTAGAGGGGGTGGTCGGCCAGGTCGCCGTAGGCGCTGGCGTCGAAACGGCCGGCACGCGCGGCGTCGATCGCGTCGCCCACGCGCGGCAGGCGCGGATCGGCGAGCGGCTGCATCGACGACGCGCGCGCGGCCGGGCTGGCCGACGCGGCGAGCATCGCCGGTGCGGGTGAGGATTGGGCGCAGCCGGCGGCCGCGAGGGCGGCCAGGGCAAGCGCGAGAACGGCGAGTCGGGGGAGGGGGACGCTCATGCGCTGACTATAGCCGAGCGGATATGAAGCCTTTGACGATGCGCGCGTGCGCGCCATGGCCATCACGCCGTGTGCGGACATGGGTCACGTCGCGCCGCCACGGGTCCTTCGACGGTGCGGGCGCTGGCGCCTTCCCGTACCCTTCACGCGACCCGATCCCGGTGCCGACCATGTTGCTCTCCCTGCCCGTGTCCATGCTGTTGTTCCTGCTGCTGGGCGCCATTGCCGGCGTGCTCGCGGGCCTGCTCGGCGTGGGTGGGGGGCTGGTGCTGGTGGCCGCGCTCGCCTGGCTGCTGCCCTTGATGGGGATCCCGCAGGAGGCGGCCATGCACGCGGCCCTGGCCAGTTCGCTCGCCAGCATCGTGCTGACCGCGGCCGCGTCGGCGCGCGCGCATCACAGGCGCGGCAGCGTGATGTGGGCGACGGTGGCCTGGATGGTCCCGGGCCTGCTGCTGGGCGGGTGGCTCGGCAGTGGCCTGGCGGTGAGGATCGACGATGCCGTCCTGCGCTACCTGGTGGCCGGCTATTGCGTGGTCGCGGCCGCGCAGATGCTGACTGGGCGGCGCCGCGCGAACGACCGCGATGCGGCGCCTCCGCGCGGCATCGGCATGAGCTTGGCCGGCAGCGGCATCGGCGCCCTGTCGGCGGTCATCGGCATCGGTGGGGGCAGCATGACCGTGCCCTTGCTGGTCGCGCTGGGTTCGGCACCGGTACGCGCGGTGGGCACGTCCTCCGCCTGTGGCGTCGCCATCGGCCTGGCCAGCGCGCTGGGATATGCGATGCATGCGCCGGACGGGGCGTTGCCGGCCCACGCGGTCGGCTATGTCTACCTGCCGGCGGCGGCTGGCGTGGCGGCGGCCTCGGTATTCGCAGCGCCGCTGGGCACGCGACTGGCCCACCACTTGTCGGGCGAGACCCTGAAGCGCGTGTTCGCGGGTTTCCTCCTGCTGGTCGGCGCCAGCCTGCTGCTGGGGGCCTGAGCGACCCGGGTGACCGGCTCAGTTGAACGTGGCGGCGCGGCGCGGCGGAGTATCGGCCTGCCACTTGTTCCAGTAGTAGAGGATCAGCGACAGGCTTTCCGGGCATTCGACGGTGTCGCGGGTCACCGGCATTTCCTCCAGCCAGGCCGCATGTGCGTCGGCTTGGGCGACGCTGCGCGGGGTCTCGCAGAAGGCCATGGTCCAGGTGGAGAACTGCCGGCGCGAGATGCTCTGCCGCAGCAGTTCGCGGATGTTGTCGTGGCTGCGCGCCGCGCGGATGCGTCCATATACCGCGTCGACGCTCTTGGCGGGCCCTTCGAAATACTGGAAGAACGCGCCCCGGTGGTGGAACAGTACCCCGGATACCCCGACGTCGTCATTGAAGCGGCGCGCATCCATCAGCAGGGCGTCCATCGCCCAGGGCGGCAGGCCACGGCAGACCGTGCTGGTATAGGCGATCGCAATCAGGTCACTCATGGCGGCTCCCCTCGGACGTTACCGATGGCTCGCCTCCCCCCCCAGGGCGATTCGGGCGCCCGGGTTCCCGGCCCGCACGCTCCGCAACGATCATGCGCCCGTCGCGCGGACGGGTCAAACGCCTGCGCGCGTTGCAGCATGGCCTCCCGGCTTCCAGTCGGCCACGGGGTCGGCCGGCAAGGGGCAGGCGCGTTGTGGCGCGCCCACCCGTCCCGCTTCAGGCAAGCTGCCTGGGGTTGGTCCGTAGGCCTTTTTTGCCTGCCTCGCTCTCCAGCACGAAGAACACGATCAAGACGATCGCACCGGGCAAGGGGATCAGTCCGATGAGCAGCCAGCAGCCGCTGCGGCCCGTGTCGTGCAGTCGGCGAACCCCTGCGGCAATGCCGGTCACCAGCACCGCCAGACTGTAGACCCGTCCGGGGTAGCCGCCACCGCTCTGCGTGGTGAAGCCCAGCAGGCCGTCGACGAAGGCCAAGGCGATGGCGAACAGGATGTTGAACAGCACGAACATCCAGTGTTCCTTGCGGCGCGAATGCCCCGAGGGTTCCGTGCACTCCTTCAGTGCGTGCAGGTACCAGTTCAAGTTGCCCCATGTGGACCCGCGCTTGGCCGAAAATCCCGGCGGCGTTACGGGATCGCCCGGTACGGTGCGACGCCACTCCCGGCGCCGGTGCCTGAACGCGCGTTCAGTTTGACTCCCGTCTGGCGACGATGGCACGGCATCGATTGACGATGAACGCCATTCCTTTCAATGGCTTGGCGCGGCTTTTCGTGCCAACGCGCCAGACGGGGCAATGCCTCCCGGCAGTTGTGGTGGATTCACAAAAAGTTTACAAACCCTCAGCACCCCAAGGACATGGACAGGGGATAGGGGTGTGTTGGTTCGTCATTTTTTGTCAGCCATTGATCTAGGGAGAGAGAGCAACATGAACGTGCAACGCAAGACCCTTACGCGCGCGATACGCGCGTCCTTGATGGCCTCACTGGTCGCGATGCCGCTGATGGCCGCCGCCCAGGACGCGGCCCCCGATACCACCGACCCGACGCGGACCCTCGACGCGGTCACCGTGACCGGTACCCGCATCAAGCAGACCAATGCCGTCACCGCACAGCCGGTGTTCGTGCTCGACCGGCAGAAGCTCGACGAGACCGGCGTGCAGACCGTGGGCGAGGTGCTGCAGCAGCTGACCTCGAGCGGCCAGGCGCTCAACGCCAAGTTCAACTCCTCGGGCAACTTCGGCTATCCGCCGGATGGCGGCGGCATCGGCGCCGGTTCGGCCCAGGTCGACCTGCGCCACCTGGGATCCAAGCGCGTGCTGGTCCTCGTGGACGGCATCCGCTGGGTCAACGAGTCGTCCGCGTCCGGCGTGTCCGGCAGCGCCGACGTCAACACCATCCCGCTCGCCATCGTCGAGCGCATCGAAGTGCTCGAGGACGGCGCGTCCTCGATCTACGGTTCCGACGCGATCGCCGGCGTGGTCAACGTGATCACCCGTCGCAATTTCGAGGGCGTGCAGCTCAACGGCTATTACGGCGAGTACTCGCGCGGCGGCGAGACCACCGAGGCCTCGGTGACGATCGGTGGCGGCGGCGAGAAGTTCAATGCCGTGTTCGCGGCTAGCTACTACGAGCAGAAGTCGATCGGTTCGGGCGAGTGGGAGCAGTCCTCCTATCCGACCCCGGGCACCGGCGTGCGCGGCGGCAGCTCGGGCACCCCGCAGGGCCGCTACACCTTCTGCGACCCCTCGCGCCCGGCCGGCAGCCTGGGCTTCTGCGACCCGGCCGGCGACTTCTGGTACGACGTCACCCTCGACGACGGCACCACCACCCCGGTCTGGAACCCGGCCGATCCCGATGCCGGCACCTACCACGGCTTCACCGGCGCGGACCGCTTCAACTTCGCGCCGTACAACCTGCTGCTGACGCCCAGCAAGCGCAAGTCGATCTTCGCCAGCGTCAACTACGACCTGAGCGAGAACGTCCGCCTGCACGCCAAGGCGCTGTACAACAACCGCACCTCGACCAACCAGGCCGCGCCCGAGCCGATCTTCGTGGGTCCGTTCGCCGGCACCGGCGGCATCGCCGACACGATCGTCATCCACGAGGACAACCCGTACAACCCGTTCGGGATCACCCTCGACCCGGCCAGCAACTTCGGCTGGGTCACCCGTCGCCCGGTCGAGGTCGGCCCGCGCATCTTCTCCCAGGACGTCGACACCAGCTACATCAACATCGGCCTGGACGGCATCTGGAACGTGGGCAACGGCTACAGCTGGGACGTGAATGCGGTGCACTCGGAGAACAAGGCCGAGCAGCGCTTCACCAACGGCTACAACGTCGCCAAGCTCAAGCTCGCGCTCGGCGATCCGGCCGTCTGCGCGCAGGTGCCCGGCTGCGTGCCGCTCGATCTGTTCGGCGGCCAGGGCCGTCCGATGACGCAGGAGATGATCGACTACATCCGCACCACCCAGATCGACTCCAGCAAGCAGACCCTGGACATCCTGTCGGCGAACATCACCGGCGATCTGTTCGCGATCGGCGACCGTTACGCCGGCTTCGCCGCGGGCGTCGAACACCGCAAGTACCAGGGCGACTTCAACCCCGATCCGCTGCGCCAGTCCGGTGAGTCGCAGGACTCCTTCGCGGCCGCCGTGTCGGAGGACTACGACGTCAGCGAGGTCTACGCCGAGGGCAACTTCCCGTTGCTGTCGACCCTCGACGTCAGTGCCGCCCTGCGCTACTCCGACTACTCGACCTTCGGTGGCGCGACCACCGGCAAGCTGGGCTTCCGCTGGCAGCCGGTCGAGGACCTGGTGCTGCGCGGCACCTACTCCGAGGGCTTCCGCGCCCCCAACCTGGGCGAGCTCTACGGCCTGACCCAGTTCGGCGCCACGCTGGTCGATCCCTGCGGTTCCACCGGCAGCCCCGGCCCGGCGTCGCCGGACTTCGCCGCCGGCTGCCTGGCGCAGGGTGCGGGTCCGAACTTCGAACAGGCCAACACGCAGATCACCACCTTCACCGGCGGCAACCCGAACCTGCAGCCCGAGGAGTCCGACAGCTACACCTTCGGCGTGGTCTACGCACCGTCCTGGGCCGAGGGCATGAGCTGGTCGGAGCGGATGGATTTCGAGTTGAGCTACTACAACCACGAGATCGACGGCGCCATCCAGGCGCGTGACCTGCAGGCCCTGCTCGAGGCCTGCCTGCGTGCGGGCGGCACCGCCGCCTCGTCGCCGAGCTGCGCACCGTTCACGCGCCAGGCCAGCGGTAACCTCAACCCGCCCGAGAACTTCCTCGACAACCTGGGCACCATCGAGACCGACGGCCTCGACGTCAAGGTCAACTGGGCCAGCCCCGAGTGGGGCTGGGGCCGCCTGACCGCGGGGCTGCAGGCCACCACCGTGTTCGACTACCGCGCCGTGGACATCGACGGCAACGAGTCGCAGCGCGAGGTCGGCATCGAGGTCAACGACAGCGCGATCCCGGACTGGCAGACCAACGTGAGCCTGGGCTGGAGCCTGGGCGACTGGTCGGTCAACTGGACCAGCCGCTACATCAGCGCGGTGGACGAGTACTGCTCCAACGTGCCGGTGCCGGAGGCCCCGGGCTGCATGGGCGGCGTCGAGAAGAACACCCTCGGCTCGACCACGTTCCACGACATGCAGGTCAACTGGAGCGATGCGTTCGCGCTGGAAGGCCTGAAGTTCTCGCTGGGCGTGAACAACGTGTTCGACAAGGAACCGCCGGTCTGCCTGACCTGCTCGTTGAACGGTTACGACGCCGGTACCTACGACCTGCCCGGTTCGTTCTGGTACGTCAGGGCGGACTACCGCTTCTAGTCGCCCGGAGCGATCGCAACGCAGAACGGCCGGGGTTCGCCCCGGCCGTTCTCGTTTGCAGCCGCCGCGATGGGCGACGCCGGGCGCCTCGTCAGGGTGCGGCACCGCGCTTGCGGTACACGATGAAGATCACCAGGTCCTCGTCGCCGCGCTGGTACAGGGCATGCGTGCTGCCGTCGCGGGTCAGCACCGCATCGCCCGGGCCGACCTCGCGGCTGGAGCCGTCGAGCGTCAGCCACGTAGCCCAGGTGAGCGAAGCGCACCTGGGGTCTTTGATCATGTCCGTAGGGGGGGGCGAGCCGAAGGCGATACCCACCGTCGCCGCGGCCGGCCGCGAGGGCCGATGGATTTTGCTTCGCGCAACCCATCCTACGGTGCTCGATCGGAACCCACGGAAAGGTCAACGGCTTCCGCCCTTCGGGCGGGTCCCTTTTGTCTTGGCAAAAGGAACCAGAACCGCGGGCTCCATCGGCCGCCGGTCCGGCTTCGCCGCACCGGTCCCCTGTGCGCCTCGGCCATGGCGGCACGGCGCCCAAACTCGCTGCGCTCAGACAAGGGCGCCTCTCCGGCCGCCATGGCCTGCGGTGCTCGGCGGCCTCAACGTCGCGAAGATCAAGATCAAGATCAAGATCAAGATCAAGATCAAGATCAAGATCAAGATCAAGATCAAGATCAAGATCAAGATCAAGATCAAGAT
>NZ_VICE01000053.1 GCF_006546775.1 Marilutibacter aestuarii
GACACGGCTCCAATGGAGGCGTCTCTCCGGTAGAGTTCGAACGGCAAGCGGGACTTTCAGGCTCGTAGGTGTCTATGAAACCCGGGGCGATTCAATACATAAGCGGATATATGGTCATTGCCGCCTCACGCGCGGGGGTATAGAGGTCGCCGTCCTTATAGCCTAGAGCGCGAGCCTTGCTACCAATGTCGTTGAACTCCCCCCAAGTCGGCAGGGGTTGATTCGCGCGCTCCAGAGCGCGACTAGTGATAACCCAGCCTGTGTACCGAACCGCTTGGTCTAGCGCATCCAGCTCCGATTGCGTCATTAGCTCAGAGAAGTCATAGAGCCCTGGTAGCTCGTGATCGTCCGGATCACGATGTAAGTTGAATCTCTCAAGTTCGACTGCTAGCTGCTCGGCGTTTCGCGCGAGCCTCTCGCGTTGCTCTCGATACTCGCTGGGGCTCGTTCGTGGCGTAATCGCCCATCTGGCCTTCGCGTTTGCGCAAACAGCCGGCAAGCTGAGGGCAATTGCATCAGTCGTGCCATATCGCGCGTCAATAGCTTTCCATAGCTTTTCAGCCGAAGCGGAGCTTGATAGAGCCCGTGCGCAATCGCTCTCAGGTCCGTGACCGTATTCCGCCGTCTGCCAAAGGTTGAAGGGCAGCCATTCCGGCCCCGTGCATAGCTCCCCGGCTTCCTCGCGTGCCCGTATGTAACCGCCAGCGTGGCTGAATCTCGCCCCAAGTAACCTGCGGGAAAGCTCGCGGTCGTTGGGTGAGTGTCGTGGCGACAACTGCCGCGGCTCATCAGATTCATCCATTCGCACACCCTCCCCGCCCCCGAAAGAGTCCACGCCAGGCCGGCAGGGTCACCGGCTTTTCGCCCCGTCGGGCTAGGCGCGGATTGAGGGTCAGTCTGACCCGCCATGCGACTCAATGTGTTCTCGCTCCAAGAGCTCGTCAACTGAACTCGAAAGCGAATGCATAAGCCCGCCTAGATTCCGCAGCGTGTCCCGGTCCAGCATGGTGGGTTCGCCTTGGACGTGGATGTAGTCATGCAGCGCGGTGAGCCAAGCTAGATAGACGCCGCTGTCGAATGCCATTGCGGATGGTCCGGGGTCGGTCTTCATGGCCGCGGCTCCGAAGCAGGCAGGACGACGCGCCCTTCGTTCAACGTGCAATACGACTCGGTGAGCAATTGGACCGAGGCTTGAAGCGCCTCCGACGCTTCCCAGAGCGGGCTCCCCGTCACTTCCTCTTCAACAACCTTGGAGACGCAGGTCAGGATCCCTTGGATCTGCGTAAGCCGCGCTACTGCTGCGTCAATGTCTTGCTGCGTTACTGATTCGATAGGCATGCCGATTTCCTCATGGTTTGAGCTTGCCCCCTTCCAACGCCAATTGGATGGGGGCGGACGGTACGCGGTTGGCGTGCCGGCATGAGGACCGGTGGCTCGAAAGCCCCGCGCACCGACCGCCATAGAGAATCAAGCAGCCGCCCTCGACGAATCAAGACAAAAAAAGCGCCTTGCATCGTCTGATGGGCGCTTGTGCGCCTCATGATTTCGGGACGCCAATCCCGGCCCACGAATTTGCGTGGACGTTACGATCCTGCGCTCTAACCAAGCCTGTAGTCAAGTGGCAAACGTTCAATCATGGAGGCCGAGCTTCACGTGTGCCAGCAGGCTAGGCTCAACCTCCATGTCTATCGGTAGCTCTTCATCCCCGCGAAGCGGATCCAATAAGTCGGCCTCCTGAAGCGCCCATGCGAGCCATTCCCTGCTGACATGTTGACGTTGAGCCCCCTCCGCAAGCCGCTCCTCAATCGCACCGCAAAAGCTCCGAATGCTCCTGGCCTGTTCGTGAAGTGCAGCCGCTTCACAAAGTCGCTGACGCAGTATTTTCGCCCTTTCGGCCTCAACCAACACGCTTAACTTCTTGGCCCTACGCTCGTCAATTTGTCTTTGTCGCTCATTCCAGTGGTCCCTCCTTTGCTTTGCGACCAGGCAAGCTTCGATAAGCGCTCTAGACGCCCCTAAAACCTTTGACTCCATGGGCTCGGATGGAGTGTCCCGAAGCACTGCCGGACCCACCCCATAGTCGCGACCGATCCGAACTCGAAGATCCCCGGTAGGGACAAGGGTCATGCACTTGCCCCCAAACCCCCATTCATTTGTGCCTATGGTCTGTTTGCGGTGTTCGATCACGTCAATCGTGACCGTGCCCCCCATGGCCTCAAGTTTCGTTTCTCTTTCTGCAACCCTCCACGTGCCGCCCATCTCTTGGGTCGCACGAATGAGCGCATCGAAGAGCAGCACCGCTCTATCCAATTGGTCTTTGGAGACGCGGATGTCCAGCACCTTCGAACCTCTCGGCGGCACTAAAATCCCCTTATCCTCAATACCGCTGCCCAACACCCTTCGTGCCTCTCTCGCCTTTGGACAGGCGCTCTTCCAGTCCTGACGAATCTGCGTGCTCTTTTCAGAGACAGCTGGCAAGAAATCCACCACAGTGCTGTTCCGGGCGGGCTGGATCCGGAACTCAATCCTGTCGTCCCTGCCGAACTTGTCTAGCGACAAAGGTACAGGGGCCGGCCTCGGCTCCTTCTTCAGCCAATAACCCTGCGGCGGCCGGGTCACGTCGTATCTCTTGCAGACCTTGGCCAGTCCAACATCAGAGATTCCGATACTAGAGGCGGCTTGCGGCATAGGCATCGACCACACCAAGGCGTGCACCTCTGACCGGGAGAGAAAGACAGTCTTCACCTCGAACATTGTGAAATGCCTCTGGAGGAGAGGCTGAAACTATATGCCCTGCCCGATCTTCACGACCGGTCTTAGCCGCCAGCTGAGCCACTTCGGGCTGCTATGCCGCTTCAAGCGTGGGCGGAACTCGGTTTGCGAATGGGAGAGACCTTGCCGCCGGTCATTCCTGACGTGCTGCAGAAGCGCGCCCAATCCGCCATGAGGCGCCCACGGCGCTCCAGCATATCGGTTCGCCGGTAGGCAGCTTCGGTCTTGTCTTTGATAGTGTGCGCAAGCGCCGCCTCGGCCACGTCACGAGGGTACGAAGTCATGTCCGCCGCCCAGTCGCGGAAGCTGGACCGGAACCCGTGCGCTGTGAGACCCGGCTTAACTTCCTGTACGAGCTTGAGGGTTGCCGCCGTCGTTATGTGCCGCCCTGGCTTGCCGGGGAACAGGAAGCGCTCAGAGGCCGCTGGGAGAGCACGCAGCAACTTCATCGCGCTCGGAGACAGTGGCACCCGATGGGGCTTGCTGGCCTTCATGCGCTCCGCAGGAATTGTCCAAATGGCGGAATCCATGTCGAACTCGGACCACTCTGCAGCTACGGCCTCGCCTGGCCGCGTGGCAGTCAGGATCTGGAGCCGTAGAGCCGTACTCGCCAGCGTGTCTTTAAGGGCAAGGGTCGCCATGAACTCGGGAACGTCGGGATATGGCAGGGCGGCACGGTGCGCTACGCGCTTGAGCTTCAACGGGGGTGGAAGCAGCTTGTCCAGATGCCCTCTCCAGCGCGCGGGATTCTCCCCCGCACGGTAGCCCCGCGCTGTCGCCCAATCTAGGACGGCTTCCATGCGCTGGCGCACACGGGTGGCGGTCTCGGTCTTGCTGCTCCAGATGGGCTCGAGGGCCGCCACGACCATAGCGGTGTCGATCTGTTGGACTGGCAAGGGCAGAAGCGTGGCCGCGTAGGCATCAAGCGTGTTCCGCCATTGGTCGCCGTGCTTGGCATTACGCCAGCCAGCCTTGTGGGCGTGGATGTATGCCGTACAGCAGGCACCAAAGGTCTTGGAGCGCGCCTCCTCAAGCCGCCGCGTCTCGAGCTCTTGACGAGCTGAGTCGATGGGGTCCTTGCCTAGCAGGAGATCCCGACGCAACTCCAGCGCCATGGCGCGCGCCGTGGCCAAAGTGATTTCCGGAAAGGTGCCCAACCCTTTATCGCGCTGTCGGCCCGTGGAGCGGTCCCTGTAGCGGAAAACCCAGCCTCTAGCGCCGTTCTGGCGCACATGGAGATACAGGCCGTCTCCTACCCCATAGCGCCCAGGGCCTCGTTTAGCCTTCGCCTCGACGGCCGGCGGAAGTTTCGGAGTCTGTGCCATCTGATTGCCTTCCCGTCCCTACTCTCGTCCCTACATCATGGGCTGGTTCGTGATGGACTGCAACGGACGGGAACGGACGTCCGACCGCTAATATGACCGTAACGCAAGCACATCGCCCCACAATTGAGAACTGGCACGGACCGCAGGAAACCGTAGTTTGGCGGACCCCCTCTCCGCCAGTTTTGCAAAGAACCCTCGCTTGCGAGGGTTTTTTTGTGCCCGTGGAAAAGCGTGCGGCGCAGTCCCCCGTGCATCGCCCCGGGCCCGGGCCCGGCTCGGGCCGCTGACCCGCCATCGGTCGCCCACGCGCACGCCGCCGCCGCCCGGTTCGGCAAGGAATGGCAGCGCTAGTCATCCGAGGCCGCCCCGCGTCGGCTTTTGCCCCGCCCCGGCAGGCCGCCCGTTGACCGCGCGCTGTGCGCGCGCGCCCGGCGCCCGCGGGGCATGTCCCGGGGACAGGCACATCCGAACGGGCCTGATCCGGCCTCGGTCGCACCCACTCGCCAGGCGTCTTCCTGGACGCGAGGGACGCTCAACGCCCCCAGGCGAGTTCGCCGCAGGGACTGGCCGCGCGCACCAGTGCGTCGGGACCGCAGCCTCCGCGGCCGTCGCCGCGGCCCGCGTTGGCGAACACGCCCTGCCACCGCGGCACCTCACTGCGTCCGGCCTCCACCGCCCGCGGGCGCGCGGCGGGATCTTCGGGCAGGCCCACCCCGGTCGCGGCCTCCTGGGCGATCGCCAACAGCGTCACCAGGGACACCACGCAGCCACCGCCGATGCTCAACCACCGCAGCAGGACGTTGCCCGGGCCACGCGCACCGCCCCGCGGGCGAAGCCGGCTGGAGGCGGCAACGTCGACCTTTCGCGGCGCCCCGGGCTCGAGAACCGCGGCGGCGACGCGCACGGCAGCGTCCTCGGCGGGCACCGGCGCAGCCCCGGACGCGGACGACGGCTCCGGTGGGAGCACGCGTACCGGCTCGGTCGGCTCGAAGACGTAACCGGCCCGGATCACCGTCCGCAGCCATCCCTTGCGCTCGGGCCCCAATGCCTTGCGCAGCAACCAGGCGCTCTGCGAGAGGTTCGCGTCCTCGACCACCAGGCCAGGCCAGAGGCGATCGAGCAGGTCCGCGCGATGGTGCAGGGCATGGGGCTCGGCGGCCAGCAGCCACAACAGGTCGAAGGCCCGCTGCGGCAGGCCCACCTCCTCGCCGGCGATCGACAGGGTCCGATAACACAGGTCCATCCTGACCTCGCCGATCGTGATGTATCGGTGGCCGCTACCGGGCCAGGCGGGCTTGAACCTCGATGTCATCGACAACCTCCGCGTCGGGCAGGAACGTCTTCCTAAACGCGGATGCCGCATGCCCCCCCACCTCGATCGGCAAATCCGGCCGTCACGTTCAGTCTCCGCGCCCCCAAGGCGGGATTTTCACGATCCCGCGCACGTTTTGACCCGAACGAGATCAACAAATGATCGAGCCGCAGAAGTCGTGATATCGCGCCTGACCTATTCCTCGGAGTGTCCACCGGCGTGCAGGCAAGCCCTGCCGCATGCCCACCGGCAAGGGGTCGGCGGGGCGTGCGCGATCGGAGGACGCCAGCGTGCAAACGCCCTACCGCGGCGACCTGCGCGTCGACCTGGTCCGCCTGATGGCAGCGTCTACCTGCTCGCCAACCGATCCGGAGGCGCCACCGACAACATCATCGGGAGCGCGACCGTCGATCTGTCGAGCGAAACGCTCAACGGGACCTGGAAGCTGCGCGTGAACGACAACGCCGGCGGCGAGGTGGGCTACATCAACGAATGGAGCCTCACGTTCTGATCGGGGCGGGGCCCTGCCCCGCGCCATCCTTGAACCACGATTGATCCAGCCTCGACCCTGGATGCCCCGGCGCACTCCCCGCCGGGGTTTTTCCTCGCGGTGGCGGTGCCGCGGCAGGCGGGGCGACCCGGGCTACGTTGACGCATTTCCTTGCCACGCGGCCGTTTGCCGCCGATGATTCCGTTTCTCCTCCAAGAGGCACAATCGCGACCGGCATGCCCATCCCATGATCGAATTCGGACACCTGACGCACGCCGGCCTGCGCCGAGAGCTGAACGAAGACACCTACTACGGCGATGGCGAGATGGGCCTGTGGCTGGTCGCCGACGGCATGGGGGGCCATGAATACGGCGAGATCGCCAGTGCGCTGGCCCGCGAGACCATTGTCCGCGAGGTTCGCGATGGCACGCCGCTGACCCAGGCGATCCGGATCGCCGACGAGGAAATCATCCGCAGCTCGCGCCGCCGCCACGATGCCCTCCCGATGGGCACCACCGTGGTCGCCGCGCGCGTGACCGGCAACCGCTTCGAAGTGGCCTGGGTCGGCGACAGCCGGGTCTATCTCTGGCGCGACGGCCACCTCGCCCAGCTTTCCCAGGACCACAGTTATGTCCAGGAGCTGATCGCAAACGGCGCGATCACCCACGAACAGGCCCGCAGCCACCCGCATCGCAACGTCGTCACCCAGGCGCTGGGCGTCACCGACCCGCGCAACCTGAACGTGGAAACCATGACCGGCGAACTCCGGCCGGGCATGCAGTTGCTGCTGTGCAGCGACGGCCTGACCGAGGAAGTCGAGGACACCGCCATCGGCCGCGTACTCGCGCAGCACGACTGCAGTGCCCAGGAATGCGTCGACACGCTGGTCGCGGCGGCCCTGGACGGCGGCGGCTCGGACAACATCACCGTGGTGCTGGTCCGCAACCACTGACGCCGTCGCGCGGGACTTCAGGCCTCGCTGGCCGCCTCTTCGGGCAGCGGGTCCCAGATCGCCCGTCCGGCCTTCGCGCGCAGGACCTGCAGGCGCGCCTCGTGCGCGGCCAGATCCGCAGGATCGACGACGACGCGCGGGCGCGGGCGCTCGCTGCGGCCCTGGAAGGCCGCCACCGCATCCGCGGCGGCCTCGGCGGCGCGGGTGTCGCTGCCGAATCCGATCTCTTCCTGGCCCGACGTCAGTCCGATGTAGACCTCCGCCAGCAACTGCGCATCGAGCAGCGCGCCGTGCAATTGGCGATGCGCGTTGTCCACGCCCAAGCGCTTGCAAAGCGCGTCGAGCGAGTTGCGCTGGCCCGGGAAACGCTGGCGCGCGAGCAGCAGCGAGTCCTCGATCGCGCAACGGTCGGACAGCTTGCCGTACTGGCTGCCCGCCAGGCGCAGTTCGTTGTCCAGGAAGCCGACGTCGAAGGCGGCGTTGTGGATGACCAGCTCCGCGCCGTCGATGAACGCGAGGAACTCGTCGACGATGTCTTCGAACAGGGGCTTGTCGGCCAGGAACTCCAGCGTCAGCCCGGTGACCTCCTGCGCCCCGGCCTCGAACTCGCAGCGCGGGTTGAGGTAGCGATGGAACGTGCGTCCGGTCGGCCGCCGCTCGACGAACTCCACGCAGCCGATCTCGACCACCCGGTTGCCGCGTTCCCAGCTCAGGCCGGTCGTTTCGGTATCAAGGATGACTTGGCGCATCGGTAGTCGGGATCACTCTCTCGTGGGGCGCGGACACGGTATCAAGCGCCCGTCTCAGCAGGCGAGGCGCATGGCCTCAGGACCGCCTGAAACGGATCGCCTGGTCACGCGCGAGCGCGTCCACGCGTTCGTTGTCGGGATGGCCGGAATGGCCCTTGACCCAGTGCCACTCGACGCGATGCCGCTGCGCGGCGGCGTGCAGGCGTTCCCACAGGTCGCGGTTCTTGACCGGATCGCCGCCGGCGGTCTTCCAACCGCGACGCACCCAGTTCGCCATCCACTGGGTGATGCCCTGGCGCACGTACTGCGAGTCGGTCGTCAGCGACACCACGCAGGCTTCCTTGAGCGACTCCAGCCCGGCGATCGCCGCCATCAGTTCCATGCGGTTGTTGGTCGTATCGGCCTCGCCGCCGCTGAGTTCACGCTCACGCCCCTGGTAACGCAGCAGGGCCGCCCAGCCGCCGGGGCCGGGGTTGCCGAGGCAGGCGCCGTCGGTATGGATCTCGACGGACTTCTTGGATTCGGATGTCATCCGGCCATTATGGACGGCCGGCCGACTTTTGAGAGCCCTCCCCGGTCGCCTCGCCCACCACCCGCAACTGCGTGCGCATCGCGCCCACGCCCGCCTGCAGGCGCAGCTTGCGGACCGCGTTGGGCGGGATCGCGGCATGCACGCGCTTGCTGACGGTCAATGCCAGACCCGCACGGAGCCGGTCGGCCGCACCGATGCCGGCTTCGGCATCCTCCGGCCGCCAGCGTGGCCCCAGCCATTGCAGGTGGACCGCGTCGACCGGGAAACCCGCCCGGGCCAGCGCCGCCTGCCAGTAGCCGGGTCCGCGGGCGCGCATTCCACTGCGCCACCAGCGGGCGCGATAGGTGCTCCAGGGGTTGAGTGCCGCCAGCCAGAGCACGCCGCCAGGGGCGAGGATGCGACGGCATTCGGACAGGACCGCGTCGGTGTCGGCGAAGCCGTCGTCGAGGACATGCTGGAGCAGGACGGCGCCGAAACTCTCGTTGGCGAGCGGCAGCGGCAGCGCGCAGCGCACCGAGCCTGCGAAGCCCCAGGGCGCCCGGTGCATGCATATGCCACGCCCGATGTCCCGCTGGGGCGGCGCGGCACCCGCCACCCCGATCCAGACCCAGGGCAGTGCGGGGATACCCGCGAGCATCCGTGCCATCGCCCGGCTCTCGGCCGCGAGCAGGCCTTGCCCCGCCGGGCCCGCGAACCACGGATGTCCCAGATCGGCGTTTCCAGGTTGACGGCTGGGCTGGAGCGCGGGCATGGTCGCCACTGGTGGGCAGGCGGGTGGCCAGCTGTCCGGGGTCGCCCCGGGCAGAAGGTGGAGGTGCCATCCGATTCTGCGCGATTCCATGGGGGCCGTCACCATGCAGTTGCGGGCACTGCCGTCCAGGCAGGACAACTACATCTGGACCCTTTCCGATGGAGCGGGCCGCGCGATCATCGTCGATCCCGGCGAATCCGGCCCGGTGCTCGCCGCCGCGCAACAGGGCCTGCAACCGGCCGCCGTCCTGTTGACCCACCATCACCACGACCACATCGACGGCACCCAGGCCCTGCTGGAACGCTGGCCAGGGCTGCCCGTACACGGCCCCCTGGACGACAGGATTCCCTTTCCGCTCAACACCCTGGGGGATGGGGACCGACTGGAACTGCTGGGTATCGACGTCGCGGTCCTCGCCGTGCCGGGGCATACCCTCAGCCACATCGCCTTTCATCTCACCAGGGGCGGAGACAGCTGGCTGTTCTGCGGCGACACCTTGTTCAGCCTGGGCTGTGGGCGACTGTTCGAAGGTACGCCCGATCAGATGCATGCATCGCTGATGCGCCTGGCCGCCCTGCCCGGCGATACCGCCGTGTGCTGCGGCCACGAGTACACTCTTTCCAACGCCGCGTTCGCGCGGGCGGTGGAACCCGACAATGCGGCCCTGCGGGACCGCACCGAGGAGGCCCAGGCCATGCGCCAGTCCGGACAACCCAGCTTGCCCAGCAAGCTCGCCGACGAACGCCGCTGCAATCCGTTCCTGCGCTGCGACGCCCCGTCGGTGAAGGCCGCGGTCGGTGCGTGGCTTGGCACCGCTCCCGCGGACGACGTCGCGACCCTGGCCGCCCTGCGGCGCTGGAAGGACGGGTTCGTCGCATGAGGCGCGCGACCGCGTGGCTGGCCGGGCTACTGACCGGCCTGGGCATGGGTGCGTCCGCGATCGCCACCGAGCCGGCCCCGACGGGCACCGCCGAACCCGCGCCCGCCCCGGTCGAACTCGTGGCCGCGACCACGCCGCCGGCTGCACCGGCCACCCGCAACGGGCGTGAGATCTACGAGGCCTTCCGCGACGGCCTGTCCGACTCCCAGTGCGACGACGACGTCAGCGATCGCTGGAGCCGCCATTTCGCCCAGGCGCCGCAGCGCCTCGCCCAACCCGACGACACCCTGCTGCCGCTGTTCGGCTACGTCGTCGACAAGCTCCGCGAGTCGCACCTGCCCACCGAGTACGCGCTCATTCCCTTCGTCGAGAGCGGCTACAAGCCCGGGGCGCGCAGTCCGGCCGGCCCGGCCGGCATGTGGCAGATGATCAAGCTGACCGCCCGCAACCACAAGGTGCCGATTTCCAGCCAGTACGACGGGCGGCTCTCGCCGGTGGACTCCACCCGCGCGGCAGTGCGTTACATCAAGACCCTGCACGGAATGTTCGCCGGCGACTGGCGACTGGCGGTGATGGCCTACAACGCCGGCGAGTACCGGGTCTTCGGCGCACTGCGGCGCAACGGCCTGGCCGCGCGCGAGGCCAGCCCGGAGCAGTTGCCCGGCATGCCGGGCATCACCCAGGCCTACGTGCGCAAGATCCACGCGCTGTCCTGCCTGATCGTCCGCGCCGGGCGCGACGAGGAGTGGCTCAGGGCACTCGATCGTCCCGTGGCCCGGTTGCGCGCCGTGCCGGTGCCCCACGGCACCCAGCGCATCGACCAGTTCGCGGCAAGCTCCGGGCAGAGCATCGCCCGCCTGCAGCGCCTGAACCCGGTGCATGCCGACGGCCGCATCCGGCGACCGGCCAGCGGCACCGCTTACCTGCTCGCGGCCGCGGGCCCGGGTACGGCCGCCCTGGCCGGGACGCCGGCCGCCCCCGCCACGATGGCCGACGCCTCGGCCTACATGGCGCGGGCGAGTGCATCGCCGCTCCCTGCCGGCCACGTCGTCGCGCGGGGCGAGAACCCCTGGACGATCGCCCGGCGCTACGACCTGTCGGTGGCGGAATTGCTGGAGCGCAACGACCTCTCGCGCGACAGTGTGCTCCAGGTCGGACAACGCCTCCGGATCGCGGCGCGATCCAGCGCCGCGACTCCCGCAGACCCCGCGAAGCCTCTAGACTAGGGGTTTGCTCGGCCGCCACCGCGGCCATGCCCCATCACCGAGGGAGTTTCCATGGGTTTCCTGAAAGGCAAACGCGCACTGATCACCGGCATTGCCAGTCAGCGTTCGATCGCCACCGGCATCGCCGAGGCCATGCATCGCGAAGGCGCCGAACTGGCGTTCACCTACCAGACCGACAAGCTCAAGTCGCGCGTCGAGGCCGCCGCCGCCGAAGCCGGGAGCGACATCGTGCTGCCGCTCGACGTCAGCGAGGACGCCCAGATCGAAGCCTGCTTCGCCGAGCTGGGCAAGCGCTGGGAAGACGGCTTCGACATCCTCGTCCACGCGATCGCGTTCGCGCCGCGCGAGGCGATTTCCGGGCAGTTCCTGGACGGCCTGACCCGCGAGAACTTCGCCGTCGCCCACGATGTGTCGTCGTATTCACTGGCGGCGCTGGCCAACGCCGCACGCCCGCTGATGAAGGGCCGCAACGGCTCCATCCTCACCCTCACCTACCTGGGCGCCGACCGCGCCCTGGCCGGCTACAACCTGATGGGCCTGGCCAAGGCGAGCCTGGAGGCCAACGTGCGCTACCTGGCCTACAACCTCGGTCCGGAAGGCATCCGCGTCAATGCGATCTCGGCCGGTCCGATCAAGACCCTGGCGGCGGCCGGCATTGCAGGCTTCCGCAAGATCCTCGGCCATGTCGAGGAGAACGCCCCGCTGCGTCGCACGGTGACGATCGAAGACGTCGGCAACGTCGCCGCCTTCCTCGGCTCGGACCTGTCGGCCGGCATCACCGGCGAGATCACCTACGTCGACGCGGGCTACAACATCCTCGGCATGACCGGCATCGGCGAAGGCAGCGACTGAGCCCCGCCGTCAACCCGAAAAAAAGCCCGGCATCTGCCGGGCTTTTTCATTGCATGGCGTTCGCGATGCGGTCGGAAGCTGTCCGGGCCGGAGCGGCAACGTGCCGCCCCTTGGCCTCCATCGCTCAGAGGTTCTCCTCGAACACGGTGACCGTCATGCGCTTGCGCATGCCGCGGATGTAGGCCTGGGCGTCCTCGTAGCCGGCCACCTGCTCGACCTGACCCTTGAGCATTTCGCGCTGGGCATCGTCGATGGTGCTGGCATCGCCAGGGACGACCTTGTCCACGGTGAACAGCACCAGGCTACCATCGGGCAGCGGGTACATGCCCGGAGTCGGCTTGGCTTCGTCGGCCGGCGGGTCGACGGCGAACATGGCCTCGTTGACCTCGACGCTGGGCACCGGCGCGCCACGCGGCACGCCCGGGATGGCGTCGGGC
Source organism: Marilutibacter aestuarii (assembly GCF_006546775.1). GTDB lineage: Bacteria > Pseudomonadota > Gammaproteobacteria > Xanthomonadales > Xanthomonadaceae > Marilutibacter > Marilutibacter aestuarii. The sequence goes on from NZ_VICE01000053.1 coordinate 12,279, forward strand.
TCGGCGAGCCCACGGGATTCCGCCACCTGCGCCAGGGTCTCGCCGGCACGCATCCGCGCCAGCAATGCCGCGCCCTGCTTGCGGGCATTCTTCTCCATGCGGTCGGCGCGCACGGCGGCCTCGACCTGTCCGCGCACCTTGTCGAACGGACGCGCCGCCTCGGGCTGGTGCGCCGAGACGCGGATCACCACGTTGTGGCCCGGCGCGATCTCCACCGGATCGCTGATCGTGCCGTCCTGGATGCGCACTTCGTCGAACGCCGCGCGCTTGACCCCCGGCGATGCCATGATCCCCTCGTCGGAATCCCGTGACACCGGACCGATCGTCTGCACCTTGAGACCCGACGCAGAGGCCACGCCGGACAAGTCGTTGGGGTTCTTGTAGATCTGGTCGACGACCTGGGTCATCAGCTCGTTCACCGAACGCTCGCGATCGACTGTCGCCTGCTCCTGCGCCAGGGTCTCGCGCACCTGCTCGAACGGCTCGATCTGCCCGGCCTTGATCTCGCGCAACTGGATGACGTGCCAGCCGAACTCGGTCTGGACGGCATCGCTGACACCCGGTGCCGCCATGCCGAACAGCGCCTCTTCGAACGGCGCGACCATCATGTCCTTGCCGACCCAGCCCAGGTCGCCGCCAGCATCCTTCGAGCCGGCGTCGTCACTGTTGGCCTGGGCCAGCGCCGCGAAGTCGGCGCCCGGCTCGCGCGCCTGCACTGCGAGGGACTCGGCCTTCTCGCGGGCCGCCTTCGCGGTGGCCTCGTCGGCGTCGGCGGGCACTTCGACCAGGATGTGCGAGGCCAGCCGCTCTTCGGGGGTCTGGAACTTCGCCTTCTCTTCCTCGTAGCGCGCGCGCAGCGCCGCCTCGTCAGCCGGCGGCGGCGCCGGGATCGAAGAAGTGTCGATCTCCACGTACTCCAGGGTCACCGTCTCCGGCGCGCGGAAATCGGCCTGGTGGCTGTCGTACCACGCCTTGGCGTCGGCCTCGGGCACGGCCACTTCCTCGCCATCCGGCGGCAGGATGAGCATGCGCACGTCGCGTCGCTCGCCGATCAACTTCACCAGGCGGTCCATCTCCGACTTCGTGGCGAAACTGCTTTCCTGCAGCCCTGCCGGCACCAGGGTCTCCTCGAGGCTCTCGCGGACGCTGGCCTGGAACTGGGCCGGGCTCTGCGCCGGCACCTGCGAAGCGAGTGCGAGCTGGTAACGCTCGGGGTTGAACCTGCCGTCGACCTGGAAGGCGGGGATCTCCTGGATCGTCGAGCGCACCAGGCGATCGCTGACCGCCACGCCGCCGTTGCGCGCGGCCAGGCGCTGCACGCGCTGGTCGACCAGGGATTCGAGCACCTTGCGCTTGTTGTCGACGCTCTCGAACTCGCGCGGGTCGAAGGCCTCGCCCTGCTGCGCGCGCGCCTGCTGCCGTGCCTGTTCGAACCGGCTGCGGAAGTCCTCGACGCTGACCGTCTCTTCCTGCCAGGCCATCGACACCGGCCACCAGGAGGGCGCATCCGGCCACCAGGCAGGCGGTGCCTGCACGCGGGCCACGGTGTTGTTGCCGCCCTGCACGAGGTACTGGTCGATGCCGAAAAGGCCGAGGGGCACGATCAGGATGGCGAGCACGATGGTGCCCAGCAGGCCGGAGGATTTTTCGCGAAGTTTCTGCAGCATGTTCGAGTCGCGTTGGTGCGGAAGCCCGACAGTCTACCGCGCTTCAGCCCGTGGCGAAGCCCCCGGGGCCACGGGCCCCACGCCGCCCGTTCGGCCCGATGCGCCGCCGGCGCCGCATGGGTCCGCGGACCGGGCGAGACAAAGAAAAACGGCACCCCGGGAACCGGGATGCCGTCGCAAACAAGACTGGCGGAGCGGACGGGACTCGAACCCGCGACCTCCGGCGTGACAGGCCAGCATTCTAACCAACTGAACTACCGCTCCGCGCCTTGAACCTGGTTGTAGGCAACGGCCATCGACCGTTGCGACCGGTTTTTCCATGTCCCGCGTAGGGGGTCCGGAAAACATCGGCTCTCACTTAAAAGCGAAGGCGCCGATCAGGGCGCCTTCGGGTAAAACTGGCGGAGCGGACGGGACTCGAACCCGCGACCTCCGGCGTGACAGGCCAGCATTCTAACCAACTGAACTACCGCTCCGCGCTTGAAACCTTTCGCACTGACGACTGGATGCTGGTGGGTGCTGAGGGTTTCGAACCCCCGACCCTCTCCGTGTAAAGGAGACGCTCTACCACTGAGCTAAGCACCCGGTGCGTCGCCTTTGGCACGTGTTGCAGTGCCGCCGGCCGAGCTAGTTAGTTTACTGCATCCTTCAGCGCCTTACCAGCCTTGAATGCAGGATTTTTCGAGGCCTTGATCTTGATGGTCTCGCCGGTCTTCGGGTTGCGGCCCTGGCGCGCGGCGCGCTTGCGGACCTGGAAGGTACCAAAGCCCACCAGCGTCACGGTGTCGCCCTTCTTGAGCGCCTTGGTGATCACGCTGACGAACCCATCGACGGCGGAAGCCGCATCGGTCTTGGACAGATCAGCCGCTTCAGCGACAGCCTCAATAAGCTCAGCCTTGTTCATTCGTTTTGACTCCCTTTGCGGACATGGCCGCATTGTTCTGAAAATCGAAGCGCCCCGGAACCCGGATCAACGACCCGGCGGGATCACCCCGATCGATTTGACCACGCTCGACGGCATGCGGGACGACGTCGACGCGGTTGCGCTCGTTATACCAGTGCGTACGCAAGCGACGCAAGCGTGAAAGCTAGCTGTGATGCGGGTTTCAGCCTTCAGCAGGCGTTTCTGACGGACGGACACGATCAGTGCTTGACGTCGGCTTGCGGGGTCTGCTTGCTTTTGTCCGGGACAGGCAACTCGCCCGGCCCGGAGACCGGCGCGGGCGACACCGGCCGTTCCAGGGCGATCTCGAGCACCTCGTCGATCCACTTCACCGGCTTGATCTCCAGGCCCTGCGTCACGCTCCTGGGCAGGTCGACCAGGTCCTTGCGGTTCTCATCGGGGATGATCACCGTGCGGATGCCGCCACGCAGCGCCGCGAGCAACTTCTCCTTGAGCCCCCCGATTGGCAGCACGCGGCCGCGCAGGGTGATCTCGCCGGTCATCGCCACGTCCGCCCGCACCGGATTGCGCGTCAGCATCGACACCAGCGACGTGGCCATCGCCGTGCCCGCGCTTGGCCCGTCCTTCGGCGTCGCGCCTTCCGGCACATGCACGTGGACGTCGTGCTTTTGCAGGAAGTCCAGGTCAATGCCCAGGCTCTCGGTGCGTGCACGCACGACCGACAGTGCCGCCGAAGCCGACTCCTTCATGACGTCGCCGAGGTGGCCGGTGAGCAGCAGCTGCCCCTTGCCCGGGACCAGGGTGGACTCGATCTGCAGCAGGTCGCCGCCCACTTCGGTCCAGGCCAGTCCGGTCACCAGGCCGATCTCGTTCTGTTCCTCGGCGCGCCCGTAGTCGAACCGCTGCACGCCCAGGTACTTGTCGAGGTTCTTGCTGGTGATGCTGATCGCACCCTTCTTCGAGGCGGCCTTCTTCGCGACCGGGCCTGCCAGCGCGATTTCCTTGACCACCTTGCGACAGATCTTGGCGATCTCGCGCTCCAGGCTGCGCACGCCCGATTCGCGGGTGTAGTAGCGCACGATGTCGCGCACCGCAGCCTCGGCGACCTTGATCTCGTCGTCCTTCAGGCCATTGGCCTTGATCTGCTTGGGCAGCAGGTAGCGCATCGCGATGTTGAGCTTCTCTTCCTCGGTGTAACCCGGGATGCGGATGACCTCCATGCGATCGAGCAGCGGGCCGGGAATGTTGAGCGAGTTGGAGGTCGCCACGAACATCACCTCCGACAGGTCCAGGTCGACCTCGAGGTAATGGTCGTTGAAGGCGTTGTTCTGCTCCGGGTCGAGGACCTCCAGCAGGGCCGAGGAGGGATCGCCGCGGAAGTCCATCGACATCTTGTCGATCTCGTCCAGCATGAAGAGCGGATTCTTCGTGCCGGCCTTGTTGAGGTTCTGCACGATGCGCCCGGGCATCGAACCGACATAGGTACGGCGATGCCCCCGGATCTCGGCCTCATCGCGGACGCCGCCCAGGGACATGCGCACGAACTTGCGGTTGGTCGCCTTGGCGATGCTCTGGCCGAGCGAGGTCTTGCCCACGCCCGGCGGACCGACCAGGCACAGGATCGGGCCCTTCATCTGCTTCACCCGGGTCTGCACGGCCAGGTACTCGAGGATGCGTTCCTTGACCTTCTCCAGCCCGAAGTGGTCGGCGTCGAGCACGTCCTGCGCGGCCTTGAGGTCCTTGCGGACCTTGCTGCGCTTCTTCCACGGCACGCCGAGCACCCAGTCCAGGTAGTTGCGCACCACGGCGGCCTCGGCCGACATCGGCGACATCTGCTTGAGCTTGTTGAGCTCGCCCTTGGCCTTGGCCTCCACCGCCTTGGGCATGCCGGCCTCGGCGATCTTGCGGGTCAGTTCCTCGATGTCGTTGGGCGCGTCGTCGATCTCGCCCAGCTCCTTCTGGATCGCCTTCATCTGCTCGTTGAGGTAGTACTCGCGCTGGCTCTTCTCCATCTGCGACTTGACCCGGCCGCGGATACGCTTCTCCAGTTGCTGCACGTCGATCTCGCCATCGACCAGCCCGACGAGCTGTTCCAGTCGCTCGCCGATGCCGTGCGTCTCCAGAAGCTTCTGCTTGTCGCTCAGGCGCACGCCCAGGTGGGCGGCGATGGTATCGGCCAGCCGGCCCGGCTCGTCGATCCCGGACAGGGTCTGGATCAGCTCCGGCGGCAACTTGCGGTTGGTCTTGACGTACTGCTCGAACAGGCCCATCAACGAGCGGCTGACCGCCTCGAGCTCGCGCTCGTCGCGGTCGGCGACCGGGTCGATCACGAGCGCCTGGCCGGACAGCAGGCCGTCGCGCTCGACGACGGCGTCGACCTCGATCCTCGCCACGCCCTCGACCAGCACCTTGATGGTGCCGTCGGGCAGCTTCAGCAGTTGCAGGATCTGCGCCAGGGTGCCAGTGGTGTAGAGGTCCTCGGCGCCGGGGTCGTCGATGTCGGCCGACTTCTGGGCGACCAGCAGGATGCGCTTGTCGGCTTCCATCGCGACGTCGAGCGCACGAATGGACTTGTCGCGGCCGACGAACAGGGGGATGACCATGTGCGGGAAGACGACGACGTCGCGCAGTGGCAACACCGGCAGGTCCAGCAGGTCGCGGTCGGTGGATTCGGTCATGGGGTCTCCGGAATCGGGGGGTGGGCCGCCGCACGGGAGATACGGCCGCCGCTGGGCCAGGTGCCCATGCCACGGTTATGGGGGCCTGCGCCGACAGATGCAAGCAGTCCCGTCACAGGCCGCCCGCGCCCGGGGCGAATATCCATGCAAATCAGACGGATGGCGTTCCGGGCCCAAGAACGCGAACGCCGCCCCGGGGGGCGGCGTTCGACGACCGGGAGACGACGCGGCGCTCAGTCCGCGGACGCCACCTTCGGCGCGGCCGCCGGCGGCGTCTGGTAGATCAGGTAGGGCTCGGACTTGTGGTCGATGACCGACTCGTCCACCACCACCTTGCTCACGTTCTCCTGCGAAGGCAGGTCGTACATGGTGTCGAGCAGCACCGATTCGACGATGGTGCGCAGGCCGCGGGCACCGGTCTTGCGCTTGAGCGCCTTGCGTGCGATCGCGGTGAGCGCGTCGGGACGGAACTCGAGTTCCACGCCTTCCATCTCGAACAGCTTGCGGAACTGCTTGGTGATCGCGTTCTTGGGTTCGGTGAGGATCTTGACCAGCGCTTCCTCGTCGAGTTCCTCCAGGGTGGCGACCACCGGCAAGCGACCCACGAACTCGGGGATCAGGCCGAACTTGATCAGGTCCTCGGGCTCGACCTCGGCCAGGATCTTGCCGATCTCGACCTTGCGCTCGGTGCTCTTGACCTTGGCGCCGAAGCCGATGCCACCGGCCTCGGTGCTGCGCTGGCGGATGATCTTGTCCAGGCCGGCGAACGCACCGCCGACGATGAAGAGGATGTTGCGGGTGTCGACCTGCAGGAACTCCTGCTGCGGGTGCTTGCGCCCGCCCTGCGGCGGCACGCTGGCAACGGTGCCCTCGATCAGCTTGAGCAGTGCCTGCTGCACGCCCTCGCCCGACACGTCGCGGGTGATGGACGGGTTGTCGCTCTTGCGCGAGATCTTGTCGATCTCGTCGATGTAGACGATGCCCTGCTGCGCCTTGTCTACGTCGTAGTCGCACTTCTGCAGCAGCTTCTGGATGATGTTCTCCACGTCCTCGCCGACATAGCCGGCCTCGGTCAGCGTGGTGGCATCGGCCATGGTGAAGGGCACGTTGAGCATCCGCGCCAGCGTTTCGGCCAGCAGCGTCTTGCCCGAGCCGGTCGGGCCGACCAGCAGGATGTTGGACTTCGCCAGCTCGACGTCGTCGTTCTTCTGGCGGCTCTCGATGCGCTTGTAGTGGTTGTAGACCGCCACGGCGAGGGTCTTCTTCGCGCGCTGCTGCCCGATCACGTACTGGTCCAGGACCTCGAGGATCTCCTTGGGCTTGGGCAGGTGGCTGCGGGCCGACTGCGCCTTCTCCTCGAGCTCCTCGCGGATGATGTCGTTGCACAGCTCGACGCATTCATCGCATATGAATACGCTCGGGCCCGCGATCAGCTTGCGGACCTCGTGCTGGCTCTTCCCGCAGAACGAGCAGTAGAGGATCTTGTTGCTGTCGGCGGGTGTGCGCCCCTGTCGGTCGTCGCTCATGCTTTGGCCCAAATCGTACGTGTGGCTTGAATCTCGCCGACCGCGAGATGCGGGGCTGGCGCGGTTCGAGAATAGCACAGCGTCCCGGTATGGCAGCCATACCGGGACCTGCAGTGAATTACTTGTCCAATCAACAACTTACGTTCAAACCCGGGCAATCCGTCAACCTGCCTGGATGGACTCTTCGGGCCGGCGCTCCAGCACCTGGTCGACCAGGCCGTATTCACGGGCGGCCTCGGCCCCCTTGAAGTTGTCGCGCTCGGTGTCGTGGGCGATGGTCTCCAGCGACTGGCCGGTGTGCTTGGACAGGATCTCGTTCAGGCGCTGGCGCATGCCCAGGATCTCGCGGGCGTGGATGTCGATGTCGGTCGCCTGGCCCTGGAAGCCGCCCAAGGGCTGGTGGATCATCACGCGCGAGTTCGGCAGCGCGTAGCGCTTGCCCTGCGCGCCCGAGGCGAGCAGCAGCGCGCCCATGCTCGCCGCCTGGCCGACGCAGATCGTGCTCACGTCGGGCTTGATGTACTGCATGGTGTCGTAGATCGCCATGCCGGCGGTGACGATGCCGCCCGGCGAGTTGATGTACAGGCTGATGTCCTTTTCGGGATTCTCGGCCTCAAGGAACAGCATCTGCGCGACGATCACGTTGGCGACGTGGTCATCCACCCCGCCGACCAGGAAGATCACCCGCTCCTTGAGCAGGCGCGAGTAGATGTCGTAGGCACGCTCGCCCCGGCTGGTCTGTTCGACCACCATCGGCACGAGGTTCAGGGCTTTGGTTCGGTTGTCCATCAACGGGGCACCTGCGGGATCAAGGGTGTGATGCGTCCAACTTGGGGCCATTCGCGGCACGACGCAAGAGGCAATCGGCCTCCATGGCGCGTCCGGCCCGCTGGAACGACAAGGCCGGCCCGGTGCACGCACCGGAAGCCGGCCCTTCGGGTCGCCTGCCGCCCCGCCGTAACGGGACGGTACGCAGGCTTACTGGCGGATCGCTTCGCTGAACGAAAGCGGCTGCTCGGTGTGCTGGGCGCGCTCGGCGATCCAGTCGATCACCTGCTCTTCCATCACGCGCGCCTGCAGGCCGTTCATCAGCTGCGGATCGTTGCGGTACAGCTCGATGACCTGCTGCGGCTCCTCGTAGGTGGAGGCGATCAGGTTCAGCGTCTCGTTGAGGCGCGCCGGCTCGAGCTTGAGCTCGTTGCGGCGGGCCACTTCGCCCACGATCAGGCCGACCAGCACGCGCTTGCGGGCGGCGTCGGTGAAGCCCAGGTGGGCGTCTTCCGGGATCCGGTCGATCTTGCGCCCCTGGCGACGGGCCTGCTCGGCGGCCTGGGCGGCCATCTGGCGGGCTTCGTTCTCGACCAGGCGCGGCGGCATCTCGACGTCGGAGTACGCGGCGATCAGCTGCTCGCCGACCTCGCGGCGCAGGCGGGTCATCAACGCGCCCTTCAGCTCGCGGGCCAGGTTGCTGCGGATGTCCGCGCGGAACTGATCCGGTTCGCCGCTCTTGACCCCGAAGCTCTTGATGAACTCGGCGTCGACCTCGGGCAGGACCGGCTCGGACACCTTGACCGCCTTCAGGTGGACGGCGACCTTCTTGCCGGCGAAGGCCGGCATGCGCCAGTCGGCCGGGAACTCGACCTCGGCCTCCTTCTCCTCGCCGGCCTTGAGGCCGACCAGGGCGGACTCGATGGCCGGGAACATCGCGCCCGAGCCGATGACCGTGGTCCCGCGCTCGACACCCTCGGCCGGCACGCGCTGCTCGCCCGCCTGCGACCAGGTCTCGATCTCGACCGCATCGCCTTCGGCGGCGGCGCGATCGACCGGGTTCCAGCTGCGGCGCTGCAGGCGCAGGTTCTCGATCATGGTGTCGATGTCGCTGTCGGCGACCTCGGCGGTGTGGCGGACGACGTTCAGCTTGGCGACGTCGATGTCGCCAAAGTCAGGCACGACCTCGAAGGTCGCGACATAGGCCAGCTCTTCGCTGCCCTCGACCGGCTCGATGCTCGGGTTGCCGGCGATCTTGAGCGACTGCTCGCGGACCGCGTTGCTGAAGCCCTCGCGCAGCATGCCGTCCAGGATCTCGGCGCGGACCTGCTGGCCGAAGCGCTGCTCGATGACCTTGGCCGGGACCTTGCCCGGGCGGAAGCCCTTGATCTTGGCGCCGCGCGCGATCTCGCGCAGGCGGCCGCCCACCTGGCTCTCCAGGCGGTCGGCCGGGAGGCTGAAGGTCATGCGGCGCTCGAGGTTACCGACGGATTCAACCGAAACTTGCATATCCACTCCTGCTACCGGGCAGCCTGCCTCGGCACGATGTTTGACTGAGCTGTCCAAATGCGGCCGGCGGCACGGGGCCGGACGGCAGCGGAACGGACTATTTTCCCTGATATGGCCGCCAGTTGCCAGCCGTGGCGGTCACGTCTCCTGCCGGGCCGCGACGAGCGCGCCGAGCATGGTCGCCGTGCCCGGATGCCGGGCGTGGTGCGAAAGGGGGGACTCGAACCCCCACGCCTTGCGGCACTGGTACCTAAAACCAGGGCGTCTACCAATTCCGCCACTTTCGCGATGAGGCCGCCAACCGGGGCATTCTAGAGCGCGGCCGCGCCCGCTGCCCATGGTCCGCGCATAAAAAAACACCCGGCGCGGGGCCGGGTGCTCTTCGATTTGGTGGGCCGTCAAGGATTCGAACCTTGGACCTATTGATTAAGAGTCAACTGCTCTACCAACTGAGCTAACGGCCCAAATCGCGGAGCGGGATGATAGCAGAACATTCCCGGCTCGCAAACACTTTTTTACCACAACCTGCTGCAACAACTACCGCAATGAATGGGGTGGATGAGGGGATTCGAACCCCCGACCACTGGAATCACAATCCAGTACTCTAACCAACTGAGCTACACCCACCACAAAAACGTACACGTCCACTGGCGCGCCCGGCAGGACTCGAACCTGCAACCGTCGGCTTAGAAGGCCGATGCTCTGTCCGGTTGAGCTACGGGCGCGAGGCCCAGCATCTTAACCGGCCTGCGCCGGGGTTGGTCGGGGCAGAGGGATTCGAACCCCCGACCCTCTGCTCCCAAAGCAGATGCGCTACCAGACTGCGCTATGCCCCGAGGTCCGGACTTCCGTTGCGCGCCAACGCCGCGAAAGGCCGGCCATTTTGGGCTTGGCGCGTCCGGCTGTCAACGAGCACGTAGATCGTGCGCCAGCGCGCGCGGGGGCGTGTATGCTCCGGATGAACGGCGGCACCGACCGCCCGACCCACATGCCACACCCAGGAGCGAGCATGCGCAGCGGCAATCCGGCACTCAAAGAATCCACTTTCCTCGACCTCGCCAGCGGCAGCGTCGTACAGGGCGGCGGCGACGTCATGACCCTGAACGGCACCGTCCACAAGACCGGCGTGCTGCTCCTGCTCTGCGTGATGACCGCCGCCTTCGCCTGGAGCCAGGTCGATTTCACCGCCGACGGTCCGGTAGGCGCCGGCCCGTACATGTGGGGCGGCGCGATCGGCGGCCTGGTGCTGGCGCTGGTCACCGTGTTCAAGAAGCAGTGGGCGCCCGTCACCGCCCCGCTCTACGCGATCGTGGAGGGCTTCTTCCTCGGCGCCATCTCGGCGATGTACAACCACTTCTTCGAAGGCATCGTGATGCAGGCGGTGCTGCTCACCTTCGGCACCCTGTTCGCGCTGCTGTTCGCCTACCGGTCGGGCCTGATCAAGGCGACGGAGAACTTCAAGCTCGGCATCGTCGCCGCCACCGGCGGCATCTTCCTGGTCTACCTGGCCAGCATGGTGCTGGGCATGTTCGGCGTGCAGATCCCGCTCATCCACGAGTCGGGCATCATCGGCATCGGCTTCAGCCTGTTCGTGGTGGTGATCGCGGCGCTGAACCTGGTGCTGGACTTCGACTTCATCGAAACCGGCGTCGAGCAGGGCGCGCCCAAGTACATGGAGTGGTACGGCGCCTTCGGCCTGCTGGTCACCCTGGTCTGGCTGTACGTGGAGTTCCTGCGCCTGCTTTCGAAGCTGCAGTCGCGCTGATTCCACCGCGACGTGCTGCACGCGAAAGGGGCGCCTCGGCGCCCCTTTCCTGTTGCCGGGGGCCGCCCCTGCCCTACCCGCGCCGCGTCGCAGCCGCGACCGGCGGCCGCGGCGCCCGCGAGGGCCACAGCATGAACGCCACCGCGATCGCGGCCAGGGCCCAGCAGTAGTAGACCTGTCCGGCGATCGCCAGCGGCGACATCCCGGCCAGCGAGCCTGCCAGCAGGATCTGCGCACCGTAGGGCAGCAGGCCCTGCATCACGCAGGAAAAGACGTCCAGCAGGCTCGCGCTGCGGCGGCCGCTGATGCCATGGTGGTCGGCGATGTCCTTGGCCAGGCTGCCACTCACCAGGATGGCCACGGTGTTGTTGGCCGTCAGCGCATCGCTGCCCGCCGCCAGCGCGGCGATGCTCAGCTCGCCGGCACGGCGCCCGCGGTGCCCGCGCGCGAAGCGGCGGATCGTCGCGGCCAGCCACGCCAGGCCGCCCGTGACCCGGGTCAACTCGGCCAGGCCGCCGATCAGCAGGGCCAGCAGGGTGATCTCCACCATGCCCTCGAAGCCGGTATAGATGTCGCCGGAAAAACTGATGGGGTCGTAACCGCCCAGCCAGATGCCCATCACGCCGGCCAGCACGAGGCCGATGCCGAGCACCAGCACCACGTTCATGCCGGCCAGGGCCAGGCCCAGCACCGCCAGGTAGGGCAGCACCAGCCAACGGCTGACCGGATCGTCGGGCGCCTCGACCGGGGCGCTGTCGCCGAGGAAGGCCAGCAAGGCCACGGTGATGATCGCCGCCGGCAGCGCGAACTTCAGGTTCTCCAGGAACTTGTCCTGCATGCGGCACCCCTGGCTGCGGGTGGCCGCGATGGTCGTGTCGGAGATGATCGACAGGTTGTCGCCGAACATCGCCCCGCCCACCACGGCGCCCAGCACCAGCCCCGCGTCCAGGCCGGCCGCGTCGGACACGCCCAGTGCGACCGGCACCACCGCGGCGATGGTGCCCATCGAGGTACCGATGGCCAGGGCGATGAAGCCCGCCACGAGGAACAGCCCGGGCAGGATCAACGCGGGCGGCAGCGCCCCCAGGCCGAGTGCGACCACCGCATCGACCGCGCCGACCGCCTTGGACACGGTCGCGAAGGCGCCCGCGAGCAGGAAGACCAGGCACATCAACATGATGTTCGGATGGCCCATCCCGGCCAGCAGGGGCTCCATCGGGGCGATCCGCCGGCGCCACGCCAGCCATGCCGCCAACGCCAGCGCAGGCAGCACCGCCACCGGTGCGTGCAACTGGTAGAAGCCCATGGCTTCGCCCTGGCCAGTGAAATACAGGCCGGCGCCGAAGAACAGCAGCAGGAACAGGAACAGCGGCAACAGCGCAAGCGCGCTGGGACGGGCCTCGACAGGCGGTGACGACTTTTTTTTCATCTCTTCATACGGATGAAAGGAATCGCAATTCTGGGGCCGCGCGGGCGCGCTGTCGAGCCCCCGGCAGGCCGCATCGTTCGCCGGGGGCCGCTACATGCCGGGCACGAAAAAGGCGCCCCGGAGGGCGCCCATGATCGTACCGCCTACGCGCGCCGGACCGAGGCCCGGCCGCGGTCAGCTCACACCCGGCTGGCGATCGCCCTGGCGAAGGCCATGGTGTTGCCGCTGCCGCCCAGGTCGGGGGTCAGCGAGTCCTTGGCTTCCAGCGTGGCGATGATCGCCGCGCGCAGCGAAGCCGCTTTCCCGGGCATGCCGAGGTGGTCGAGCATCTGCGCCGCACCCAGCAGCAGGGCGCAGGGGTTGGCCTTGCCCTGGCCGGCGATGTCCGGGGCGGTGCCGTGCACGGCCTCGAAGATCGCCGCGTCCGAACCGATGTTCGCGCCCGGGGCCAGGCCCAGGCCACCGACCAGGCCCGCGCACAGGTCGGAGAGGATGTCGCCGAACAGGTTGGTGGTCACGATCACGTCGAAGGTCTCGGGCTGCATGACGAGCTTCATGCAGCAGGCATCGACGATCATCTCGTCGCATTCGATGTCCGGATACTCCGCGGCCACCGCGCGCGCGGTCTTCAGGAACAGGCCCGAAGTCGACTTGAGGATGTTGGCCTTGTGCACGACCGTGACCTTGCGGCGACCGACCTTGCGCGCCAGTTCGAAGGCGTAGCGCACGATCCGCTCCGAACCGCGGCGGGTCACCTTCTGGGTCAGCACGGCGGTCTCGCCGTCGGGCGACACTTCCTGGCCCTCGCCGATATAGGCGCCCTCGGTGTTCTCGCGGACCGTGATCACGTCGACGTCGCTGGGGAAGCGCGAGCGGGTGTTCGGGAACGACTTGGCCGGACGGACGTTGGCGTACAGGTCGAAGCGCTTGCGCAGTTCGACGTTGATCGAGCTGAAGCCTTCGCCCACCGGGGTGGTCAGCGGGCTCTTGAGGGCGACGCGGTTGCGGCGGATCGAGTCCATGGTGGCCTGCGGGATCAGCTCGCCGTGCTTCTCGAGCGCGACCAGCCCGGCGTCGGCTTCCTCGTACTGCAGGCCCAGGTCCATCGCCTCGAGCACATGCAGGGTGGCGTCCATGATTTCCGGGCCGATGCCATCGCCACGGATGACGGTAATCGTCTGCGTCATAGGGAATTCTTCCAGCTGGGGGGCGGGCGCAGGGGAGGTACGCCGCCGGATGGTTAGCCGGAGGATTATGCCTGAGACGGCGCTGTTTTTCAGGGGCCGGAGTCCGTGCGGCGGACGTGGCGGACCGCCCCGAAGCGCGATTCGCGCGTGCCCGGCGCTCGACCGGGCACGACGCGGCGCAAACTCAGTCGTGCGCGTGGGACGCGCCGGGCGCGGTCGCCGCGCCCTGTTCGAGCTGGTCGAGGAAGTCGACCGCGCGGCGCATGTGCGGAATCACGATGGAGCCGCCGACGACCAGGCCGACGGAGAAGGCCTCGAACATCTCGTCGCGGCTGACGCCGGCCTCGCGGCACTGGGCGACGTGGTAGCTGATGCAGTCGTCGCAACGCAGCACCAGCGACGCCACCAGGCCCAGCAGCTCCTTGGTCTTCACGTCCAGCGCGCCGGCCTGGTAGGTCTGGGTATCGAGCGCGAAGAAGCGCCGGACCACCTGGTTCGGCTCGGCCAGGATGCGCTCGTTCATGCGCTTGCGGAATGCCGTGAAGGCCTCGATGCGGTCCTGCTCCCCCTGCGGGCCGGTGGAATCGGCGCTCATGCGGCGCCCTCCAGCAGCGGCTCCAGGCCGCCGGCGCGATGCAGGGCGATCATGTCGTCGTAGCCGCCCACGTGGGTGTCACCGATGAAGATCTGCGGCACGCTGGTCCGCTTGGCCAACGCGACCATCCGCTCGCGCGCCTCGGGGTCGAGGTCGATGCGCACCTCGCGCCAGGTCTGCCCCTTGCTCTTGAGGAAGTTCTTGGCCGCCACGCAGTACGGGCAGATGGCGGAGCTGTAGAGGGTGATCTCGGGACGCCGGGCGTCGTCCGGGTGGCTCGGGCTGTTCAAGTCGGCACTCCTGCGGAAACTTTTTGATTCGCGATATTGTCGAATATGGGCACGGCGCGATGGCTTTTCCAGCGCCAGGCCCTCACCCGGCCACCCGTTCCGGTTAACCGGGGGTTCACGCCGTCCTGCCCGCACGCCCCCATGCTCGGGGCTCCTCCGCCCCGTCCCACCACGAGGTTTCCCTTGCGCCGGATCGCTCCACTCGCCATCGCCGTCACCCTGGCCATCGCCAGCGTCTGCGCCCCGGCCCAGGAGAACCGCCTGCCCGACATCGGCTCTTCGGCCGGCGAACTGCTGAGCCCGACGCAGCAGGAGGAGTACGGCGCGATGATGCTCGCGCAGCTGCGGCATTACGAATACGTGCTCGAAGACCCGCTGATCGACAGCTGGCTGTCGGCGATGGGTGGCCAGCTCGCCGCCAACAGCGACCGCCCGACCCAGCCGTTCACCTTCTTCATGATGCGCGAGCGCCAGATCAACGCCTTCGCGACCCTGGGCGGCTACATCGGCGTGAACGCCGGCCTGGTCCTGGCCAGCGAGCGCGAGGACGAGGTCGCCGGCGTGGTCGCGCACGAGATCGCCCACGTTACCCAGTACCACGTGCTGCGCGGGGTCGAGCGGGCCCAGCGCGACCAGATCCCGATCCTGCTGGCGATGCTGGGCGCCCTCGCCGCCGCGCAGGCCGCGGGCGGCAATTCCGCCGACGACGCCGCGCAGGCGGCGATGGTCGGCGCCATGGGCCTGATGCAGCAGCGACAGATCAACTACACCCGCGCCAACGAGTCCGAAGCGGACAGGCTGGGCATCCAGACCTTGTCGCGCAGCGATTACGACCCGGTCGCGATGGCGGACTTTTTCGCGACGATGCAGGCAAAATCACGGACGAACGCCGCCAACTACTACGGCGACTTCCCGGATTACCTGCGCACCCACCCGGTCACGACCACGCGCATCACCGAGGCCAAGGAACGGGCCCGGCAGATCCGGCTTTCCCAGGGCGGCGGCGAAGTCTGCGTCCGCGCCCCCGATGGCGACGACGCCTGCCGCCAGGAGTCGGGGCGTCCGCGCTACGGTGGCGGCACGACGCCCAGCACCAACCCCCTGCTGCCCGGCGGGCTGGTGATCGACACCGACGCGCTGGCCAGCGGCGGCACCGGCCTGTACGAGATGGCGCGCGAGCGGCTGCGCGTGCTCAGCGCCGACACGCCGGCCGAGGCGATCCGCGAGTACGCGCAGATCGCCCGTGCCGGCCGTCTCGACCAGGCGCAGCGATACGGCCAGGCCATCGCCCTGCTCCGCAATGGCAAGGCGCACGACGCCGCCACCCAGCTTGGCGCGCTGCACCGGGAGCGCCCCGATGACACCTGGGTGACACTGGGCCTGGCCGAGGCCGAGTCGCGCAGTGGCCAGCGCGAACAGGCCAACGACCGTTTCGAGGCCCTGCTGCGACGCTCGCCCAACGACCGCGCGGTCGCGCTCACCTATGCCCGCGCACTGGCCGAATACAACACCGTCGAGTCGGGCCAGCGGGCCCAGGCCGTGCTCCGCCCGCTGCTCTCGCGCTCCGGCGATGACCCGGAATTCCAGCAGGTGTTCGCGCGCGCCTGCGAGATCGCCGGCGACCCGATCCGAGCCGGCGAAGCGTATGCCGAGGCCGCGTATCTCAACGGCCGGCCGGAACTGGCCCTGACGCGCCTGAACCTGCTCAAGAAACGCGATGACCTGGACTACTACGCCCGCGCCCGGATCGAATCGCGGATCGCCGCGATCACTCCGACCGTGCTCGAACTGCGTCGCCAAGGCATCCGCGACGAGGATCTCGAGCGCGACTGAGTCCTGGGCAGCCCTGCGCGATGCGACGGGCCACCCTGTCACGCGGCAGTCATAAAACCGTAGTCTACTGGGGTCGCTTCGGGGAGCCAGACGCGCTCCGGGCATGCAGCCAGGACGCATGCCCCGGTCCCCGGCCGGACCCGCTCCGGCCGTGCCAGCGAAGCCGGACCCGGCCCCGTGCCGGCTCCGTCGACCCGGGATCCGCCAGGCCGGCCGAACCCGGGATGGCTCGCTTCAACCCCCACTGGTGACCGCGTGCAGAAGCGCATCCTGATCGTAGAAGACGAACCCGCCATCCGGGACATGGTGTCCTTTGCACTGCGCAAGGGCGAATACGAGCCCATCCATGCCGGGGACGCGCGCGAAGCGCAGTCGGCCATCGCCGACCGGGTGCCCGACCTCATCCTGCTCGACTGGATGCTGCCCGGCACCAGCGGCCTGGAACTGGCGCGACGCTGGCGCAAGGAGTCGCTGACCCGCGAGATCCCGATCATCATGCTGACCGCCCGCGGCGAGGAGAACGACCGCGTGGGCGGCCTGGAAGCCGGCGTCGACGACTACGTGGTCAAGCCCTTCTCGGCGCGCGAACTGCTGGCGCGCATCCGCGCGGTACTGCGACGCTCGCGCGAGGACGACGAGGACGGCAGCGTCTCGGTCGGCGGCCTGCGCATCGATGGCGCCGCGCACCGCGTGTTCGCCGACGACCAGCCGGTGCAGATCGGCCCCACCGAGTACCGCCTGTTGCACTTCTTCATGACCCATCCCGAGCGCGTGTACTCGCGCACGCAGCTGCTCGACCACGTCTGGGGCGGCAGCGTCTATGTCGAGGAGCGCACGGTCGATGTGCACATCCGCCGCCTGCGCAAGACACTGGAGCCTCACGCCTACGACGGCATGGTCCAGACCGTGCGCGGGTCCGGTTACCGCTTCTCGGCCTCGGCCGAAGCCTGACCCGGGCCGGACACCGCGGGCGCTCCGTCCGCACCGCGGTCCGGCCGACCGGATTACACTCTGACTGCCATGCCTCCCCGCGCCCGCACCGCCTGGTTCCGTACCCTCGGCCTGCTCCTGCTCATCCTGGCCGCTGCCACGGTGCTGGGCCTGCTGAGCGGGCAGCTGTTCCCTTTCCTCACCGTCACCGCCCTGGGCATCGTGGCATGGCATTACTGGCGCCTGCGCAAGGTACTCATACGCCTGACCGCGCGCCAGCGGCTGACGCCGTCCAACAGCGACGGCGTGTGGAACGAACTCGACCGGCTGCTCTACCGCACCCAGGGCGAGATGCGCGCGCGCAAGCGCCGGTTGATGGAAATGCTGCGCGCCTACCGCGCCGCCGCCGCCGCCCTCCCCGACGCGATCATCGTGGTCGAGCGCAACAGCCAGCGCATCCAGTGGTTCAACGAAGCCGGCACGCGCCTGCTGGGCTTGCGCTACCCGGATGACATCGGCGCCTCGCTCGTCCAGCGCCTGCAACCGATGCCGCTCGCGCACTGGATGGCCGCGGGCCGCAACGCCGAGCCGCTGGAGACCTATTCGCCGTTCAACCCCGGCGCGACCCTCAGCCTGCGCCTGATCCCCTATTCGGAGAACCTGTGGCTGCTGGTGGCACGCGACGTCAGCCGCCTGCTGCAGCTCGAGCAGATGCGGCGGGACTTCGTCGCCAACGTATCCCACGAACTGCGCACCCCCCTGACGGTCATCCATGGCTACCTGGACATGCTCGATCCGGAAGAGCAGCCCGACTGGGCGCCGATGCTGGCCGAGATGCAGCGCCAGTCGCAGCGGATGACCCAGCTCGTCGAGGACCTGTTGACGCTGTCGCGGCTGGAGTCCCAGGACCACCTGCAGGCCGAGGAGCACGTGTCGATGGCCTCGATGCTGCATACCCTCCGCCGAGAGGCCGCCGCGCTCAGCCAGGGCCGCCACCAGATCGACATCGACGACAGCGCCCACGTTGACCTGCTGGGCTCGGGCAAGGAGCTGCACAGCGCGTTCTCCAACCTCGTCAGCAACGCCGTGCGCTACACCCCGGCCGGCGGCCGCATCGAGATCGCCTGGCGACCCGACGGCCAGGGCGGCGTCGCCCTGCAGGTCACCGACAGCGGCTACGGCATCCCCGCCAGCCACCTGCCCCGCATCACCGAGCGCTTCTACCGGGTCTCCACCAGCCGCTCGCGCGAAAGCGGCGGCACCGGGCTGGGCCTGGCCATCGTCAAGCACGTGCTCCAGCTCCACGAAGCCCGCCTGGAGATCAGCAGCGAAGTCGGCCAGGGCAGCACCTTCTCCTGCCACTTCGGCGCCGGACGCGTGCGGCCCCACGACCTGCCGGCGCCCATCGATCCGCCCGCCCCCGTACACTCCTGAGGCATGTCCATGAACGCCGCTCACGACACGCCCCCCCATGACGCCGCCACCGGCGACGCGGGCTCGCTCTACGATCCGTCGCTGTACTTCAACCGCGAACTGTCGCAGCTGGACTTCAACTTCCGCGTGCTCGCCCAGGCCCGCGACGAGAGCGTGCCGCTGCTGGAGCGGCTCAAGTACCTGTGCATCTCCTGCACCAACCTCGACGAGTTCTTCGAGATCCGCGCCGGCACCCTGCGCCACGCCGGCGACCTGGGCCTGATGCCGGCCCCGGACGGCCTGTCGCCGTCGACCGTGCTGGCGCGCATCCACGATCGCGCCGCCGAACTGGTCAGCGCGCAGTACGACTGCTG
Organism: Marilutibacter aestuarii; assembly: GCF_006546775.1. GTDB lineage: Bacteria > Pseudomonadota > Gammaproteobacteria > Xanthomonadales > Xanthomonadaceae > Marilutibacter > Marilutibacter aestuarii. The sequence continues at coordinate 31,147 of NZ_VICE01000053.1, forward strand.
GAACCACGTGCTGCGCCCGGCCCTGGACGAAGCCGGCGTGCGCGTGCTGGGCCGCGACAGCTGGAACAGCCGGCAGAAGCGCTGGCTGCTGGCGTATTTCCGCGACGAGATCATGCCGGTGCTGTCGCCGCTGGGCCTGGACCCGGCGCATCCGTTCCCGAAGATCCTCAACAAGTCGCTCAACATCGTCGTCGTGCTGAAGGGCCGCGACGCCTTCGGCCGCGACGGCAACCTCGCCATCGTGCGCGCGCCGCGCTCGCTGCCGCGCATCATCCAGTTGCCCGAGAACGTGTCGGGCGGGCCGAACGACTTCGTGTTCCTGTCCGCGGTCCTGTCGACCTTCGTGGACGAACTGTTCCCCGGCATGGAGGTCAAGGGCGCCTACCAGTTCCGCGTCACCCGCAACTCGGAACTGCTGGTCGACGAGGAGGAAGTGGACAACATCGCCCTGGCGTTGCGCGATGAGCTGGTCGGCCGCGGCTACCTGCGCGCGGTGCGCCTGGAGATCGCCGACCAGTGCCCGGACGAGATCGTCCGCACCCTGCTGGAGAACTTCGACCTCAACGAGAACGCCGTGTACCGGATCAACGGGCCGGTGAACCTCAACCGTGTCATCCAGGTCTACGACCTGGTCACCCGGATGGACCTGAAGTTCCCGCCGTTCCAGCAGCGCCAGCTGCCCGGCAGCGAGGCGATGTTCGACCGCATCGGCCGCGGCGACGTGCTGCTGCACCATCCCTTCGACGCCTTCACCCCGGTACTGGAACTGCTCCGCCAGGCCGCCGAGGACCCCCACGTCCTGGCGATCAAGCAGACCCTGTACCGCTCGGGCAAGGATTCGCCGATCGTCGAACAACTCGTGCAGGCCGCGCGCAACGGCAAGGACGTGACCGCGGTCGTGGAGCTGCGCGCGCGTTTCGACGAAGAGGCCAACCTGGGCTTCGCCGACCGCCTGCAAGAGGCCGGGGTGCAGGTCGTCTACGGCGTGGTGGGCTTCAAGACCCACGCCAAGATGCTGTTGATCGTGCGGCGCGAGGACGGCAGGCTGCGTCGCTACGTGCACATGGGCACCGGCAACTACCATTCCGGCACCGCCCGCCTCTACACCGACCTGGGCCTGTTCACGGCCAACCCGGAGATCGGCAACGACGTGCACCTGATCTTCCAGCAGCTGTCCGGCCTGGCCCCGTCGATCAAGCTCAAGCGCCTGCTGCAGTCGCCCTTCACCCTGCACGACGGGGTGCTCAAGCGGATCGACCGCGAGACCCAGCACGCCCGTGCCGGCCGACCGGCCCATATCGTCGCCAAGATGAACGCGCTCAACGAACCCCAGGTCGTGCGCGCGCTCTACCGCGCCTCCCAGGCAGGCGTGCAGATCGACCTGATCGTGCGCAGCGCCTGCACCCTGCGTCCCGGCGTGCCGGGGGTGTCGGACAACATCCGGGTGCGCTCGATCGTCGGCCGCTTCCTCGAGCACCATCGCGTCTACTGGTTCGCCAACGACGGCCAGCCCGACCTGCTGTGCTCGAGCGCCGACTGGCTGGAACGCAACCTGCTGCGGCGCGTGGAAACCTGCTTCCCGATCCTCGACCCGGAGGTGGCGGCGAGGATCCACGCCGAGGTCGTGGTGAACTACCTCAGCGACAACGTCAACGCCTGGACCCTGCGCAGCGACGGCAGCTACGCGCCGGTCACGCCCGCCGAGGGCGAGGCCCCGCATGCCGCGCAGCTTTCCCTGTTGGCGTCGATCTGCGGATGAACGATCATCTCCGCATGAACGGTTTGTTGCATGCGGCGAGACTGCCCCTCAAGGACGGCGACCTGGTGGCCGCCGTCGACCTTGGCTCCAACAGCTTCCACATGATGGTGTCCCGCTACATGCTGGGACAGCTGCGCACGGTCGACCGCCTGCGCGAGACGGTGCGCCTGGCCGAAGGCCTGGACGGCAAGGGCGGCCTGACCCCCGAGGTGCGCACGCGGGCCTTCGACTGCCTGGCGCGCTTCGGCCAGCGCCTGCGCGACATCCCGCCCCAGCGCGTTCGCGCGATCGCGACCAATACCGTGCGCAGGCTCTCGGCGCCGCAGGCCTTCCTGGTGCCCGCGGAGACCGCGCTGGGCCATGCCATCGAAGTGGTCTCAGGACGCGAGGAAGCGCGCCTGATCTACCTGGGCGTGGCCCACGCACAACCGCCCAAGCCGCGGCAGCTGCGCCTGGTGATGGACATCGGCGGCGGTTCCACGGAATTCATCATCGGCTCGGGCTTCGACGCGATCGAACGCGAGAGCCTGCAGGTCGGTTGCGTGGCCAGCACGCGGCGCTTCTTCGGCAACGGCAAGCTGTCGCGCAAGAAGTGGAACGCGGCCCTGGCCGAGATCAGCGCCGAGTTCCAGCAGTTCGCCAATGCCTACCGCTCGCTCGGCTGGGACGAGGCGATCGGCGCTTCCGGCACCTGCAAGGCGATCGGCGAGATCTGCCGGACGATGAAGCTCACCAAGGGCGCGATCACCGCCGAGGCCCTGCCGCCCTTGCGCGACCGCCTGCTGGAGGCCTCCAGCCTGGACCAGATCGACCTGCCGGGGCTGTCGGCCGAGCGCCGGCCGGTCATCGCCGGCGGCATCCTGATCATGCAGGCGGCCTTCGATGCGCTCGGCCTGCAACGCATGGCCGTCAGCAAGGCGGCGATGCGCGAGGGCGTGCTCTACGACATGGTCGGTCGCGGCGGCGAGCACGATCCGCGCGAATCCGCGGTGGCCGCGCTCATGCAGCGCTACGGCATCGATGCGGCCCAGGCGCGACGCGTCGAAGCGACCGCGGTGCGGTTGTTCGACCAGGTCGCCGACGCCTGGGGCATGGACGAAGACGACCGGGTGATGCTGGTCAACGCCGCGCGCCTGCACGAGATCGGCCTGTCCATCGCCCACAGCCAGTACCACGTGCATGGCGCCTACCTGGCCGAGCACACCGACATCTCGGGCTTCTCGCGGCAACAGCAGCAGTTCCTCGCCGCGATGATCCGCACGCACCGGCGCCGGATCCCGAAATCCGCCTTCGACGCACTGCCCGACCGCCTGCTGGCGTCGGCGCGCCACTGCTCGGCGCTGCTGCGCCTGGCGGTCCTGCTGCACCGCTCGCACGAGGCCGACCCCATCCCGCAACTGGACCTGGTCGCCGAGGACAACCACCTCGAACTGACCCTGCCGCGGCGCTGGCTGGAGGCGCGGCCGCTGCTGCAGGCCGACCTGGAAGGCGAATCGGGTGACATCGCCGGCCTGGGCATCTCCTTCGGCTACCACGAGAGCTGAGCGCGCCCCCGGCGCGACCGCAGGCAGGCGTCGTCATCCCCGCGTAACCCCCCTGCCACGGCGCCTACACCTGGCAGGAGGATGCTTCCCCAAACCGGGGAGGCGTGCATGCGCTACACCATCGTCACCGAGACGTATCCGCCCGAGATCAACGGCGTCGCCCTGACCGTGCAGCGCCTGGAGCGCGGCCTGCGGGCCCGCGGCCACCATGTCGAAGTGGTGCGTCCGCGCCAGGGACGCGACGATCGCGCCCAGCCCCACGAACACCTGGTGCCCGGGCTCCCCCTGCCCCGCTATCCCGGCCTGCGCCTGGGCCTGCCGGCCGGCCGCGCGCTCAAGCGGCTGTGGCGCGCCACGGCTCCGGACGCCGTCTATGTCGCCACCGAAGGGCCACTGGGCTGGTCGGCGGTCCGCACGGCCCGCGCCCTGGGCATCCCCGCCGCCACCGGCCTGCACACCCGTTTCGACGAGTACATGCGTGACTACGGTGCCGCCGTGCTCGAAGGCCCGGCGCTGGGGTGGATGCGCCACTTCCACAATCGCGCCAGCGCCACCCTCGTGCCGACCGCGGAACTGGCCGGCTTCCTGCGCGAACGCGGCTTCCGCGACGTGCTGCAGCTGCCGCGCGCGGTGGACACCGGGGCCTTCGATCCCGCGCACCGGGACATCGCGCTGCGCCGCAGTTGGGGCGTGGCCGACGACGCCATCGCGGTGCTCTACCTGGGCCGCATCGCCGCGGAGAAGAACCTCGACCTGGCCGTGCGCGCGTTCCGTGCGATCCAGGCACAGCGCCCGGACGCGCGCTTCGTTTGGGTCGGCGATGGACCCGAGCGTGCGCGCCTGCAGCGCGACAACCCGGAGTTCGTCTTCTGCGGGATGCAGCGCGGCGAGGCCCTCTCGCGCCACTGCGCGAGCGGCGACCTGTTCCCGTTCCCGAGCCGCAGCGAAACCTTCGGCAACGTGACCCTGGAAGCCCTGGCCAGCGGCGTGCCAACGGTGGCCTTCGACTACGGCGCAGCACGCGAGCGCCTGCGCGACGGCCTGGACGGCTTCACCATCGCCGACGGCGACGACGACGCATTCGTGGCCGCGAGTTGCCGGATCGCGAGCGACGATGGCTTGCGCCGGCGCATGGCGAGCCAATGCCGGCAGGGGGTGGCGGCGCTGCGTCCCGAGCAGGTCGCCGCCGACCTGGACGCGATCCTGGAAGGCCTCGTCGACCCCGACACCGTATCCACCGCCATGGCCGGAGCGCCATGAGGAGATGACGATGCAACGCTTGCCCCTGCACAAACGCCTCATCGACGGCGCCGCCCTGGGCGACTCGGGCTGGTGCCTGCGCGCCAACCGCTGGGGCGAACGCCGCTCCTGGCCATGCCGCTTCTTCGCCGCCGTCAGCCGCCTGGGCGACGGGGTGTTCTGGTACGTGCTCATGGGCGTGTTGATCGCACTGGACGGGATGGACGGGCTGGCCGCCTCCGCGCACATGGCCGCGACCGGCGTCATCGCGCTGACCCTCTACAAGGGACTCAAGCGGTGGACGCGCAGGCCCCGCCCGTTCGCGACCGACCGCCGCATCCACGCGCTCGTCGCGCCGCTCGACGAGTTCAGCTTTCCCTCCGGCCACACCTTGCACGCGGTCGCCTTCAGCCTCGTCGCGACGGCGCACTACCCGGCGCTGGCGTGGCTGCTGCTGCCCTTCACCCTCAGCGTGGCCCTGTCGCGGGTGGTGCTGGGCCTGCACTGGCCCAGCGACGTGCTGGCCGCGACCGCCATCGGGATCGGGCTCGCGGGTGTTTCGCTGTGGCTGGTACCGGGCGTGTCGCTGCTGGCCTGAGCGCGCTCAGTCGTCCAGCGCGCTGAGCCGGGCGCGCAACAGGCCCGGGCGCGACTGACCGGGCCAGTCGAGGTCGTTGGCGACCTGCGCCCGGGCCCGGCTGGCCTGGAGCGCAGCGAAGTCCAGGTCGGCGATCGCCCAGCGTTCGTCGCCGCGGGTGCAGGCGAGCACGCCATCGGCCGGCAGGCCCGCGTCCATCGGCGCGAAGATCGCCGCTTCGCCGGTGTTGGTGTCCAGGGCGGGACTCCAGGGCGCCTCGCCGCTGGTCACCGACTGCACGACGAAGCAGCGGTTCTCCAGCGCGCGTGCCATGCACCCCACGCGTACCCGCGTCGCGCCGGCCTCGGTGTCGGTGCAACTGGGCACCGCGATGACCCCTGCGCCCGCTTCGCACTGGGCGCGCACCGGCAGCGGGAACTCGCTGTCGTAGCAGATGGAAATGCCGAACCGCGCCGGCCCGGCGTCGAAGACCCTCAGTGCGTCGCCGGGTGCGATGACCCCCGCCTGCTTCTCGAAGCCGGTCAGCTGCAGCTTGTCCTGCCAGCCATGACCGCCGTCGGGGCTGAAGTGGTAGCTGCGGTTGCGCCAGCGCCCGTCCGCGATCCGGAGCAGGAAGCTGCCCGCGGTCACGTGCATGCCGGTGGCCTTCGCGAGGCTGGAATAGAGGGCCAGCCATGCCTCGTGGTGCGACTGCAAGGCATCGAGCGAGGCTCGCAGGTCTGCGTGCACCGCGGGCGGATGGATCGCGGCCAGTTCCAGGGAAAGGTATTCAGGCAGCACGACCCACTGCGCACCCTGCTCCCGGGCCTCGCCGAGCCACTCGCCCTGCTTGCGCGCGAAGGCCTGGAAGTCGAAGCCGGTCGCTCGCGGCACCACCCGGTACTTCGCCGCCGCGACCCGCCAGGGACCGCGCGCGTCGACGCCGGCGACCATCAGCTCCGCTCCAGCGGTCGCATCCAGTACGTCAGCACGTGGTTCATTTCTCCCACGCCGATTTCGTTCCACGGCAGGCGCACGCTCAGTTCGGGACGCGGCGTGTAGCCGCGCTTGCGCCAGAAGGCGTCGTGCCCGCGATGGAACGGCGGCCGGCGCGGGTCGTCGCCATCGCGCTGCACCGCGCAGAACGCCGTCCAGCGGAAACCACCCAGCGAGCGCGCGTGTGCTTCGCGCAGGTCGAAGAAGCGATGCCCTAGGCCACGCCCGCGGTAGGCCGGCAACAGGACCGATTCGCCGAAGTAGAACACCTCCGACGGCGCGATCGGGCCGTCCTCGAACGGCTTGCGGAACGCCGCGCTTTCGTCCTCCAGCGGCAGGCCGGTGGAGGCCCCCACGACCTTGCCCTCCTCCAGCGCCAGCACCGCGATGCTGTAGGCCGATTGCAGGTAGACCTTGAGGTAGGACGCCTCGTAGCGGGCGTCGCCTTCGTAGAGGTAGGGCCATTGGCGGAACACCTCGATGCGCAGGCGCGCAAGGTCGACGACGTGGGCCTGGATGGCCGCGCCCGAGAGGATCCGGGTCTGGATGTCGTGCGATGCGATGTTCATCCGCGAATTCTAGGGGCTGTGAGCCCCGTCACGGAACCGTTGGCGCCGCCGGTGCGACCGGTCATGCACCTGCAATCCCGACGGCCCCGGTGCCGGCGCGTCGGCACGCCGGCACCGGGACTGCGTTGGGCTAGCCGCGGGGAAGCGGCGGCACGCTTCCGCCGGCGAGCTGGTACCAGTCCACCCTGCGGGTGATCGCCATCAGGCCGGCGAGGATCACGAACAACAGGCCGGCGCCGAGCACCAGCGCGTTGTCCTCCGAGACCAGCAGGCCGTAGAGCGCGGCGTACAGGGTCGCCAGCATGGCCGCGAAGCCCCAGCCACGCAGCGCACTCTGCAGCACCGCGACCAGGTAGAAGCCGATCAGGCCGATGCAGGCCACGCTCGCGACGAGGTAGGCCCAGGCGAAGTCGATGTGCTCGCTCAGGCTGACCAGCAGCAGGAAGAAGATGGCCAGGGCCAGGCCGACCAAGCCGTACTGGATCGGGTGGATGCGCAGGTGCTTGACCAGCTCGAAGATGAAGAAGCCCACGAAGGTCAGCAGGACGAACAGCAGGCCGTACTTGCTCGCCCGGTCCGCCTGCGAGTACACGTTGACCGGCTCGACCAGCGCCACCTCGACCGCGTCCAGCGGGCGGTCGCGGTGGACCTGGCCCGGGTCCGCGTCGCTGCCTGCGCCGACGCTGGCCGGCAGGCGCCGGCCTTCGCGATACTGGCGCTGTGCGTTGGTGGCCACCGAGGCGACCTGCCAGCGGGCGTCGAAGCCGCTCGCGCCGATCTCGCGGGTACGCGGCAGGAAGCTGCCACTGAAGCGGGGGTGCGGCCAGCTCGACGCCACGGCGAAGCTGTTCTGCTTGCCCAGCGGCACCAGCGACAGCGATTCGGCACCGCCCAGGGTGAACGCCAGGCGCGTGTCCAGCGACAGGGCACTGCCGGGTGCGGGCACCGGCAGCCTGGCATGCACGCCATTGCCGCCATCCCCCCCCAGGCCATCCTCGACCGGCAGCGTGCGGCCATCGACCTGCAGTACCGGCGGCTCCAGCAGGCCGCGCACGTCGGCGAAGCCGTAGTCGAGCCAGGGCCGGCCAATCCGGCGCCGGACATCGGGATCGGTGCCGGGGATCGTCGCCCGGAAGCGGGCCTTCGCCACGCCGTCCCACTCGTAGACGCGTACCTCGTGCAGGCCCAACCGACGCGTGTCGGGTCGCATCGGGCCGCCGACTTCGAGCGTCTCGGGGAAGAACAGCCAGCGGCCGGTGCGTTCGCGCTCCACCCGGTGCGGCACGCCGCCCTCGTCCTTCTCCTCCACCCAGACCGTATCGGTGTAAGGCACCACCAGCACCGGCCCCGAGAAGGCCTGCGTGCCGGCATAGCTCCGCGCCACCTCCTGCACCGCCTGCACGCGGTATGCCTGGCGCTCCTGGATCACCCCGCGGATCATCGTCAACGGCACCAGGATGGCGAGCGTCATGCCCGCCACCAGCAAAATCTTCATCCACAAACGCATGTCGTCCTCCCATAGTCGCGACCGGCGCAGGATCGCGGGTCGATGGGGGCTGCCGGAGGCGCGACGGTGAAGCGACGGTGAAGCCGGCTAGCGCGCCGCCGCCGGCAGGCTCAGGCGTGCGATCGCGCCGCCGCCTTCGCGGTTGCCCAGGCCGGCCTCGCCGCCATGCAGGGCGGCAACCTCGGCGACGAAGCACAGTCCCAGTCCGCTGCTCCGGCTGCCGCCTTCGGGTCGGGCCAGGGAGTAGAAGCGCTCGAACACGCGATCGAGGGCGTAGCCGGGGATCCCGACGCCCCGGTCGCGCACCTCGACCACCGCGCGGTCGCCCACCTGGCTTGCCACCACGTCGATCCGGCTGCCCCGCGGCGCGAAGTCAGCGGCGTTCTCGAGCAGGTTCACCAGGGCCTGGCGCAACAGGAACGCATCGCCACGCACGGACACGCCGGCCTGGTCGAGTTCCAGGTGACACTCGATCCCGGCCTGGTCGAGGCCCGGGCGCGCCATCTCGATCGCATCGAGCAGCACGTCGCCCAGGTCCAGTGGCCTGGGATCGTCGAGTTGCCGACGATGCTCGACCGACGCCAGCGCCAGCAGCTTGTCGATCATCAGCGCCAGGCGCTCGCTCTGCCGGCGGATACGCGCGGCGAAACGGCGCCGGTCGGCCTCGCCCATCGGCACCCCGTCCTCATCACCCTCGAGCAGTTCGGCGCTGCCGCGGATCGCCGCCAGCGGGCTCTTCATCTCGTGGGTCAGGGCATGCACGTACTGCTCCACGTACTGTTTGCCCTCCAGGCGCGCGCGCATCGTCTCCAATGCATCGCCCAGGGCCTGGAACTCGCCGCTGGCCCGCGGTGGCGGCACGCGCTCGCCAGCGGTCACCGCGTCGGCGTAGCGCTGCAGGCTGCGCAGCTGGCGCGACAGCCAACCCGCCGCGACCAGGCCGACCAGCAACGCCACGCCGAGCAGCAGCAGGCCCCAGCGCAGGACCACCCCCTGGCTGCGCGCGATGAACGGCGCGATGGTGCGGTTGGGCTTGGCCACGGTCAGCACGCCGACGATCGTGCCGTCGGCATCGCGGATGGGCGCGGCCACGTGCATGACGGTCGAATCGGGATCGGCGCGATCTTCCGGGCTGGAGCGAGCGCCGTAGCGGCCGCGCAGGGTCAGGTAGACATCGTTCCAGCGCGAATAGTCGCGGCCCAGGTCGCGGCCCTGGCTGTCGAACACCACGATGCCGCGCGCGTCGGTGACGTAGACGCGATACTGCGCGGCGCGCTTGCCGAAGCCCCAGATCTCCGCCCCCAGGTCGCGCTGGCCGAGCGCCCGGATGCGCGCGGCGAAGCGACCGTCGTTGATCCGTCCGGCAAGGAAATCGTCGGTCGCGAGCTCCGCGAGCACGTTGGCGCTGTCGACCAGGGTGTCCTCCATCGCCTGCCGCACGCCCGGCTTCACCTCGGCCAGGAAGACACGCGCCAGCAGCAGGCCGGCGACGGCGACGATGAGGAAATACCCCAGGAATATCCGCAGGCCGATCTTCATGGCGTCCGCACCCTGGCCGCCTCAGTCCGCGTCGCGATCGAGGTCGAGCGAATAGCCGAGCCCGCGATGGGTGCGGATGGCGTCGAAATCGCCCTCGTCGCACGCCTCGCGCAGCTTGGCGCGCAGGGTCTTGACGTGGGTGTCGACGGTACGGTCGCCGCTCTCCAGGGCATCGCCCCACACCCGGTCCATCAACTGCGCGCGCGAGAGCACCGCGCCCGGTCGCTGCAGCAACGCGGCCAGCAGGCCGTACTCGTAGCGGGTGAGGTCGAGCAGCTGCCCGCGGTAGCGGATGCGGCGGCCCTCCAGGTCGTGCTCGAAACCGCCCGCGGATGCCGCGGGTCCGTCCTGCCGAAGGCCACGGCGCAGGACCACGCGCACGCGCGCGACCAGTTCGCGCGGCGAGAACGGCTTGGTCACGTAATCGTCAGCGCCGAGCTCGAGCCCGAGGATGCGATCGATCTCTGCGTTCTGCGCGGTCAGGAAGATCACCGGCAAGTCGCGATGCCGGCGCAGGCGCCGACATAGGTCCAGCCCGCTCATGTCCGGCAGGCCGATGTCGAGGATCGCGAGCTGGTGGCGCCCGGGCATGGCCATCGCCTCGGCATGTCCCGCCGTCGGCGCGTGGTCGACGTCGAAGCCCGCCGCCTCCAGGGCATAGCGGACCGTTTCGGCGATGTCGGTTTCGTCTTCGACCAGGAGGATTCGGGGCATGGCGCGGTTGGGGAATGGGGAATGGGGAATGGGGAATGGGGATTGGGGATTGGGGATTGGGGATTGGGGATTGGGGATTGGGGATTGGGGATTGGGGATTGGGGATTGGGGATTGGGGATTGGGGATTGG
>NZ_VICE01000054.1 GCF_006546775.1 Marilutibacter aestuarii
CCCGCATCCGGGCAAGCCGCCGCATCGCGGGCCGAAGAAGCCGCATCGCGGCCGCTGAGCGCACGCCGGGGCAGATGACCGGCTGGAATGTCGGCCCAAGCAGCGGTTATCCGCCGCCGGGGCCGGGTTTGGCATAGTGCGGTGGCCACCCGGTCCCGCTGCCCTGCCCGCCCTTCCGTCCATGCCCCGCATCCAGGTCTTCCAGCACGTCGCCGCCGAACCCCTGGGCACGCTCGATCCGCTGATCCGGCGGCGCGGGCACCGGATCCGTTTCAGCAATTTCGAGCGCGAGCCGGACCTGCAGCCGGACATGGCGCGCTATCGCGGCCTGGTCGTGCTCGGCGGCCCGATGAACGTCGAGGAAAAGGACCGCCGTCCCCACCTGCTCGCGGAACTGCGGGCCATCGAGCAGATGCTCAAGCTCGGGCGCCCGGTGCTGGGCATCTGCCTGGGCGCGCAGTTGCTCGCGCACGTGCTCGGCGCGCCGATCCGCCGCCACCCCGTCCCCGAGGTCGGCTGGCATCCGCTGGCCACCACCGATGACGGGCGCCGGGACCCGGTGCTGGCACCGCTGGGTGAGCAGGCCCCGGTGTTCCAGTGGCACCGCTACAGCTTCCAGGTCCCCGATGGCGCCGTGCACCTGGCACGCTCGCCGCTGTGCGAGCCGCAGGCCTTCCGCTGGGGGGAAAACGCCTATGGCTTCCAGTTCCACCTGGAGATGGACGAGGCGTTGATCGAGCGCTGGCTTGCCAATCCCCGCTACCTCGACGAACTGCGGGCCTGCGGCCACGCGGCCGACGCAGCCGATATCCGCGCGCAGACGCGCCAGCATATCGCCGCCATGCAGGCGAGTTCGGAGGCCGTGTTCAACCGCTTCCTCGACCTGGTCGGGCGCCCGCGCCGCAAGCTCACGTTGCCGTCGCGCGAATTCACCTGAGTGCCGTCCCGGCAATCGGCAATCGGCTTACAGGGTCCTGTCGCTTTCGAAGACCCGCTCGCGCCCGTCGATCGGATCGAGGAAGCGCAGCGAGCGCGCCAGCAGTTTCAGTGGCCGGCTGAAGTCGTGGCCCGAGGCCGGCAACAGGTCGGGATAGAAGGGGTCGTTGAGGATCGGCGCGCCCAGCGCGGCCATGTGCACGCGCAACTGGTGCTTGCGGCCGGTGACCGGTCGCAGCCGGTACCGCCAGGTGTCGGGCGATTCTCGCGCGAGCACCTCGATGTGGGTCTCGCTGTTGGGCGGGCCGTCCACTTCGCGCATGCGGAAGAAGGGCTCGCCGGCTTCGATCCGGGAATGCCGCGATGCCGGCATGCGGCCCGTGGGCGGCGGCGCGAGCGCTTCGTAGGTCTTCTCGATGCGCCGCCCGGGAAACAGGGTCTGGTAGCGTGCCCGCGTCGCCGGCTCGACGGAGAACATCACCAGGCCCGCAGTGCCGCGGTCGATGCGGTGCAGCGGCACCAGGGTGTCCAGTCCGGTCGATGCGCGCAGGCGCGCGAGCAGGGTCTGGGCGACGAAACCGCCGGCGGGCGTCACCGGCAGGAAGTGCGGCTTGTCGGCGACCAGCAGGTGCGCGTCCTGGTGGACGATGCGCGCCTCGAACGGGATGCGCGGCTCATCGGCCACCTCGCGGTAGTACAGGACCTCCATGCCGGGCCGGTACGCCAGGCCCGGTGCCAATGCGTGGCCGGCGGCATCCTGGACGCGGCCCCGCGCGAAGCGCGAGGCCCATTCGGCGCGGGGCACGCGCGGGAATCGCGCACAGAGGCCGTCGATCAGGCTCGGCCAGGTGCCGGGCGGCAGCTGCAGGCGGCTGGGCGGCGTGCCGTCCTCGCTCACGGCCGCGGCACCGCTTCCAGTCGCGATTGCAGGAAGCCGCGCAGGGCCTGCACCGCGGGCGTGATCAGGCGCCGGTCCGGGATGACCAGGTTGAGCGGCGACGCCTCGCCACGCCAGTCGCCGCACAGGACCCGCAGACGCGCGTGGGCGATGTCGCCGGCGACGTCCAGCCACGACTTGTAGGCGATGCCGAGGCCGGCGAGCGCCCACCGGCGCACCACTTCGCCGTCGTCGCTGCTGCGGTCGCCTTCGACCGCCACGGCATGCGAGGTGCCGTCGGGCGCGACGAACTGCCAGTGCGCATGCAGGTCCTCGCCAAGCTTGAAGCGCAGGCAATTGCGGCCGGGCAGTGCCAGCGGCGAGGCAAGGGCGCCCTCGCGCGCGAGGTACTCCGGTGACGCGCACAGCACGCGGCGGTTCCACGGCGCGAGCGGCAACGCGACCAGCGAAGAGTCGGGGGGCGGGCCGTAGCGCAGCACCACGTCGACCGGCTGGCGGTAGACGTCGGCGAGGCGGTCGGTCAGCTGCACGTGCAACTGCAGGCGCGGATGGGCCTGCTGGAACGCGTCCAGCCAGGGCAGGAGCGTATGGCGCCCCACGTCCGAGGGTGCCGAGATGCGCAGCGCGCCCGCCAGTCCGGCATGTTCCTCACGCAGCTCCCGGGTGCCGACATCAAGACTCGCCAGGGCGTCGCGCGCATGAGGCAGGAAGCGCTCGCCCTCCGCGGTGAGGCGCAGGCTGCGGGTGGAACGCACGAACAGCGGGCTGCCCAGTTCGGCCTCAAGGCGTTTGAGCGCGGCACTGGCGACCGCCGGGCTCAGGTCCAGCCGCCGCGCCGCTGCGGACAAGCCTCCCAGGTCGGCCGCCTGAACGAACAACCGCAGGTCGTTGAGCGCTCGCATTTTCAAAAATCCATTGAAACTGAAACGCTTTATCGCGCCTTTTTCCCCATCAGACAAGAGCCGAGACTGTGCTCACCGCAACGCAGGCCACCCCATGGACCGCCCGACCGAACAAGCCGCCTTGCCCGACTGGCGCTTCGACCACGTCAACCTCCAGGCCAGCGATGGCTCGGCGCTGCACCGCCTGTTCGTCGAGGTCATGGGCCTCCGCCCCGGGCGCCGACCGCCCTTCCCCTTCCCCGGCCAATGGCTCTACGGCGACGCGGAGCACGCGCTCGTCCATGTCGTCGACGGACGCGGGCACGACGCGGACGCGGTCCGCCTCGGCCACGTCGCCTTCCGCACCGATCGTCCCGCCGCGATGGTGATCGATGCCCTTCGCCGCGCTGGCCTGCCGTTCGAGGCGACGACGGTGCCGGGCGACGGCGAAGTGCAACTCTTCGTGCCGCTCCCGGGCGGCCTGCTGATCGAACTCGACGCGCCTGCCCACTGACAGCTCCGGCCGCCGCATACCCTCCACGCCCTCCACGCCCTCCACGCACAAGGCCCTCCCATGCCGACCCCCGACCTGTTCCAGCCCCTCCAGCTCGGTCCGCTCGAACTGCCCAACCGCATCGTGATGGCGCCGATGACGCGCTCGCGCAGCCGCCAGCCCGGCGACGTGCCGCAGGCGATCAACGCGACCTACTACGCGCAGCGCGCCAGTGCCGGCCTGATCGTCACCGAGGCCACGCAGGTTTCCCCGCAGGGCAAGGGCTATTCGTTCACCCCGGGCATCCACGATGCGACGCAGGTGGCGGGCTGGCGCGGGGTCACCGATGCCGTCCACGCCGCGGGCGGCCGCATTTTCCTGCAGCTGTGGCACGTCGGCCGCATGTCGCACCCGGACTTCCATGGCGGCGCGCTGCCGGTGGCGCCCTCGGCGATCCCCTTCGAAGGCCAGGTCTGGAAGGTCGATCCCGCGACCGGCGTCGGCGCGATGGTCGACTGCCCGGTCCCGCGCGCGCTCGAAACCGGGGAGATCGCCGCCATCGTCGACGACTTCCGGCAGGCGGCGCTGCGGGCGATCGACGCCGGTTTCGATGGCGTCGAGATCCACGGCGCGAACGGTTACCTGGTCGACCAGTTCCTGCGCACCTCGTCCAACCAGCGCGAGGACGCCTACGGCGGGTCCCGCTCGAACCGCCTGCGTTTCCTGCGCGAGGTGGTGGATGCCGTCAGCGAGGCCGTCGGCCCCGAACGCACCGGCATCCGCCTGGCGCCTTTCCTGACCGCGCGTGGCATGGCCTGCCCCGACATCCTGCCGACGATCCTCGAGGCGGCCGAGCACCTGGATCGCCGTGGCCTGGCCTACCTGCACCTGGTCGAGGCCGACTGGGACGACGCGCCCCGGTTCCCCGATGCCTTCCGACGCGACATCCGCGCGCGTTTCGGCGGCGCGATCATCGTCGCCGGCAAGTACGATGCCCGGCGTGCCCGGGCGATCCTGGCCGACGGCCTCGCCGACCTGGTCGCCTTCGGCCGCCCCTTCGTCGCCAACCCGGACCTGCCGCGCCGCCTGCGCGAGGGCCTGCCGCTCGCCAGCCTCGACCCCGCCACGCTGTTCGGTGGCGATGCCCGTGGCTACATTGACTACCCCGAATGGACGGCCGACGCTGCCGCCCGCGCCCAGGAGATGCCCGCATGAAGGCCGTCGGATACCAGACCCCCTCGCCGATCGACGCCGCCGATGCGCTGCTCGACATCGAGCTGCCCGAACCCACCCCCGGTCCGCGCGACCTGCTCGTCGACGTCCACGCCGTCTCGGTCAATCCGGTCGACACCAAGGTCCGGCGCAGCGCGTCCCCCGACGGATCGCCCTACAAGGTGCTCGGCTGGGACGTCGCCGGCGTGGTGCGCGCCGTCGGCGCCGAGGCGACGCTGTTCAAGCCCGGCGACCGCGTCTGGTATGCCGGATCCATCGCGCGCCCGGGCGGCAACAGCGAGCGCCACGTCGTCGACGAGCGCATCGTCGGGCGGATGCCGCGCAGCCTCGACTTCGCCCAGGCCGCGGCGCTCCCCCTGACCGCGATCACGGCGTGGGAACTGCTGTTCGACCGCCTCGGCGTGGCCCGCGACGGGGGCGAAGGCCAGGCACTGCTGGTCGTCGGCGCCGCCGGTGGGGTCGGCTCGATCCTGGTCCAGCTGGCGCGTCGACTGACCCGGCTCAAGGTCATCGGCACCGCCTCGCGGGAGGAGACCCGCCAGTGGGTGGCGTCGCTGGGCGCCCATGCCGTCGTCGACCATCGGCAACCGCTGTCCGAAGCGCTGGTGGCGATCGGCGTGCCCCAGGTCGACTACATCGCCAGCCTGACCCATTCCGGCAGTCACTTCCCGCAGTTGGTCGAGGCCCTCGCGCCGCAGGGCCGGATCGGCCTGATCGACGACCCCGACAGCCTCGATGCGCGCCTGCTCAAGCGCAAGTCCGCCTCGCTGCACTGGGAGTTCATGTTCGCCCGCCCCCTGTTCGGGACGCCGGACATGATCGAACAGCACCGCCTGCTCGATACCGTCGCCGACCTGGTGGACGAAGGTGTGCTGCGCACCACCATGGGCGAGCACTTCGGCCGCATCGACGCCGCCAACCTCAAGCGCGCCCACGCCTTGCTCGAAAGCGGGCGCGCGCGCGGCAAGATCGTGCTGGAGGGCTTCGGCGCCTGAAATACCGTCGACGGCCATGGCGGCTAGAATGGCGCTCCTTCGTTCTCCCGAGCCGGCCATGGCCCTCAATTCGACCGTCGTCAAGGCGGAACTGCAGATCAGCGACATGGATCGGCATTACTACGCCACCCACGACCTCACGCTGGCGCAACACCCGTCCGAGACCGACCAGCGCCTGATGGTGCGGGTGGTGGCGTTCGCCCTCCACGCAAGCGATCGCCTCGAGTTCGGGCGCGGGCTGAGCACCGAGGAGGACCCGGACCTGTGGCTGCGCGACTACACCGGCGACGTCGACCTGTGGATCGACCTCGGCCAGCCCGATGAGTCGCGGATCAAGAAGGCCTGCGCCCGCGCGCGCCAGGTCGTGGTGGTGAATTACAGCGGGAACGCCGCCGACATCTGGTGGACCCGCATCGCCAACTCGCTCACGCGCCTGAAGAACCTCACCGTGCTCGACCTGCGCCCGGACACGGTCGACGCGCTGGCGGCGATCGGCAAGCGCGGCATGCGCCTGCAGGCCCTCATCCAGGACGGCGAGCTGACGCTGATGAGCGACCTGGGCAGCGTCGCCCTGCGGCCGGACGTCCGCGTCGCCGCGCAGTAACCCATGAGCGGCGCGTCCCCCGACACCCACGACGTGCTGGTCGTCGGCGGCGGCGCCGCCGGCCTGATGTGCGCGATCACCGCCGGCCAACGGGGCCGGCGCGTGTGCGTCGTCGAGCACGCCAACCGGGTCGGCAAGAAGATCCTCATGTCGGGCGGCGGGCGCTGCAACTTCACCAATACCGGCACCACGCCGGCGAACTACCTGTCGGCCAACCCCCACTTCTGCAAGTCGGCGCTGGCGCGCTACACGCCCTGGCAATTCATCGAGATGGTCGAGCGCCATCGCATCGCCTACCACGAGAAGGAGCTGGGCCAGCTGTTCTGCGACGTGTCCTCCAAGCTCATCGTGCGCATGCTGCTGGACGAATGCGAGGCCGCCGGCGTGCAGGTCGAGACCTCCTGCAGCATCGAGCAGGTGGTCCACGACGACGATGGCGGTTTCACCCTGCGGACCACGCGCGGCGCGTTCACCGCCCCGTCCCTGGTCGTGGCCAGCGGCGGGCTTTCCATCCCGAGCATGGGCGCGACGGGCTTCGGCTACGAACTCGCGCAACGCTTCGGCCACGCGGTCCTGCCGACACGGGCCGGACTGGTCCCGCTCACCCTCAGCGGCAAGCACCTGGACCGCATGGAGGGCCTCAGCGGCGTCGCACTGCCGGTCACCGCGAGCTGCAACGGACAGGCCTTCAGCAATGCCATGCTGGTGACCCATCGCGGCGTCAGCGGCCCTTCGATCCTGCAGGTCTCCTCGTACTGGCAGCCCGGCGATGCGCTGTACCTGGACCTGCTGCCCGGGCGCGACGCGCTGGACTGGCTGCAGGCGCAGCAACGCGAGCGTCCCGCGGCGGAGCTCAAGACCGTGCTCGCGGACGTCATGCCCAGGCGCTTCGCCCAGCGACTGTGCGAGGTCTGGCTGCCGGGAGCGGCCACGCCGCGACCGTTGCGCCAGTTCAACCTGCCGCAGCTGCGCGCGATCGCCGCGGTCCTCGCGCAGTGGCCGCTGGTGGCCAGCGGGACCGAGGGCTACCGCACCGCCGAGGTCACCCTGGGCGGCGTCGACACCGACGGCCTGTCGTCGAGCACGATGGCCTCGCGACAGGTCCCCGGCCTGTACTTCATCGGCGAGGTCGTCGACGTCACCGGCTGGCTGGGCGGCTACAACTTCCAGTGGGCATGGGCCTCCGGACACGCCGCCGGCCTGGCGGCGTGAGTGCCCCGCGGCGCGGGCTCGGGCCGTAGGGTGGGTCGAGCCGAAGGCGAAACCCACCCTCGCGCAGCCGCATGCATGACGAACGATGGGTTTTGCTGCGCGCTACCCATCCTACGGCGCCACCCGTCCTACGATCGCCCCCGGCGCGTCGCGCGGGGCAGCCATGCGCCATCCTCTCCCCCGTCGGGAGATCAACCTCAGAATGGCCGCGGCATGCCCAGCAGCGGCGCCAGCAGCCAATAGGCGGCCAGCAGCACCAGTCCCCACATCAACAGCTTGAGCACGACGCCTGCCAGCTTGAAGGCGAGGTAGAGGCCGACGACCAGAAGCGCGATGGCCATCCAGCTCATGCCCGGGCTCCGTTGTTCATTCGCCCTGCTCCTGCGCATGGTCCTGCGCGGCAAGTCGCAGGTGGTGGAAGTCGAAGCTGAAATCGGTCTTCGGCGAGATCGCCTCCATGCGCATGCCGGTGACCTTGCCATCGGGGTCCAGGCTGAAGTTGACGAAGGCATCGGCGTTCAGCCAGCGCTGGTCCCAGCGCACGATGAAGGTGTCGTGCTGCCAGTGCGACAAGGTGCCCACGAGGGCGGGCGTATGGCCGAATCGCAGCGCCAGGCCGTCGCCGCGAGGCTCGACGAAGACGTCGCCGTACCACGGATCGCGATACCTGCGTGCGTATCCGGACAGCGGCAGCGAGGGTCGCGAGCGCGTGTCGCGCGCGGCCAGGTGGGCCTCCCAGTCCTCGTCCGACTTCTCCTGTGCCTTGTCGACGGCCGCCTTGTAGGCCGCGTTCCAGTCGGTCGCCGGCAGGTCCAGCATCAGGTCCAGGGCGCGCAGGGTGACGGCATGGAAGGCCGCACCGACCTCGGCATTGGTCAGGACCACCACGCCCAGGCCCTGGTCGGGGACCAGGGTCAGGCGCGAGACCATCCCCGGCCAGCCGCCGGTATGCCAGACCAGCTTCTCGCCGCGGTAGTCGGTCAGGTTCCAGGCTTCGCCGTAGCCGGCGAAGTCCGGCGTCATCGGGGCCAGCTCGGGCACCGGCGGCTTGCGCACCGGGATCGGCGTCAGCACCGTCCACATCTCCTGCTGGCGCTTCTCGCTGAAGAGCGCGTGCGCCTTGCCCGCGGCGTCGCGATAGCGACCGCCGGCCAGTTGCATGGTCATCCACCGGGTCATGTCGTGCACGCTGGAATAGATCCCGCCCGCGCCCGACACGTTGTGCCAGGAGAGCCGCGGCGCGGGCTCGAGGTCCTTGAAGTCCGCCTTGGCATAGCCGGTGGCGACGTTGTCGCCGGGCCGCAGCGCGTCGCTGTTGAAGCGCGTGTCGGTCATCCCCAGCGGATCGAAGATGCGTTGCTGCAGGAAGTCCGCGTAGGACTGTCCGCTCGCCGCCTCGACGACCAGCTGGGCGACGCCGAAGAGGATGTTGTCGTAGGCGTACTGGGCGCGGAAGCCGCCCTCGATCGGTACGTCGCGCAAGCGGCGCGCGACCTCTTCGGTCGTGTAGTCCGTGGTCGGCCAGTACAGCAGGTCGCCGGCGCCCAGGGCCAGGCCGCTGCGGTGCGCAAGCAGGTCGCGGATGCGCATCTCGTGGGTGACGTAGGGATCCGACATGCGGAACCAGGGCAGGTGGTCGATGACCCGGTCACCCATGTCCAGCTTGCCCTCGTCGGCCAGGATGGACAGCGAGGCGGCGGTGAAGGCCTTGGTGTTGGACGCGATCGCGAACAGGGTGCGCGGCTCGACCGGTGCCTCGGGCGACAGCGAGCGAAGCCCGTAGCCGCGCTCCATCACCACCTCGCCATCCTTGACGATCGCCACCGCGATGCCGGGAACGTCAAAGGTGTCGCGCACGCGCTCGACATAGGCGTCGAAACCAGCCAGGCGCGTGGCCGCATCGTCCTGGCGTGGTGCGTCCGCGGCGGCGGTCGCGTCCTGTGCCAGGGCGGGCGTCGCGAACAGCATCGCCGATGCCAGCAGCAGTCCGGCCCACGCACTGCCACGGCCCACCCGCGTCGGCCGGCGGCCGTCGCACCCCTTCATCGTCGACCGCATAGGCGGCGTTACCGGATCACTGCACACGTATCGCATTCCCCCATGAGTGGTCGGGCGACGATACAACACGCGGCGATGCAGGGGGCATACTGGCGCCCCCCCGTGAGCCATGTCCCCTGCGATGCCGCCCAGTGACACCCACGAACCGACCCTGCCCGGCCTTGCCGTGGTCGGCGGCGGCCCCGCCGGCCTGATGGCGGCCGAGGCCGCGCGCGCCGCCGGCATCGAGGTCGACCTGTTCGAGGGCAAGGGCTCGGTCGGCCGCAAATTCCTGATCGCCGGCAAGGGCGGGCTCAACCTCACCCACGGCGAAGGACGCCCGGCATTCGACGCCCGTTACCGCGAACGCGCCGCGGCGGTCGGTCGCTGGCTCGACGACTTCGATCCCGATGCCCTGCGCGCCTGGGCGGCCGGGTTCGGCATCGATACCTACGTCGGCTCCTCCGGCCGCGTGTTCCCGCGCGACCGCAAGGCGGCGCCGTTGCTGCGCGCGTGGGTCCGCCGCCTGCGCGATCAGGGCGTGCGCTTCCACGTGCAGCACCGTTGGACCGGATGGGACGACGCGGGTGCCTTGTGTTTCGAGACACCCGCCGGCCCGCTGCGCCGGCACGCGCGGGCGACGGTCCTCGCGCTCGGTGGCGCGAGCTGGCCGCAGTTGGGCTCGGATGGCGCGTGGGCCCACACCCTCCGCGGGGTCGGCGTCGACGTGCGGCCGCTCGAAGCGAGCAACTGCGGCTTCGACATCGGCTGGAGCGATCACTTCCGCGAACGCCACGCCGGCGCGCCGATCAAGCCCGTCGTCGGCATCTGGCGCGACGCAACGGGGCAGGAACACCATCTCCAGGGCGAATGCGTGGCGACCTCGCACGGCATCGAAGGCAGCCTGGTCTACGCCCTGTCGGCGCCGTTGCGCGACGCCATCCGTCGCGACGGCAGCGCCCGCCTCTGGCTCGACCTCGTCCCCGGACGCAGCGCGGACCGGCTCGCGGCCGAGCTGGCACGCCCGCGCGGCAAGCGCAGTCGCAGTGAGCACCTGCGGCGCCAGGCGGGGCTGTCGGGGGTGAAGGCCGCGCTGCTGCACGAGTGCCTGCCCGCCGCCACCCTGGACGATCCCGGCGCGCTGTCCGCGGCCATCAAGCGGCTGCCGCTCGAGCTGCGCGCGACGCGCCCCGTCGCCGAGGCCATCAGCAGCGCCGGCGGGGTCGCCCTCGAGGCGCTGGACGCATGCCTCATGGCGCGCGTGCGCCCGGGCGTGTTCCTGGCCGGCGAAATGCTCGACTGGGAAGCGCCCACCGGTGGCTACCTGCTGCAGGCCTGCTTCGCCAGCGGGATGCGCGCGGGGCGCTGCGCCGTGGCCTGGCTGGGCGGGGAGTGAATCCGCCGCCCGGTCGTCGCCCGGTTCGCCGTTCGTCGGGCCACGTGGAATATATTTTACCAATTGGTTGACTTTCGCCTGGAGTGCGATATCTTCAACCACATGGTTGAATTTGACTCCCGATCGCTGGACGCGCTTTTCCATGCCCTGTCGGACCCGACCCGGCGCGCGATGCTCCAGACCCTCTCGAACGGCTCCCACAAGGTGGGCGAACTCGCCGCCCCGTTCGACATGTCGCTCGCGGCGGCCTCCAAGCACATCAAGGTGCTCGAACAGGCCGGACTGGTCCGCCGCGAAGTGCGCGGCCGCACCCATACCTGCCACCTCGAGGCCTTGCCGATGCATGCGGGCCTGGAGTGGATCCGGCACTACGAAGCCTTCTGGCGCGGCCGCCTGGATGCGCTCGAAGCCCTGCTCCGGGCTGGCGACGCCACCGGCACCCCGCCAACGGGCACCCCCGCCCCCACCCGCAAGGAGACACCCTGATGGACAATGATGCACATGGCACCCTGCTCGGCGACGATGCGGTCCGGCTGCAACGCCTCCTGCCCGGCCCGATCGAGCGGGTCTGGCGTTACCTCACCGAACCCGCACTGCGCCGGCAGTGGCTGGCCGACGGTCCCTTCCCCGGGGACGCGGGCGAAGGCTTCGAGCTGACCTTCCGCAACAACTCACTGACCCGTGCCGACGATCCGCCCCCGGCCCGGTACGCCGGCATGGCCGAGCTCGCCCACACCCGTGGCCACCTGCGGGCGTGCTCGCCCCCGCACCGGCTGGTCATCACCTGGGACGAGGATGCCGAAGGCAACGGCTCCGAGGTGAGCTTCGAACTCGAACCCGACGGCGACGAAGTCCTGCTGACCCTGACCCACCAGCGCCTGCCGCGCCGTAGCGCGCTGGTCAGCGTCTCCAGTGGCTGGCACGCCCACCTGGGCGTGTTGCACGCGCGCTTGATGGACACCGACCCGCCGCCGTTCTGGCAGACCTTCTCGCGGCTGGAACAGGACTACGAGCAACGTATCCCCACGCCGCCGTCCGAAGGCTGAGGGACCCGCCTGCTGGCTTCCGCATCGCCGCCGCGACGGTGGCGATGCGATACTGCGTGGCCCCGCCCACCCGACCGGCCCGATGCTTCGACCGACCGTCCTCTGCGCCTGCCTGCTGCTCGCCGCCTGCCATGACCCCGGCCCGCCCCCTGGCGGCCAGGTCGCCGCGCTCGAGCGGATCGAACTGCAGGCAGGCAGCGGCGACGTCGCCCGTCCTGGCATGGAAGTCACGGTCCACTACACCGGCTGGAACTACGACGAGCGCCGGCCCGGGCTGCGTGGCGAAAAGTTCGACAGCTCCCGCGATCGCGGCGAACCCTTCACCTTCCTCCTCGGCGCGGGCCGCGTGATCCGCGGTTGGGACGAGGGCGTGGCCGGGATGCGCGTGGGCGGCAAGCGCGAGCTGCGCATCCCCGCGTCGCTGGCCTATGGCCGCAAGGGCGCGGGCGGGGTGATCCCGCCGAACGGCTCGCTCGTCTTCGAGGTCGAACTGCTCGACGCGAAGCCGCGCTGAGCCGCGCGCGCCCCGGCGGCGACTTGAAAGTCACCGCCGCACACCCATCTTGCGCCTGTATCCCGAACCCCGGGGCGAGCCCGATGCTCGACACCACGCATACAGGAGCCATGGCATGAGCGCCGAGTCACACAAGGAAACGCTGGGATTCCAGACCGAGGTCAAGCAGCTGCTCCAGCTGATGATCCATTCGCTGTACTCCAACCAGGAGATCTTCCTCCGCGAGCTGGTCTCCAACGCGTCCGACGCGATCGACCACCTGCGCTTCCAGGCGATATCCGATCCGGCACTGCTGGAAGGGCCGCACGAGCCGCGAATCCGCATCGACTTCGACAAGGACGCCGGCACCGTGACCGTCGAGGACAACGGCATCGGCATGGGCCGCGACGAAGTCATCGCCAACCTCGGCACCATCGCGCGCTCGGGCACCGCGGAGCTGCTGCGCAGCATGTCGGGCGAGCAGAAGAAGGACTCGCAGCTGATCGGCCAGTTCGGCGTCGGCTTCTACTCCTCCTTCATCGTTGCCGAGCGCGTGGACGTGTTCACGCGCCGGGCGGGACGGCCGGCCAGCGAGGGCGTGCACTGGAGCTCGCGAGGCGATGGCGAGTTCGACATCGCGACGATCGAAAAGGCCGAACCGGGCACCCGCATCGTCCTCCAGCTGAAGGACGACGCGAAGGACTTCGCGGACGGCTGGCGCCTGCGCGACATCGTCAAGCGCTACGCCGACCACATCGGCGCACGGATCGAGATGCCGGGCACGCCGCCGGAAGACGACGCCCCGGGCGCGCCCGCCTGGGAGGCGGTCAACGATGCCAGCGCCCTGTGGACCCGTCCGCGCAGCGAGGTCGGCGACGAGGAGTACCGCAGCTTCTACCAGCACGTGACGCACGACTTCCAGGACCCGCTGGCCTGGAGCCACAACAAGGTCGAGGGCAACCTCGAGTACACCTCCCTGCTCTACCTGCCGGCACACGCGCCCTTCGACCTCTACCATCGCGACGGCAGCCATGGACTCAAGCTGTACGTGCAGCGCGTCTTCATCACCGACAAGGCCGAGCAGTTCCTGCCGCGCTACCTGCGATTCGTGCGTGGCGTGGTCGACTCCAGCGACCTGTCGCTGAACGTCTCGCGCGAGATCCTGCAGAACAACCCGATGATCGGCTCGATGAAGACCGCGCTGACCCGGCGCGTCCTCGACATGCTCGACAAGCTCTCGGGCGACGCCGACAAGTACGCGACCTTCTGGGACCAGTTCGGCGAGGTCCTCAAGGAAGGTCCGGCCGAGGACTTCGGCAACCGCGAGAAGATCGCCGCGCTGCTGCGCTTTTCCTCCACGCACGACGACAGCGGCAAGCCCAGCGTCGCACTGGCCGATTACGTGGCGCGCATGAAGGACGGCCAGGACAAGATCTACTACCTGGTCGGCGAGAGCCACACCCAGTTGCGCAACAGCCCGCACCTGGAGGTCTTCCGCAAGAAGGGCATCGAGGTCCTGCTGTTCAGCGACCGCATCGACGAGTGGATGATGGGCTACCTGCACGAGTTCGACGGCAAGTCCTTCGTCGATGCCGGTCGCGGCGACCTCGACCTGGGCGCCCTGGACTCGGAAGCGGACAAGGCCGCGCAGGAAGAAGTCGCCAAGTCGCGCCAGGGCCTGGTCGACCGGCTCAAGGTGGCGCTGGGCGAGCAGGTCTCCGACGTACGGGTCTCGCACCGTCTGACCGACTCCCCGGCCGTGCTGGCGATCGGCGAAAACGACATCGGCGCGCAGATGCGCCAGATCCTCGAGGCCAGTGGCCAGGCCGTGCCCGATTCCAAGCCGGTGTTCGAGTTCAATCCCGCGCACCCGCTGATCGACAAGCTCGACGGCGAGCCTGACGGCGAACGCTTCGATGCGCTGAGCCTGATCCTGTTCGACCAGGCGGCCCTGGCCGCGGGCCACGGCCTGAAGGACCCGGCCCGCTACGTGGGCCGCCTGAACAAGCTGCTGGTCGAACTGGCCGGCTGACGTCGGGCGGGGCGATCGCCCCGCACGGTCCTCGCGCGCCTGCCGGCCTATCCGATGCCGGCGGCGTCGCGCTGGATCGCCCTGACCTCGCGACGCGGCGGCGCACCGAACAGGCGCCGGTACTCTCGGCTGAACTGCGACGGACTCCCGTAGCCGACGCGGTGGCCGGCCGCGGCCGCCTCCAGGCCCTCGCTGAACATCAGTCGCCGCGCCTCGTGAAGGCGTAGCTGCTTCTGGAACTGCAAGGGCGACATCGCGGTCACCGCCTTGAACTGGTGGTGCAGCGACGAGGCGCTCATGTGCATCGCCTCCGCCAGCGCGTCGACCCGCAGGGCCTGGTCGAAGTGCGCGCGGATCCAGTCGATCGCACGGGCGACCCGGTGGGCATGGCCTTCCTGTACCACCAGGTGGCGCAGCTGGTGGCCGAGCTCGCCCATCAGCACGCGATACTGGATCTCGCGACAGGCCGCGGGCGCCAGCACCGGCAGGTCGCGCGGGCTGTCGAGCAACCGCACCAGCCTGAGCAATGCGTCGAGCAGTTCGCCGGACATCGATGCGACGTACATCCCCAGCCCGTCGTCGCGGTCCGCCGGCGCGGATGCGGACGGGCCGAGTTCGAGCAACAGCCGCGCGATCTCTTCGGTGTCGATCGCCAGGCGCAGGCACAGGTAGGGCTGCTCGGGCGTCGCCTCCAGGATCTGGCCGACCGCCGGCAGGGTCAGCGACACGACCAGGTAGTTCAGCGGGTCGTAGTGCAGCACCCGGTCGCCGACCACGGTCCGCTTGCGTCCCTGCACGACCACGCAGAGGCTGGGCTCATAGACCGAGGGCAGGCCCTGGTTGGGTGCACTGGCACGGATCAGGGTCAGGGGTGCCCAAGGGCTGGGATGGGCGCCGTCGACGGTCGCCAATCGGGCAATCCGCCCGGCCAGCTCGCGCTGGCGCGGGTCGCCCGCAGTCCGGGCCTCGCTCGCGTGTCCTGTGTGCAATTGCATGATTTCGATGGTGCTTCTGGTCCAGGACCAGCATACGCCGGCCCGGGCGACGTGATGCGTCGGCAAAGCCCGCCATGCAGGATCGGGCAAGGATCCTGCGGCAACCGTCTACCGGCCCGGCCGTGCCCGCCCCTAGGCTGTCCCCTCCCCCACACGGAGCGATGCAATGACGCTTTCTCTTTCCCGCCCTGTCCCGCGCCGGCGCCTTGGTGCCGCGCTGGAGGTATCGGCCATCGGCCTGGGCTGCATGGGCATGTCGGACTTCTATGGCCCGTCCGACGAGCAGGCCAACCTCGCCGTGCTCGACCACGCGCTCGACATCGGCGTCGACTTCCTCGATACCGCCGACATGTACGGCGTCGGCCGCAACGAGATCCTGCTGTCGAAGGTCCTGGCCCGGCGGCGCGATGAAATCGTGCTGGCGACCAAGTTCGGCAACGTGCGCGCGGCCGATGGCGCGTTCCTCGGCATCGACGGCTCACCTGCCTACGTCGCCGCCGCCTGCGACGCCAGCCTGAAGCGCCTGGGCGTCGACCACATCGACCTGTACTACCAGCACCGCGTGGATCCGAACGTCCCGATCGAGGAGACCGTCGGCGCGATGGCGCGCCTCGTCGAGGCCGGCAAGGTCCGCCACCTGGGCCTGTCGGAGGCGTCCGGCGACACCGTGCGCCGCGCTGCCGCCGTGCACCCGATCGCCGCGCTGCAAAGCGAATACTCGCTGTGGACGCGCGACGTGGAGACCGACGCCCTGCCGGCGTGCCGCGAGCTCGGCATCGGTTTCGTGCCCTACAGCCCGCTCGGCCGCGGCTTCCTGACCGGCGCGATCGCGTCCACCAGCGCCCTTGCCGACGACGACTGGCGACGGCAGAACCCCCGCTTCCAGGACGGCAACATCGACGTCAACCGCGCCCTGGTCGAGGCGGTTACGGCCCTGGCCGATGCACGGGGCTGCACGCCGGCGCAGCTGGCCCTGGCCTGGCTGCTGCATCGCGGTCCCGACATCGTGCCGATCCCGGGCACGCGCCAGACCCGCCGCCTGGACGAGAACGCGGCCGCGACCATGCTCGAACTCGACGCAGTCGAACTCGCACGCCTGGACGAGGTGCTCGCGCGGCACGAGGTCGCCGGCACCCGCTATCCCGAAGCGGGCATGCGCAACGTCAACGCCTGAGGCCTCGTCCGCCCGGCCAGGGCCACGCGCTGGCCGGGTCAGGCCGCGACCGGGGTGGCCGGATCGACCGCATCCACGAGCGGCTGCAGGGCGGGATCCAGGGCGACCCGTCCGTCGAACACGAAACAGCGCCCCTCGTAATGGGCGCCACCCACCTGCTCGAAATATCCAAGGATGCCGCCGTCCAGTTGCACGACGTTGTCCATGCCGGAGGCCTGCATCCACAGCGCCGCCTTCTCGCAGCGGATGCCGCCGGTGCAGAAGCTGACCACGGTGGCGTCGGCCAGCGCCTCGCGGTGCGGCGACAGCGCCTCGGGGAGGTCGGTGAAGTTGTCGATCGGCAGGGTGAGCGCGCCGGTGAAACTGCCGTAGCCCACCTCCTCGCGGTTGCGGGTATCGAACAGGACCAGTCGCCGCCCGGTGTCGTCGTGGCCCTGCGACAGCCAGCGGGCCAGGTCGGCCGGCGCCACCGTCGGCGCGCGGCGCGCCAGCGGCGAGGCGTCGCCGCGGCGGAACGCGATGATCTCGCGCTTGACCTTCACCTTCAGGCGCGCGAATGGCTGGGACCGGCTGAGGCTGGACTTGACCACGATATCGGCGAAGCGGGCATCCCGCCGCAGGTCGGCAAGGAACCCCTCGATATCGTCCTGCTTGCCCGCCAGGAACAGGTTGAGGCCCTCTTCCGCGACAAGCACCGTTCCCCGCAGCCGTCCGGCCTCGGCGCGTTCGCGAAGGCGGTCGGCGAGCACCCGTGGCGCATCGAGCGGGGTGAAGTGGTAGGCGGCGATATTGACGATCATCGCCGCATTTTACGCGCCCGCCTCGCGCCGGGGCGTGTCCGGGCGCTGAACGCGCCACGGAACCCCGGGCCCTTCGCGCAGTCTGAATGCAGGCACTGTCACTGTGTGCGACAGGTAGCCCGGACCCCGTTCCGGCTACCGCCCATAACAAGAAATGGAGGCGCAATGAAGGTACAGATCAACACCGACAGCCACGTCCAGCACGACGAGTCCCTGACGCGGCATGTCGAGTCGGCCCTGGCCAGTTCGCTGGACCGGTTCAATGGCCAGATCACCCGGATCGAGGTCCATGTCCGCGACAACAACGCCACCAAGACCGGCGGCAACGACAAGCATTGCGTGATGGAAGCGCGCCTGGAAGGCTTGCCGCCGATGACTGCTTCCGAGGACGCGGATACCGTCAAGAGCGCAGTGTCGGGCGCCGCCCGCAAACTCCAGCGCGTGCTCGACCACGCACTGGGCAAGCTGACCCACTGACCCGCCCTGGCCCATTCACGGGCCCGCTGCCGGCCGCCGGACGCGCTCCGGCGGCATGGCGATCCCGCTTCCCCGCGTTCTTCTAGCTGCCTTCGCGCTCACCAGCGCCACGCCAGCGGCGTGCCCCGGCGCCAGACCCGCCCAGACTGTCGCGGGGATTGGCCAGGCGACACCGCTCCAGCGACAGGCAACCGCAGCCGATGCACTCGCCCAGCGTGTCGCGCAACTGTTGCAACTGCGCGATGCGCGCGTCCAGGTCCGCCTGCCAGTGCGTGGACAGCCGCAGCCAGTCGCGTCGCGTCGGCGTCCGGTTCTCCGGCAAGGTCGACAAGGCCTCTCGAATCGCCGCCAGCGGGATGCCGACCCGTTGCGCGACCCGGATGACCGCTACCCGCCGCAGACTGTCGCGCCCGTAGCGGCGCTGGTTGCCCGCCGTGCGTCGACTGTGGATCAGGCCCTTGGCCTCGTAGAAGTGAAGGGCCGACACGGCCACGCCGCTGCGTTCGGCCAACTGCCCCACGCTCAGCTCGGACATACTCGCTACCTCGACATTGCTCGAGCTTTCATCCTCGCCTGCACGCGTCGGGACGACAAGCGCGATGGGGCGCTCAGGCTTCGTCGACGAGTCCCTGGTAGAGCGATACGACCCGGCCCATCAGGGTGTCCGTGCTCCATGCACGCGCGTCCTCCGGCCCGGCCAACGCCAGCTCGGCGCGACGCGCCGGCGACCGCAGCAGGCCTGCAACGGTCTCGGCGAACGCCCCGGCATCCTCGGGACTGACCACTGCGCTGCGCGTGCCGGCCAGCACTGTCGCCGTCCCCATCACCGCGGTCGAGACCACGGGCACGCCCAGCGCCATGGCTTCGGTCAGCACCAGGCCCTGGGTCTCGGTGGGCGACGCGAAAACGAACAGGTCGCCGGCCCGGTACGCATCGAGCAGGGCCCCCTGACGATCGAGGTTGCCATGGAAACGCACCGTATCGTGCAGCCCCAGCGACGCACTGAGCTGCTTGAGGCGCTTTGCGTCCGGGCCCTCGCCGGCGATGATGAATCGAAGGCGCGGGAACTCGGCGACCAGCCGTTTGGCGACCTCCAGCAGGAAAGCGATGTTCTTCTCGACCGCAAGCCGGCTCACCGTCACCAGCACCGGCTGGTCCAGCCCGATTCCGTTGGCCTGGCGGAAGGCGGCGCCGTCGCCGCCCTGGAATTCGTCGAGGTCGATGCCGGTGGGAATCACCGTCCAGGGCGTCTGGATCCCGTAGCGGGCCAGCACGCCGGTCATCTGCTCGCTGGGCACGATCAGGTGGTCTACGCCGTGGCAGAGTTGGCGCGAAACGCGCCGGGCGATGAAGCGCAGCAGGCCACCCGGCAGCCAGGGCAGGTAGTGGGCGACGTACTCCTCGAAATAGGTGTGGTAGGTCTCGACCGTGGGCACCCGCGTGCGTTCGGCCAGCCGTACGCCCAGGCCGTGCGCGCGGAACGGGGTGTGGATGTGGATCACGTCCCAGCGTCGCGCCGCCAATCGCGGCAGCAGCGCCTTGATCGCGTCCCCACGGATGAGGCGATCCTCCGGGTCGAAAAAGATCTCGCGCGAAGGCAGCCGTATCACCTCCATGCCCTCCAGCGCGCCATCGGCCGCCCCTTCCGCAGACGGGCCGTAGTCCGGCGCGACCAGGGTGACCTGGTGCCCCATCCTCAGCAGCGAACGGGCGAAGGTGCGAATGGAGGTCGACACCCCGTTCACACGCGGGAAATAGACGTCCGACAGCATCAGGATGTTCATCGCGTCAGGCTATGCACGCGCGGTTACCATCGTGTTGCATGCATCGGTGCGACGCCTCCACGCGGCGCTTTCGCGCCCCATGGAGTGTCATCCAGCCGTCATGCGGCCCTCGCCACGGGCCTCAGTCGTGCAGTCGCCGGGGCACCGCCAGCAAGGCCAGCATGCTCAGCGCGCCGGCCACCGAGAGATAGAGCCCCACATACCCGAGTCCATGGTGGCTGGCGAGCCAGGTGGCGATGTACGGCGCGAGCGACGCACCGAAGATGCCCGACAGGTTGAACGCCAGCGAGGCACCGCTGTAACGCACTTCGGCGGGGAACAGCTCGGCGAGGATGGTGCCCAGTGGCCCGTAGGTGAGGCCCATGATCGCGAGGCCGATCGCCAGGAACGCCACCGTGCCCACGGTGCCGCCGCCACCGAACAGCGGCTCGAAGAGGAAGCCGAAACCCATGACCGCCGCACTGGCCACGAGCATCATCCGGCGACGCCCGACCCGGTCGGCGTACAGCGCCGAAAGCGGGATCGTCGCGGCGAACAGCAGCACCCCGCCCATCTGCATCCACAGGAAGTCCTCGCGCGCATGCCCCAGCCGCGAAGTGCCCCAGCTGAGCGCGAACACCGTCATCAGGTAGAACAGCACGAAGGTCGCCAGCGCCGACACCGTGCCCAGCAACAGCGCCCGCGGATGCAGGACGAGCACGTCGCGCATCGGCAGCGCAACCCGTTCCTGGCGGTCGATGACGCGCTGGAACGCCGGGGTCTCGGTCAGTCGAAGCCGGATCCACAGACCCAGCAGCACCAGGACCGCGCTGCCCAGGAACGGCAGGCGCCAGCCCCAGGCCATGAAGTCGGCCTCGTCCAGGCCGGCACTCAGCGACAGGAAGGCGCCGGTGGCCATCAGGAAACCCAGCGGCGCACCCAGTTGCGGGAACATGCCGTACCAGGCGCGCTTGCCGGGCGGCGCGTTCTCGGTGGCGAGCAGCACCGCCCCGCCCCACTCGCCGCCCAGGCCCAGGCCCTGGCCGAAGCGGCACAACGCGAGCAGGGCCGGCGCGGCGACGCCCCACTGCGCGTAGGTTGGCAACAGGCCGATCACCACCGTCGAGACCCCCATGGTGAGCAGGGCCGCCACCAGCGTCGCCTTGCGGCCGACGCGGTCGCCGAAATGCCCGAAGACCGCCGACCCGATCGGTCGGGCGAAGAACGCCAGGGCGAAGGTCGCCAGCGATTGCAGCGTCGACGACGCCGGGTCGCCGGCCGGGAAGAACAGGGACGGAAACACCAGCACCGCCGCGGTGGCATAGATGTAGAAGTCGAAGAACTCGATCGTGGTCCCGATCAGGCTGGCCAGGAGTACATGGGTCTTCGACGGGCTCGCCGGCCCGGTGCTGCTGGCATCGTTCATCGCGTGGCATCCCCGTCCGCCGGTTCGGGTCGATCCGGCCAGGTCCGCATTCTGCCCGATGCGCCCGGCGCGGCGGAACGCGCCGGCTGCCTCAACGCTTGCCGGTCACCGCGCGACGCAGGTTGGCCCGCGCGCGCGCATCCAGGCGCTCGTGGAAGAAGTCGCTCAGGAAGATCCTTTCCTTGGCCAGAAGTCCCTTGAGGAAACGCCTGCGGTTGATCCGGAACAGCCAGCCCGGCACGTGGCCGCGGTACTCGCTGGCGATCCCGCGGTCATAGGCATCGAAGGCGTCCGGCGCGGCGCCGAGGATGGCCATGTCGCAGTCCAGGAAATGGCGGACGTCGCCGGGATGGGCGTCGTCGGCGAAATCAGCCGGGCCGAACTGCCCGTGGCGCGCGGTGAGCTCGATCAGCCATGCGACGCGCTCGACGTCCACGTCTTCACGGGACATGGCGGCGCCGATCTCCGCGCGGGCGAACGCGGCCGAGCGCGCCTCGTTGTCGTGCCGGGAAGGCTCGTAGATGGCATCGTGGTACAGCACCGCCAGCCGCACTTCGCGGGGCTGGCGCCAGCCGGGCCCGTCCGCCACCGCGTCGACGTGGCGCATGACCTCCTCGACATGGCCGAAGTTGTGGTAGGCCCGCGGCGGACGGGCGTAGGCCTCGCGGAGCCGCGCTTCCTGCTGGACGTCCAGCCCGTGGTCCTCACCCATTCGTCGCTGCCCTCACGGCCGTGCCGTGCCGATATATACCGATTGTCGCCATTTTAGTACCGTTTATCAATATTCACGGGTTTTGAAATATGGGTGTAACCCAAGCCGGGGCCGGACAGGGTCAGATGGGTTCCATTCCAGAACAATACAGGCCGCCTGGCCGGAAGGAGCGCCCATGAAACCCCTCGTACTCGCCGCCGCCCTGCTCGGCCTCGCTCCCGTCGCGGTCCTCGCGCAAACCGGTGGCGCCGGCCCCGCGTGGAACGGCGAACAGGTCCACACCTTCGCCATCGAACTCGACCCCCAGGGGCGCATGGTCTCGATGCAACCGACCGCGCCGATGCCCGACACGCTGCGCAACGCGCTCGAATCGCGTGCCGCCGAATGGGTGTTCCAGACCGACGGCCAGCCCGCGGGTTCCATCCGCAGCTACCTGCGCATCGCCGTCGCCGGCGGCGCCAGCGCGGGCGAACCCCTGCGCATCCTGTCGGCCACGACGGGCCCTGCCTTCGACACCCTGAGCAACCCGGTCTACCCGACCAGCGAGCTGCGCCGCGGCGAAGGCGGCGTGGTCGTGCTGCAGGTCGAGGTGGATGCGAACGGCGCGGTCACTGCGGTCGACTTCCACGGCGACAAGCAACGCGCCACGCGCTCGATGGCCAATGCCGCGCGCGACGCCGCCTGGCAGTGGCGTTTCACCCCCGAGCAGGTCGATGGCACGCCGATCGCCAGCACCGTGCTGGTGCCGGTGTGCTTCATGGCCGACCATCCCGTGCCTTCCAGCTGCAGCTGGCAGGGCCCGGGCGCACGCCACCTGAGCCGACTGGCGATCGTGACCCTCGATCCGGCCGCGCGCGTCGACACCCAGGCCGGCCAGCTCGCCGGCTTCTGAGGCGGGCGCCCTTCAGCCGTCGCCGCGGGTCGCGGCGCGGCTGGCCGCGGCGGTGAACAGCACGTCGGTCGAGGAATTGAGCGCGGTCTCGGCCGAATCCTGGACCACGCCGATGATGAAGCCGATGGCCACGACCTGCATGGCGACATCGTTGGAGATGCCGAACATGCCGCAGGCCAGCGGCACCAGCAGCAGCGAGCCACCGGCCACGCCCGATGCGCCGCACGCGGCGACCGCCGCGACCACGCTCAGCAGCAGTGCGGTCGGCAGGTCTGGCTCGATGCCCAGCGTATGTACCGCCGCCAGGGTCAGCACGGTGATCGTGATCGCCGCACCCGCCATGTTGATCGTGGCCCCCAGCGGGATCGATACCGAATAGGTGTCCTCCGGCAGGTCCAGCCGGCGGCACAGGTCCAGGTTGACCGGGATGTTCGCCGCCGAGCTGCGGGTGAAGAACGCGGTGATGCCGCTCTCGCGCAGGCACGTCAGCACCAGCGGGTACGGATTGCGGCGGGTCACGAAGAACACCAGCAGCGGGTTCGCCACCAGCGCCACGAACAGCATGCTGCCCACGAGCACCGCCAGCAGGCGGACGTAGTCCAGCAGCGCGCCGAACCCCGACTCCACCAGCGTCGCGGCCACGAGACCGAGGATGCCCAGCGGGGCGAAGCGGATCACCAGCCGGACGATGAAGGTGACCGCGCCGGCCAGGTCGTCGACCACGCGCCGCGTGGTTTTTTCGCCGGCACTCCTGAGCGCGATGCCCAGGCCGACCGCCCAGGCGAGGATGCCGATGAAGTTGCCCTCCAGCAGCGCGTGCACCGGGTTGTCGACGATCTTCATCAGCAGGTCGCGCAGAACCTCGACGATGCCCGCCGGCGGCGCCACGGCGACGTCCGCGGCGGCCAGTTGCAGGGTCGAGGGAAAGGCGAAGCTCGCCACCACCGCGACCAGGGCCGCCAGCAGGGTGCCGACCAGGTACAGGACGAGGATCGGGCGGATGTGGGTCGACTGTCCGCGCTTGTGGTTGGCGATCGCCGCGGTGACGAGCACCAGCACCAGCACCGGTGCCACCGCCTTGAGCGCCGACACGAACACGTTGCCGAGCAGGCCGCTGGCGCGCGCGGCATCGGGCCATGCCCAGGCCAGCAGGACGCCGATGACCAGGCCGACGACGATCTGGGCAACCAGGCTGGTGTTGAACAGGAACGCCAGCCAGCGTGGGCTGGCGGGGCGGTCGTTGGCAGGTGTCATGCGCGTTGTTCCTCGGCATCCGGGGCCCGGGCGAAGCGCCCAAGATACGGAGGTCGGCGACGCCGTGCCAGTCGCCCGCGTTCCCGCCGGGCCGCCGCCGCGGCATACTGGCGCCATGGTCCCGGACCGAATCGCCCGCTGGGCCTCCGCCCTACCCGATGCCGTCACCTCGGCCTTCTTCCTGTCGGTCTGGATCGCGCCGGCGTGGTGGGGTGCCGGGGCCATCCGCACCGGCATGCTGATGATGCTGGTCGAATTCATCCTGCTGCACGCCACCGCGATGCTCGGTTCGATGCTGCTGCAGTCCGGCGCCGATCGGGACAAGCGCCGTCATCGACTGGCCGTCGTTGCCTCGCTGGGCGGCTTCTACCTGCTCTTCATCGCCGTGTGGTCCTACCAGTTCGGAGCGTGGTGGCCGCTGGTCGCCTTCGCCTGGCTGCTGCTGGGCAAGGCCTGGCAGGTGTTCCAGCCCCTGCCCGGCGAGGCCCGGCGCCAGCGGATGCAGTCCGACTGGGCGATCGGGGCCATGGCCTACCTGGCCGGAGTCTTCCTCACCGTGTTCGTGCCGGTGCCCCGCCTGGGGATGAGCCGGGCGATCGTCGCCGAGGCCGGGCTGCCCGGCGACGGGCTCTGGGTCAGCCAGCCGCAAACGGTCATCGCCTTCGGCGCCTTCTACTTCGCCGTGCTGGCCATCACCAAGGCGCGCGGCACGCTTTTGCGCCATGCGCAGCGTGTCCCTGGCTGAGCACGAACGCCCCTGCCTCCCCGAGACCGCCCATGGCCAGCACCCTGCCCTTCCCACGTCGACATCGCCTGCTGCCGCCTGCGGCCTGGCTCGTGGGCATCGCCCTCGCCTGGATGCTGTCGGCCTGCGCGAGCATGCCCCACCGCGATCCCTTGAACGTGGATGTCGCGGGCGTCGAATCGCTGCCCGGCGAGGGCCTGGAAATCCGCCTGGCGGTCACCCTGCGAATCCAGAACCCGAACGCCGACGCGGTCGACTTCGACGGCGCGGCGCTGGCCCTCTCGCTCAACGACCGCACCCTCGCCACCGGGGTCAGCGACAGCGCCGGACGCGTACCGGCCTATGGCGAACGGCTGCTGACGGTGCCGGTCACGATCCCGGCGATCAAGGCGATCCAGCACGTGGTCGGATTCGCCCGCGACCCCGGACAGGCTCCCCTGCGCTACCGGGTGGACGGCAAACTCGAAGGCGGCTGGTTCGGCACGCGGCGCTTCAGCAACGAGGTGGAGTTCGAGCTGCCCGGCGCGCCGCGCGGAGCGGGCGGCCGCTGAGCCTCCGGATCCGGCAAGGTGGCCGGTCAGCGCGGTTTGCCGTCCGCACCGGGTACCGGCCTGATGCCCGCCGAACGCCCCGAGTGGGCCAGCAGGGAATAGACCTCCATCACCGTGTCCATCAGGTCGCCGCCACTGGCGTGCACCGCGGCGTCGGCATGGGCGGCCAGCCGCCGAAGGCGGTCGCGGCGGCGGACCAGGCGGTCGATCGACATCAGCTCGTCCTCCATGATCCGGCGCACGTCGCGGACGTCCAGGTCGCCCGGCAGGACTTCCGGAAACATCGCCAGCGCGTCCAGCACCTGTTCGCAGAACCTCACCGACGGCGCGCCCAGCCATGCACGGCGACCCTCGGCGGGCGTCCGGCCGTCCCAAGGCGACAGGCGCTTGAGCTCGGTTTCCATGGCGTCCATCGCCGTGTCGAGGCGAGCGAGCCGATTCGTTTCCGACGAGACGGGCCTATGGGCCATCCGGATCTCCATATCGAACCACGCGACCGTCGACCGACGGCCGGGGGTGGCGCCGGCGGACGCGCGTCGCGGCGCGGCCCCGTTCCGGCAGGCACCCGATAACAAACAACGCAGAATGCGCCGGAAACCGGCGCACGGGTGTCATGGCCCGTGCGCGGCGCAGGTGGACGGGCTAGAGCGACGATACGGCCGTGCCACCCCGGCCTTCGAGCAGCGCGGCCGCCCGTGCCCGCTCCTCGGCAGAGCGCGCGTGCACCACCACGGCCGAGCGTCCCTTCTTCAATGCGGCCTTGACCGTGTGGACGTAGCGGTCGTGGTCCGGTCGCAGGCTGAGCAAACCGCCCACCAGCAATCCGGCGATGCCGCCGAAGAACATCAGCGCGCCGAGGGACAGCCAGGACGACTGGGTGATCATGGGAATGTCGATGAAATGCAGGACCAGCCATGCCGTCACCCCGGCGACCACGCCGGCAGCCCCCATCGTCACGTGCGAACGGATCATCGTGGCCTTGATGCCCTGGATCTCCGGTTCGAGCTTGCGGTCGGTGGCGGGATCGCCGGGCAGGATCACGCATACCTGTGCATCGGGCAACGCAAGCGCATCCTGGAGCGCCTGGCGGGCTTGGTCCGCGAGTGCGGGTTCGTTGAAAATGGCCGCGAGCTTGGTATCGAAGACCTCGCCGCTGACCGGGCTGGAAGTCTTCATGCTCGACTCCTGACGGAAGGTCGAAGCCAGCATCACGCGACATGCATCGCGGCGACGTGAATTGACGTGCCGCCGCGGCCACGATCGTTGCCGGCGATTCAGCCGGCAACGCCGCGGGCCTCAGGCAGGCGACCGGGTCAGAACTCGCTGATCCGCTCCTTCTCCAGTACCCAACCGGCTTCGCCCGGCATCAGGCGATACACGACCTGACGGGTCTTGCCGGTCGGCTGGCCATCTTCGCCCACCAGCGGAAAGCGACGGATGAGGCGGTTCTCGACCACGGCGATCTCGTCGCCGCCCTTGTAGCCGTCGGCCGCGTCCTGGTCGTCTGCGAGCGGCGCCAGGTAGATGTCGCTCAGGCTCTTGCGCTTGTTCGCGGCGAATGCGACCAGGCCGGCGGGTGCTCCCTCGCTGGCCGGGGTAACGAACACATAGACCTCGGGCGAGCCGTCGGCATCGAGATCGGCCAACTCGGCGTCCTTCACCTGGCCATCGATGTCGCGCGTCATCGGCTCGTTGCTGGCCTCGAGGCCGGTGGGGGTAACCGTGACCTGGCCATCGCCTCCCTGGACATGGAAACCGATGCCCTGCAGTTCCAGCGTCTTGTCGAAGGCCGGCCCGCGCACGGGGGCCTCGGCAGGCGGAAGCGGGGTGTCGGTAGTCGCCTGAGCCGGGGTCGGCTCAGCAGGCGCGTTGTCGACGACCGGCTGGGCACCGTCTCCGTCGGACGCGGGCTTGCAGGCGGCCAGGGCCACGCATACGGCCAGGATGGAAATCGCATGCTTCATGTCGCTGCTCCTCGAGTGGTCGTCCCCTGTACGGGCGAGGCACGGGTGCCTGGACGCGCCTGGACTGCCCGCGTCCGCGCGGCTGCCGTCGCGGGCCGAAGATAGCACCGGCCGGGGAAAAGCGGCGTGCACCGGCGGCCGCCGCGCGCACGCATGGCCTGCACGCCACCAGTGGCACTCTGGCGGTCCACTCGATGCGAAAGACCCCGATGCCCGACTTCGAGATCAGCTTCAGTCCCGCGTTCGACCGCCTTCAGCACGAAGTCACCTCGCTGGTATCCGCCGCGCCGGTGTTCGTCCTCGCCCTCGTCATCGTCGTCCTCGCGTGGATGCTGGGGCGCTGGCTCTCGCGGCGCGCGCTCATCGACCGGGTCGGCCGCTACAACCCCTTCATGCAGGAACTCGCGCGCACCAGCGTGCGCTGGCTGGTGCTGGCCCTGGGCGTACTGGTCGCGCTGGAGATCCTCGACGCCACTGCGCTGGCGGGCGCCATCCTGGGCACGGCGGGCGTGCTCGGCGTCGCCCTCGGCTTCGCGTTCAAGGACATCCTGGAGAACTACCTGGCCGGCATCCTGATGAGCATCCGGCAACCCTTCTCGCCGCGCGACCACGTCGTCATCGACGGCAACGAGGGGATCGTCGCCTCGATGACCTCGCGCGCGACCATCCTGGTCACCCTCGACGGCAACCACCTGCGCCTCCCGAACGCGCTGGTGTTCCGCAGCGTGATCCTGAACTACACGCGCAACCCGAGCCGTCGCTTCGAGTTCGACGTCGGCATCGGCGTCAACGAAGACCTGCTGCGCGCGCAGGCGATCGGCATCGAGGCGATCGCTTCGCTCGAGGGCGTGCTCGATGCTCCGCCGCCGCGCGCATTCATCGCCTCGCTCGGCGACTCCAACGTGCAGGTGCGTTTCCTGGGCTGGGTCGACCAGCGCAGCCATGACTTCGCGGCGGTGAAGAGCGAGGCGATACGCCTGGCGAAGACCGCGCTGGAGGCCGCCGGCATGGACATGCCCGAGCCGATCTACCGCTTGCAGCTGCAGTCCTTCGAGCCACCGTCAACCGCCCAATCGCACGCATCGCCCACGCCCGCGGCACCCCGTGCCGACCCGGGGGTCGATACCCGCGCGCGCGACGAGATCGGCACGCGCATCGAATTCGAGCGCGCGATGGATCCGGATGCGCGTGGACGCGACCTCCTCGATGAGACGGCGCCCAGGGAATAAAGGGAGCGCCCCCGACCACGGAAAGATGCAGGGTCCCCGGGTGCGCTTCGCTTACCCGGGCTACGCGGCGCGTTGCCGTTGCCGTTGCCGTTGCCGTTGCCGTTGATCCTGATCTTGATCTTGATCTTCGCGACTTTGAGGCCGCCGAGCACCGCGGGGCATGGCGGCCGCAGAGGCGCCCTTGTCCGGGCGAAGCGAGTTCGGGCGCGGTGCCGCCACGGCCGAGGCGCACAGGGAACCGGTGCGGCGAAACCGGACCCGGCGGCCGATGGAGCCCGCGGTTTTGGTTCCTCTTGCCAAGACAAAAGGGACTCGCGCGCGCGTCGGGCGAAAGCCCCCGACCTTGCCTGGGGTTTGGATTCCCCTCGCAGGAAGGATTACGCGAACCACGATCAGTCCTGCGTCGTGCCGAAAGACACGGTGGGTATCGCCTTCGGCTCGACCCACCCTACGAAGCGCGGTGAGATGCGTGGTCGTAGGATGGGTAGCGCGAAGCAAAACCCATCGCGTCGTGCGTGCACCTTCGCGACGGTGGGTTTCGCCTTCGGCGCTACCCACCCTACGTGGCCAATCAGGGCCTACGGGCCCGCGGCATGCCAGCCAAAGTTGCCATCTCGGCCGTCATGCGAAAACTGCTGGCCATCCCCTCCCCAATGCCCGCCCGCGCGACGCCATCAAGAACACGACAATCGCCAGGTGACGGACACAGTTCCTACGGCCCTGCAGTCCTTCGAGGCCGTCTCGACGAGACGGTGCCCAAGGCATGTGCCGTTGGCGCTGCAGGCCATCGGAAAAAGTGAACGGGCGACGGCGCGCGTTCAGTCTCGAAGCACGCGCGCACACGTGTCCGGCATTCGCGAAACGCTGCGTTGGATTGACTGACCCGGCATGACAGGACCGTCATCCACCGGGTCGAACCAACCGGCCTGAAAAGGATGTCGACGTGCCAGCACTCCCCTCCTCCAGCATCGCGACGCGGCGTTCCAGACGGACACCGCGGCGTCGGTGCGTGCGCGGAACGACGACTCCCGGGGCCGGTATCCCCCAAACGATGCGATCCCGCATCGGCAGTCAAGGAGTCAATGTCATGGAAGCACGCAACAGCAATCGAAGCGCGTCCCCCGCCACCCGTTCCTCGCGGGCCCGCGCCCCGGCCCTGGTGGCCGCCCTCGCGCTGGTCGCGATGGTGCCCCCGGCCTTCGCCGCGGAGAAGCTGCTCCGCATGCCCGAGGGCGACGTGGTGAAGCTGGAGGCGCCTCGCGGCGCGCAGCAGACGCTCACCGGAGCACTCGGTCGCCCGCATCCCTTCGCCACCGCCGAACAACGCGCGGCCGTCGCCCCGCTGCCCTGGCTGGACGATGCGGCGGCGTCGAAGCCCGCCAAGGGCAACGCCAAACCCGCGCCGGAACTGCGTGGCCCTGCCGGTGACGCCCGTGGTGGCGCCGCGCCGCCCTTCGCCGAGTATCTCGCCCGCGGTGACTTCGCCGAGGCCTGGCGCGACCTGGAACGCATGGACGCCGGCGCGCAACCCAAGGCGCGCGATGGCATGGTCTCGCCCCAGGACGGCGCGCACTACGGTTACGTCCGCTATCCGGGCAACCTCAACACCTCGCAATGGCTGGCCGCGCCGTGGAACAAGATCGGCAAGCTCTACTTCACCACGCCCAGCGGCGGCAGCTCGTACTGCACCGCGAACGTGGCCAGCGGCAACTCGGTACTGATCACCGCCGCGCACTGCGTGTACACCCGCGGCCAGGGCTTCAACTCGAACTTCGTGTTCGTGCCGGCCGACCGCTACGGCGTGGCGCCCTATGGCAAGTACGGCTGGCAGTCGGCAACGGTGCTGAACAACTGGATCAACGAAGGCGGCCGTCGCTGGGACGTCGCGGTGATCCGGCTCGCCGGCGAACAGTCCAGTGGCCGACCCGTCACCGACTACGTGGGCTGGCTTGGCCGTTCCTGGAACCAGCCCTACGTGCAGTACACCTACTCGCACGGCTACGCCAGCAACATCAGCACCCAGTACACCAACATCTGCCGGGGCTATACGTACGCCTCGAGCAACGAGGGGACCGACGTGCTGGTGCAGGGCTGCGACATGACCTACGGCAGCAGCGGCGGCGGCTGGCTGCGCAACTACACGCCCCATTCGCATTCGGGCAACCACGTGAACGCGGTCGTCAGCGGACCGCACATCGGCGACTTCGGCCAGAGCTACGTCGGGCCGCGGTTCAGCAGCAGCAACATCGTGCCCTTGTGCAACGCCGCCGGCTGTTGAGCGGTGGGGTGACGGCCGGCTGAACGTTCGGCCGCGATGCGCGGGCCAACTGGCCCGCGCATCTTCGCGCCGGGACGTCGCACCCGGAGGGCGGATGCCCGTATGCTGGCGATCCCTCCCCGGAGAAGTCGCGATGAACGCCACGACCAAGCGCACGCTGTCCGCCACCCTCATTGGCCTCGCATTCGCCTCCACGGCGATGGCGGCGCTCAAGCCCGGCGCCGAAGCCCCGGCCTTCACCGCACCGGCCTACCTCGCGGGCGAGCCATTCACCTTCGACCTGGCCGAGGCCCTGGAGAAGGGGCCGGTGGTGGTCTATTTCTTCCCCGCCGCGAATACCCCGGGCTGCAACATCGAGGCCCACCTGTTCTCCGAGGCCATCGAGGAATTCAAGGACCACGACGCGACCGTGATTGGCGTGACGG
This sequence comes from Marilutibacter aestuarii, assembly GCF_006546775.1. Taxonomy (GTDB): domain Bacteria; phylum Pseudomonadota; class Gammaproteobacteria; order Xanthomonadales; family Xanthomonadaceae; genus Marilutibacter; species Marilutibacter aestuarii. The sequence goes on from NZ_VICE01000054.1 coordinate 30,942, forward strand.
CCGGCAACGTCGATGAACTGCAGGCGTTCTCCAGCAACACGGAAACCTGCGGCGGCAAGTTCCCGGTCGCGGCCGACGTGGGCGCGAAGATCGCCGCGCAGTACGACGCGACCCTGTCGATGAAGCCTGAGTGGTCGAGCCGGACCTCCTACGTGATCACGCCCGACGGCCATGTCGCGCACGCCTATTCGGACATGAGCCCCAACAAGCACGTGCGCGAGACGCTCGACGCGGTGATCGCGCTCGACAAGTAATCCCCGGCGATCCTCATCCGCCGGTCGTCCGTGCACGCGGTCGACCGGCCGCCCGGCCCGCGCCACCGTCACGCGTCCGCCGGGCCGCGGTGCTACCATCACGGGCACGCAAGAGGCTCCATTCGCCAGCCCCCCGCGACGCGCCTGCGTCGCCGGCCGCTTCCCTCCACGTGTCATCGCCCCTCGGGCGACACTTCCCAGGAAGCGCCGTGCCCGGCTACTCCACCCGTACCCTGCTCGTCCACGTGGGCGGCCATGCATTCCGCCTTCGGGTCCTGAGCGACCTGCAGCAGTTCTCCGACCCCGATGGCCACGGCGAACGCCTGGGCATTTCCTCGGCACAGTGGAGCCTGTTCGGGCAGCTGTGGCCCGCAGGCCGCCTGCTGGCGCAGGCGATGGCCACCGCCAACGTCGACGGCAAGCGCATCCTCGAAGTCGGTTGCGGGATCGGGCTGGCCAGCCTGGTCCTGCAACAGCGTGGTGCGGAGATCGTCGCGTCCGACATCCATCCCCTCGCCGAGCCCTTCCTCGCCTACAACTCGGCGCTCAATGCACTCGACTCGGTGCACTACCGGCAAATGGACTGGGACCTGCCGCTGGAGACCCTGGGTCGGTTCGACATGATCATCGCCAGCGACGTCCTGTACGAGCGCGGGCATGCCGCCCTGCTGGCCGACGTGGTGGAGCGCCACGCGCAGGCGGCCGCCGAGGTCGTGGTCAGCGACCCGGGCCGCGGCAACAGCGCGCCGTTCTCCAGGCACCTCGCGTCGCTGGGTTTTTCCGTCACCGAAAGCCGCGAGGCGCTGGAGGGCGAGCCCGACATACCGCACGGCCGGCTCCTGCACTACCGCCGCGACGAACGCGCCACCAGCGTGACGGCACCATGAGCGGCGCGCGGACCCGCGCCGACTGCAGCCGCTGCGACGCGGTCTGCTGCCGCCTGACCGTCGTCCTCGCCGCCGAGGACCGCATACCCGAGCACCTCACCGCACGCACGGCGGCCGGCCTCCACGTCATGGCCCGTGACGCCGAGGGCTGGTGCGTCGCGGTCGACGCGGCCACCGGCGGCTGCTCGATCTACGGCAGCCGGCCCGACGTCTGCCGCCGCTTCCGGATGGACGGTCCGTACTGCCGCGACATCCGCGCCGACTACCGGGATCGCCGCGCGCGCGGCATCCCCCTGGCGGTCTACACCTGAGGCGCGGCGCGCACCCGCCCGTCACCAAGATGTACCGCCCGACAATCGCCTTCGCGGCCAGGCGTGCCCGGGGCGCGAAACGGACGCCTGCTTAACGCCCCATGCCCTACCAATGGGGCGTGGGCCATCGTGGCCCCGATTGCTCCCCCCCAACGAGGCTCCCATGACGACATCCCAAGAACTCGAAAAGCGCTTCTGGAAGGCACTCAAGTCCGACCGCACCCTCATGCTCGGCGTGGACGGCGTCGAGGACGGCCACTCGCGTCCGATGACCGCCATGACCGAACACGACGAAGGCGGCCCCATCTGGTTCTTCACCGGTCGCCCCAATGCCGTCGTGCAACACCTGGCCGAGAGCCGCCGCGCGATCGCGGCCTTTTCCGCCAAGGACCACGAGCTGTTCGCCAGCATCCAGGGCAGCCTGGTCGTCGACAACGACAGGGCGGTGATCGATCGCCTGTGGAATCCCTTCATCGCGGCGTGGTTCGAGGGCAAGGACGACCCCAAGCTGACCCTGCTTCGCTTCGACGCCGAGCATGCCGAGATCTGGCTCAACGAATCCAATTTCCTGGCGGGCGTGAAGCTGTTGCTGGGTGTCGACCCCAAGAAGGACTACCAGGACAAGGTGGCGGACGTGCGCCTGGATTGAAGCCCGCAGCGCTGCCCAGTCAGCGCTGCGGATCAGGGCAGCAGCGGCGGTTGGGCGTCGTACCACCGCCGCGATCGCACCAGGTGGAACGTGCGCCCGCCGTTGTGCAACTCGACGGCGCAATCGAGGGGCCCGCCAGATCCAGGGTCGAGCCGTCGAGCGTGCGCGACCGCACCGTTTCGCGCCAGCCGCGCGTGCAGGTCCGCCATGGGCAGGCGTGCGCCCGTCGATTCCCCCGGGGCTTCGACCGCCGGTTCCATGCGGGCTCATCGCGCGAGCATAGCCAAGACCGCCGGGCTTGGGTATCGGCGACCGGATCCGGTCCGGGGACGCCTCAGAACACCGACAGGCCGGTCATCCGGCTGAAACGATGCAACGCATACCGGCCCAGCAGCGAATTGCCCTTGTCGTCGAGACCGGGATACCACACGCACAGGCTGAGCACGTGCGGGACCACGGCGACGATGCCGCCGCCGACGCCGCTCTTGGCCGGCAATCCGACGTAGAACGCGAAGTCGCCGGCGGCATCGTAGGTGCCCGCGGTCATCATCATGGCGTTGATGCGGGTCGCCAGTTCGCCGCTGACGACCTGCTCGCCTGAGACGCTGCAATGCCCGTTGCCGGCCAGGTACTGCATGCTCCTGGCCAGGTCGACGCAGTCCATGCTCAGTGCGCACTGGTGGTAGTAGAAATCCAGCACGTCCTCCACGGGGTTGTGCAGGTTGCCGTAACTCTTGATGAAATGCGCCAGCGCGAGGTTGCGGTGGCCGGTCTCCGCCTCCGAGCGCGCCACGTCCTCGTCGCAGGCCACCCCGGGGTTGCCCGAACGGGCGCGCATGAACGCAAGCAGGCGCGAGCGCGCGTCGCTGCAGCTCGACAGCACCACGTCGGCGACCACCAGCGCGCCGGCATTCATGAACGGATTGCGCGGAATGCCCTTCTCGTACTCGAGCTGGATGAGCGAATTGAAGGCGTCGCCCGAGGGCTCGCGATCCACCCGCTCCCAGAGGGCATCGCCCACGGCGTCAAGCGCCAGGGTCAGCGTGTGGACCTTGGAGATGCTCTGGATCGTGAACCGATGGCGCGCCGAACCCACCTCGAACACGCGGCCGTCGCGAAGGACCAGGGCCATGCCGAAGCCGTCCAGCGATACTTCGGCCAGGGCCTTGATGTAGTCGGCCTGGCGACCTTCGCCCAGGCGCTGGCGGACCTCGTCGTGGATGGCGTCGAGGATGGCGGCGAAGTCATGCTGGTCGATGTCGCAGGCGCTTGGGAACCGCAGGTGCATGCAGGGACGTCTTCGTGGAAAACCGCGCACAGCATGACCGGAATGCGCCGGCACCGGAACCCGTCCGGGCCGCTTGGCGAGCGGCCGGTGCTGCGCGGAAGGCGCTCAGTGGTGCGCGAGTGCGTAGTCGATCGCCGCGCGCACCGCGGTGGCCTGGGCCTCGTTGCACTGTTCGGGCGTCGCCCTGGGGCTGTCGGGGTACACCTCGGTGGTGGTGGTGTAGCGCGCTCCGGTGATGCTCGCGCACAGGCCCAGCGGTTTGAGCGGGTAGTTGATCACGCCCGGTGCGACGACCGGCGAACCGATGATCTCGCCGCGCGCGTCGGCGGGAGCGATGTGGGTGACCTTGGCCACGGCTTCGATGATCGCCCGCTGGAAGTCCGATTGCGGGTTCGCGGTGTCGCCGACCAGGTAGAAGCCATCCGGGATCTCGCCCGGCTCGAACGGCTTGCCGTCCCGCGCCGCCAGCGCGGGCCGGAACTCGCTCTCGTCGCTGTCGGTGGTCTCGTGAAGGTCCACGTGCACCCGCACGCGCCCCTGGAGCGGCGCCACCAGGCGCATCAACGCGGCCGATTCACCCGCGGGACTGTCCTCGACGAAGGACCGGTTGGGGTCGATCGCATCCGGGTTCCAGCGGTGGATGCGCTCATAGGCCCAGGGACTCACGCAGGGCACCACCAGCAGGTTCACGCGGTCCGCATAGTCGGCGGCATACAGGTCGAGGAAACGCAGCGCGCCATGCACGCCGCTGGTTTCGTAGCCATGGACGCCGCCGGTCACCAGCACGACCGGGCGCTCGTCATGCCAGTCGCGGCTGCGCACGGCATACAGCGGGTAGGCCTCTTCGCCGTAGACCAGGCGCCCGTAGTCCTCCACGTCGAAGCGGGTGCGCAGGCGATCGATCGCGTCGACGACGTCTTCCCGGTAACTGCGTTGCCTGGACTGCCGCGCCAGCCATTGCCCGCGCTCGGCCGCCCCCCACGCGACGCCGGGGGTACCGATGGGATGGAAGGCGGGGGCAATGGACATGGACGCTGGCTCCGGTGCGGGCGAGCGCTCCACTTTACCATCGCCCCTCGGGGCGCCGGGTGCCCGCGCCATCCGCCCCGGCCCTGCGCGGCACCCGGCGCCCGATGCCAGGTCCTAGAGGTCGAAGGGGAAGAAGCCCCAGCAGTCGGCGGTGTCGCGCGCCGTCGGCGCGCCGTGTGCGGCGCAGATCAGGCGCGCCTGGGCGATCGTGTCGGCGTAGGCCGCGTCGTTGGTGTCGGCGAGCGCATGCGACATCTCGTGGATGATCGTCTCCTGCTTGAGCATGTCGTCGGCATTGCGGAAGCGCGTGTTCAGCTGGATCCGGAACGACAGGTCGCGCGCTGGCGACACCGTGACCGGCAGCCCGTTGTGCATGAACACATAGCTCTGGGTGCCGCGGTTCATGTTGTTGCGGACGTCGGCCCAGGTCGCCTGGAAGCTGTTGGGGTTGCCGGCATCCACGTTGCCTTCGGCATCGGGGAACACCACCGGCGGGCGCGCCGATGCGTACTCGTCGGGATCGTGGTCCTGCCAGTCCGCGTACTCGATGTAGACGGTCCAGGTATTGAGCGCGGTGGCGATGGCGGCATACACGGTCTGCGCGGTATCGACGAAGACGGTGTCGCCCGGGCCCAGCGCCGGCGCTGGGCCGGCGCCGAACTGGACGCCGAAGTAGGTCGTCAGCGCGGTGCGCACGGTGGTGGCGTCGGCGTCGTTGGCGTCCAGCAGGACGTTGCGGTTGCGAGGCTGCAGCCAGCCTGCCGCGGTCCGGCACAGGCCAAGTGCGTCGATGAAGTACGTGTCCAGGCTCTCGATCTGGGCCTGGCCGCGATAGATGCGGGTCATGGGGTGTCCTCCGGGATGGGCGTCATTGCCCTTCGACCTGGAGAACGTCGGCCGATGGCCCGGCGTGAACCGCGCCCGGCCGGGTCAGTCCTCCAGTTCGGCCGCTTCCCGGCCCTGCTGGCGGATCAGCGCTTCGTCGCGGGCCTCGTTGATCGCGTCGCGCACGCCTTCGATGTCGGCTTCGTGCTCGTCGTGCTCGAAGTGGCCGCTCAGGTCGGTATCGGGCGCGAGGGCACCGGCTTCGTAGAGTGCCCACATCTCCTCGCCGTACCAGGTGTCCAGCAGTTCCGGTGCCGATCGACCGAGCCATGCGGTGAGGTTGTTGACGTCGCGCAACAGCATCCTCCGCGCCGCGTTGTTGCCCGCCGCGCTGACCACCTGCGGGAAGTCGATCACCACCGGACCCTCCGCGCCGACGAGGACGTTGTAGGGCGACAGGTCGCCATGGACCAGGCCGCAGCACAGCATCCGCACGACCTGCCGCACGAGCACGCCATGGAATGCCCGCGCCTGTTCCGGACCCAGCTCGACCTCGCCCAGGCGGGGCGCCGGCGCGCCGTCGGCGTCGACGACCAGTTCCATCACCAGCACGCCGTGGAAGAAGCCATGCGGTTCGGGCACGCGTACGCCGGCGTCGCGCAGCTGGTAGAGCGCATCGACCTCGGTGTTCTTCCATTCGGCTTCCTGCTGCCGCCTGCCGTAGCGGGTCGCCTTGCCGATGGCCCGTGCTTCGCGACTGCCGCGGACCTTGCGCCCTTCCTGGTACTGCACCCGCTGCTGGAAACTGCGTTGCGCCATGTCCTTGTAGACCTTGGCGCAGCGCACGTGGTCGCCGCTGCGGACCAGGTACACCGCCGCTTCCTTGCCGCTCTTGAGCGGGCGCAGCACGGCATCGATGACGCCGTCCTCGATCAGCGCCATCAGCGCGGTGGGGGTCTTCATGGACTGGGGGCGGCTCGTGCGCTCGGGGGCGGGCATTCTCTCATGCGCCCGCGACGGCGACCGGTCCGCCGTCCCGGAACGTTCAGCCTGGGAGCGACGACGTGGCCTCCAGCGACTGGGTGGCCAGGGCAATGGCGGAGGTCAGCTGCGCGCGCGAGAAGGGCTTGGACAGGGTCGCCCCCACCCCGCCCCGCTCGCGCACCGCCTCTTCGTCGTGGCCGGTGACGAACACCACGCGCAGGCCGGGCTGGCGCGCGCGCGCCCTGCGAGCGAGCTCGATGCCGTCGCAACCCGGCAGCTCGACATCCGTGAGGAGCACGTCTCGCGGCGACTCCGCGAGCTTCCTGAGGGCCTCCTCGGCACTGTCCGCGTGCGCCACGTCCATCCCACAGGCCTCGAGCAGTTCGCTGGTGAGCAGCCTGTCGTCGTCGTTGTCTTCCACCAGCAGCACGCGCAGCGAAGGCGGCAACCGGTGGCCGTCGATGGCGGCGCGCACGTGGCGCCCGAGGTCCGCGCGGGTGTAGGGCTTGGCGAGCATCGGCACGTCCGGGCGGGCGGCGCCCGAACGCGCAAGGGAGGCCTGCGCGTAGCCCGAGGTCATCAGCACGGCGGTGGCGGGCAGCTCTGACTGCACGTGCGCGACCAGTTCGAAGCTGTGCATGGGGCCGGGCATCACCACGTCGCTGAACAGCAGCGCGGGACGCAGGCCCTCATCGAGCAGGGCACGCCCCATCGCGGCATGCGAGGCCTGCACGACGTCGTAACCCAGGTCGAGCAGCATGTCCACGCCGGTGCGACGCACGCCTTCGTCGTCCTCCACCAGCAGCACGATCTCGTTGCGTCCGCGCGGGATCGTGTCCGCCTCGGCGACGAGCACCTCGTCCGGCTGGTCGGTGGTCGGCAGGTAGAGCGTGAAGCGGCTCCCCTTGCCGGGGACGCTGTCGACGCGGATCTCGCCGCCGCTCTGCTGGACGAAACCATAGACCGCGGCCAGTCCCAGTCCGGTCCCCTCCCCCTGCGGCTTGGTGGTGAAGAAAGGCTCGAAGATGTGCTCCACGACCTCGGGCGCCATGCCCATGCCGGTGTCGGCGATGGTGATGCGGACCCGCTCGCCGTCCTGCCCGGCTTCGGCGCCGTCCACGCAGCGGCACTCGATGCGGACCTTGCCGCCGTGGGGCATCGCGTGGCGGGCGTTGATCACCATGTTGAGGATCGCCGTCTCGAACTGCTGCGGGTTGGTCCTGATCCGCGTCTCGCAGTCCAGGTCGAGCTCGAGCGCAATGTCCCGTCCCTCGCCCAGGGTCCGCTCGAGCATGTCGGCCAGCGTCGCGAGGGTGCGCGCCGGATCGAACACGGCCACGTTGAGCGGGTCGCGTCGAGCGAAGGCCATCAGCTGCGATACCAGCTGGGCGCCGCGCTGGACCGCATTCCGGGCCGAGGCAAGGCGCTGGTTGGCGCCCCCTTCAGGAACCTGCCCTTCCAGCAGCTCGAGGTTGGCGCCGATGACCTGCAGCAGGTTGTTGAAATCGTGCGCCACGCCGCCGGTGAGCTGGCCGATCGCCTCGAGCTTCTGCGACTGGTGCAGGGCGGCCTGCGCGGCCAGCCGCTCCTCCTCGCTGACCTTCAAGGCCTGCGTGCGCTGCTCGACCAGCTCGGCGAGATTGTTGTGGAAGAGTTCGACCTCGGCCTGTGCGGCGACCTGCGCGGTCATGTCGTTGCCCTGGACGAAGATGCCAACGACCTTTCCAGCGGCGTCCTTCACCGGCTGGTAGACGAAGTCGAGCACCACCTCCTCGGGTTCGGCGCCGGGTTCGCGCTGGAGTCGCAGGGGCACTGCCTGGCCGACATAGGGCCGGCCACTGCGGTACACCTCGTCGAGCAGCGCGACGAAGCCCTGGCCGGCCGCCTCCGGCAAGGCCTCTTCCAGTACCCGTCCGATCAGGTCGCGGTCGCGGCCCACCAGGGTTTCGTAGGCGCGGTTGGCCAGGGTGAACCGGTGCTCGGGCCCGGACAGGTAGGCCATGAACCCGGGTGCCTGCGCGAACAGGGTCTCCAGGTCGCTGATGCGGTGTTCGAGCGCGCGATTGTGCTCCTGCACCTTGCGCGCACGCTCGAACATGCCGAACTCGATCTGCTCCTGCGACGCCCCGGTGGCCCGCGCGAGCGCCTGGTTGAGGCGCTGCAGGTGGGTGACGTCGGTGGTGTGCTGCAGGACATGCACGACCCGGCCCGCGCTGTCGAACAGCGGCGTGTGCGTGGCCGACCAGTAGCGGTCCTCCATGACCGGCCCGGCCTCGCCCGGTCGCTCGATCGCGTAGCGGATCAGGCTCAGGACGTCGCGCTCGCCGGTGGCGAAGACCCGCTCGATCGATTGTCGCAGCAGGGCGACATTGGTCTCGCCCAGGCGCGTGCCGTCGCCGGGGAAGGCCTCGAACAGGCCCACCCCGAGCAGCACGTCGCGCGTGCGCCCGACCACCGACTCATAGGCACGGTTGACGGCGACGTAGCGCAACCCGCGGTCCAGGACCATGTACGGGTTGGGCGAACGTTCGAAAATGTCCAGATAGTCCAACGGCGCCCCCTGCAAGCGACCGCAACTGCAATCGCACGATGGATGGTTGCAGAACGCCGCGCAGCCGGCAAACGCTTCGTTCAGGCAACGCGGCCCAGCCAGCACGCCCGGTGCCGGGCCGCTACACTGCCAGCCCCCCCTGCCCCGCCGTATTGCGCCCATGCCAGACCCCGTCCGCCTCGCCCACCGCGTCGCCGAGTTGTTCAGGTGCTCGCGCGCGGATGCCGAGCAATACATCCGCAACGGCTGGGTGTCGGTGGATGGCCAGGTGGTCGAGTCGCCGCAGCATCCGGTCGCCGAGGCCACGGTCGAGCTGCATCCGGACGCGCGCCTGGAGGATGTCGAGCCGGCCACGGTGCTGCTGCACAAGCCGCCGGGCTACGACGCGATCGAAGGCAGGCGCATGGCCGCGGCCCTGGTCCAGCCAAGCTCGCACTGGACGCACGACCCGTCGGGCATCCGGCCGCTGGAGCGTCACTTCCATCGACTGACCCCACTGGTGCCCCTCGATACCGATGCCAGCGGCCTGATGATCCTCACCCAGGACGGCCGTGTCTGGCGGCGGCTGACCGAGGATGCCGATCTGATCGAGCACGAGTACCTGGTCGAGGTCCAGGGCGAGCTGGCGCCCTGGGGCTTGCGCCGGCTCAACCATGGACTGTCCTTCCAGGACCGCGCGCTACCCCCGTGCAAGGTCAGCTGGCAGAACGAAACACGCCTGCGTTTCGCGCTCAAGGGCGTGCGCGAGGGCCAGTTGCAGGACATGTGCGCGCAGGTCGGCCTGTCGGTGCTGTCGATCCGGCGCTTGCGGATCGGCAGCATCCCGATCGGCAAGGGCCCCGAGGGCGCGATGCCGCCGGGACAGTGGCGCTACCTGCCGGTCGGCACGAAGATCTGACCGCGCGGGCCGCTGCGCAGGGCCGCGGCAGAGAGCGCCAGCCAGGCGAGGATCAGCAGGATCTCGAGCTTCTGGGTCAGGCCGCGCGGGGCTTCGCGCCAGAGCGCATGCACCCACAGGCCGATGAAGGCGAGCAGGGCCAGCGCGAACGCACCGGCGAATCGGTGGCGCCAGACGGGGTCGCCGCGCAGGCGCCAGGCTTGCAGCAGCATGGCGACGGTGACGCACAGGAAGGCGGTCTGTGCGGCGAGTCCATGCACCAGGGCTTCCAGGCGGGGCGGTTGGCCCAGGCGGCCGGTCTCCGCCAGGGCAGTCACGGCCAGGGCCACCGCGGCCACGACGAACAGCAGCAGCGGCGCCGCGCTGCGCGCGGCCGCACTCAGCGCGCGATACCAGCCCAGGCCGAGCAGGACCAGGGCCAACGCCAGCGCGAGATACGCACCCTGCACCCAGGCGCCGTATGGGCCCACCAGATAGAAGCTCAGCGGCACCTGCTGCCAGTCCAGGTCGGCGCGAAGCCATTGCGCCGCGGTCGCGCACGCGGCGAACGCGCCGATCCCCGCAAGCGCAGTGCCACCCAGGCGGGCGGACAGGTCGTGGTCATCGCGAGTCCTGTTCATGCGGGCATTATCGGCGGGCGTCCAATGGCGTGTCGATCCTCGCCGCCGCCGACCGTCGTATCGGTGAAGGCGCGCCCGTCGCGCGCCACGCCGAGCGGAGCCCACCATGACCTATGTCGACGGATTCATCATCGCCGTCCCCACCGCCAACAAGGACGCCTTCGTCGCGCACGCCCGTGCGATGGACCAGGTGATCATGGAGTATGGGGCGCTGCGGATCGTGGAATGCTGGGGCGACGACGTGCCGCGCGGCAAGCACACCGATTTCTTCGGTGCGGTCCAGGCGACCGACGCGGAGACCGTGGCGTTCTCCTGGATCGAGTGGCCGGACAAGGCCACGCGCGACGCCTTCATGAAGAAAATGATGGACGGCGACGACCCCCGCTTCGATCCCAAGGCACATCCCATGCCGTTCGATGGCAAGCGCATGGTGTTCGGCGGTTTCGTCCCGGTCCTGGACCTGCCCGACTGACGCCGGCGGCCGTCAGTCCTGGCCGCCCGCCAGCAGCGCAACGGCGCCCAGCGCCAGCGTGAGCGCAACCACGTCCTCAAGCAGGGCCGCGGGCCAGTCCTTGCCGATACGAGTGGCCAGGCCCATGCGCATCCGATAGCCGCCGCGTGTGCCCAGCACCGCGGCAACTGCGCCGGCCAGGACCGGAAGCGGCCAGGCGCCCCCCATCGACAGCGCGACCGCCCAGCCGCAGAACGCGCCCGACAGCACGCGTGCCGTGGCGGCCGGCAGTGTCTTGCGGCTCGGAGCGCGCGGCGACTTGTCGCCGGCGAGTTCCGCCAGTGCCAGCAGGGTGAACAACCAAGGTGCCCAGTTGCCCCCCAGCCATTCCAGGGGCGTGCCCTGCAGCTCGAGGGCACCGCTTCGCGCCGCCCAGGCGAGCACGGCCGGCGCGGTGAAGGTGCGCGCGCCGGCGACCAGGCCGAACAGGCAGGCGGCGAAAGTCGCGATCATGCGACCGCGGCCCTGGCGTCAGGACAGCGCATCGATCACCGCGCGGGTGAATGCCGGAATGTCGTCGGGCTTGCGGCTGGTGATCACGTGGCCGTCCACCACCACCTCTGCGTCGCGCCAGCGCCCGCCGGCATTCTCCAGGTCGGTGCGGACCGAAGGCCATGATGTCAGCGTGCGATCCTTGGCTGCCCCGGACTGCACCAGCAGCCACGGGCCGTGACAGATCGCCGCGAGCGGCTTGGCGGCTTCGTCGAACGCGCGCACGAACGCCACCGCCGATTCGTCGATACGCAGCTTGTCGGGATTGATCACGCCACCGGGCAGCACGAGGGCGTCGTAGGCATCGGGCGAGGCATCGTCGAGCGCGACATCCACCTCGACTTCATCGCCCCAGTCCTTGCCCGACCAGCCACGGATGCGCACGCCGCCCGGCGACACGACATCGACATGGAAGCCGGCGGCGCGCAGGCCGTCGCGCGGTTCCACCAGTTCGGACTGTTCGAAGCCATCGGTGGCGAGGATGGCGATCTTCTTCTTGCTCATGGATTCACTCGTTGCGTGGGGGATGCACGGACGCTATCGCGATCGGAGTGGCAACCGGGTGAAACCCTCGGCCGGCCACCGACGAGGGCCACGGCGACGCGAACCCGTACACTGCACGGACACCCTCCAACGGAACGCTCGATGGCAAAGCCCAATTATTCGTACGAAAAGCGACAGCGCGAGATCGCGAAGAAGAAGAAAAAAGACGAGAAACAGGCCAAGAAGCTCGCTGAACGCGACACGTCCAGGGACAACGACACCGCGCCGCCTTCACCCGGCAGCGACAGCTAGGCGTCGGCGCGCCGCGCCGGACACGGGCGCCGCGGGCGCCACGGGCGCCGCGTTCACGGTGGCAGCAGTTTCCAGAACACCCCTTCGCGCAGCTTCACCGTCTGCAGGGGCTTGCGCTCGGCGGCCGGCAGGTTGCCCCGCAGCATCTGCCGGATATCGCCCATGACCTGGTCCGACTCCATGAAGTAGGAGTGGGCCAGGATGCTCTGGTCGACGCCGGAGACATCGATCGTGTCGATGCCGTCCACCAGCATCACGCCCTCGCTCGAGTCGCCGGCGCGGGGACCTCGGTTGACCTGCCGGGAGGCCTTGAGCGCGAGGTCCTCGGACGAGGCGTATAGCGTCACCCGACCGCTGGCCAGGTGCATCGCCGGTGCCAACTGCTCGCGGAAGACCTTGGCGTCGATGTCGGGCGCGGCCAGGATGATCCCGCGGAAGCGACCGCGCAGGTCCGGGCGACGGGCCACCAGGTTGCGGAGCGCGCGGGTGACGCCGCGCGTCCCCATGCTGTGGCCGATCACGTACAGGTTCCGTGCACCGGAGCGGTCGGCCATGTCCGCCAGGAAACCCTCGATCAACGGCACGGTCCTGGCCATCGTCTCTTCGTCGGTGAAATAGCCCGTCAGCGATGCCTGCGAGGGCCAGCTGTAGAACACCGGCGCACCGTCGAAGCGCAGGTCGTAGGCCAGCTGCGCGGTGCGGCGGGCGGCATCGCGGTAACTGACGTTGAAACCGTGCACGAAGACGAAGGCGCTGCTGTCGCCCGCATCGCGCACGCGCGACTGCAGCGCTCCGAAGAAAGCGCCCTCTGGAAGGCGACGGACATCCTGCAGCACGACATGGCGGGCGGGGTCCTCCTCGAACTCGAGCAGGTACCAGCGCGGCGATTCCAGCTCACCGGCGACATGGCTTTTCGGGATGCTGACCCGCGCCTGCCCGTAGGTCAGCTTTCCCGCATTCGTGGCGGTGAAGCGATCCGCCGCGGGCCGGCTGTCGAACGCGGCGTCCGGGCTGCGGTTGGTCGCGTAGAAGACATCGACATTGACGTAATCGGC
>NZ_VICE01000055.1 GCF_006546775.1 Marilutibacter aestuarii
CGCCCGCCGCGCAACCCCCGCCGGAAGCACGGGTGGTCGCCAGCACCCGTGGCGAGGATCGCGCGCCGCCGGCCCGCGACACGCCCGACCCCGACGAGCTGCCGCTGCCACGCGGCGACCTCAAGGTCGAACGCGACATGGCGATGGCGCGCCTGGCCGCGGAGATCCACCTGCGCTCGGAGCGCTACGCCAAGCGGCCCAAGCGCAAGTTCGTCTCCGCCAGCACGCAGGAATACGCGTGGGCCGCCTACCTGCGCGAATGGGTGGACCGGGTCGAGCGCGTGGGCAACCTCAACTACCCCGACGAGGCGCGTCGGCGCCGGCTGGCCGGCCAGGTGGTGATCAGCGTGGCGATCCGCCGCGACGGCTCCGTCGAGCGGGCCGAGATCATCAAGAGCAGCGGCACGCCCCTGCTCGACTCCTCGGCGTTGCGGATCGCGCGCTTGGCCGAGCCCTACCCGCCGCTGCCGCGGACCGAGGAAGACCCGGACATCCTGCACGTGACCCGGACCTGGAACTTCCTGCCAGGCGGCACGCTCGTGGACGACTGAGGCCGCGCCTCAACGGCCCTTGAGGGCCTGCTGCTGGACCAGGGTGAGGGCGACGTTGTTGCGCAGGTAGGCCGGTTCGACCCGCTCGGGCGCCACCGCCTCGCCCTTCGCGAAGGCCTCCGCGCCGAGGCGGGCGACGTCGGCCGCATGCGGAAGCGCGTCGTCGGCGACCGTCGCCAGTCGCGCCCCCAGGCGCTGGCGCAACGCGCCATCGACCGCGGCGAACCCTGTGCCCACGCCGTGCCAACCGTGCCCCGCCGGATCGGCCGGCAGTTCGACGTCGCCAGGCGGCGACACGCGCTCGGCGTCGAGCGCCCGCCAGGCGCCGTCGCGGCGCGCGAACGCCGCGGCGTACACCTCGCCCATCCGGGCATCAATCGCGGCCAGCACCGGGCCGTCATCGCCGCCGCCCGGCGCGCGCGTCGCGAGCGCCAGCAGGGTGGAGACCGGGACGACCGGCCGGTCGAGCGCCAGCGCCATGCCTTGCGCCAGCGCGATGGCCAGGCGCACGCCGGTGAACGCCCCGGGGCCGCGCCCGACCGCGATCGCGTCGAGTTGCGACCGGGCGATGCCGGCTTCGGCCAGCAGTTCGCCGGCCCAGGGCAGGGTCAGTTCGGCATGCTGGCGCGGTGCGATCGCGAAGCGCTCCACGACGTCTCCGTCAAGCCAGAGCGCGACCGAGCAGGCCTCGGTGGCGGTTTCCAGTGCGAGCAGCCTCACGCGCCTGCCTCCCCCGCCGAAGCGGGGTCCGGCGCCGGCTCCCAGAGTTCGACCAGGTGTCCTTCCGGGTCCATGACGTAGCCGAAACGGCCCTGCTCGCCATCCTCGCGCCGGTCCAGGACGTTGCAGCCCTCCTCGCGCAGGGCCGCCAGCGTCGCCTCGAGGTCATCGACGCGGAAATTGAGCATGAAGGGCTTGTCGCTGGGCTTGAAGTACTCCGTCGTCGCCTTGAACGGCGACCAGACGGTGAAGGCATCCTGGCCGGTGTCGGCGCGACGCCAGGGGAACACCGCGCCGCCCCACGCCTGCACGCCGACACCCAGGTGCTCGGCATACCAGGCGCCGAGCGCCTCGGGATCCTCGGCCTTGAAGAAAATGCCGCCCAGTCCATGGACGCGGGGGGGATCGCTGGGCATGCCTGGCCTCCTTCAGAACAGGTCCTCGCCCGTGGGCGCGGGAACCGGGGCCTTGCATTGTCCCCCAAAGAACGCCTGCACGTCGTCGATCTCGCGGCTGCGCGGCAGCGGCGGCAGCGAATCGAGGAACACGCGACCGTAGCTCTTGCCCAGCAGGCGGGGGTCGCACAGGACCAGCACGCCGCGGTCGCCCTCGCTGCGGATCAGGCGTCCTGCGCCCTGCTTGAGGGCGATGACGGCCTGCGGCAACTGCTCGTCGCGGAACGGATTGCCGCCGGCGCGACGGATCGCCTCCAGGCGGGCCTCGAACACCGGATCGTCGGGCGCGCCGAAGGGCAGTTTGTCGATGACCACCACGCTCAGCGCCTCGCCGGCGACGTCGACGCCCTCGCGGAAGCTCGCCGCGCCCAGCAGCACGCCGTTGCCCGAGGCGCGGAAGCGCTCCAGCAGCAGGCCACGCGGGGCCTCGCCCTGCACGAACAGGGGCCAGGGCGCCTCGGCTGCACGGAGCAGCGCGGCGACCTCGCGCAGCGCGCGGTGCGAAGCGAACAGCAGGAAGGCGCGCCCACCCGATGCCTCGAGCACCGGCCGCACGGCATCGAGCAGGGCCGCGCCATACTCGCGCGATGCCGGCTCGGGCAGGCCTCGCGGCAGGTAGCACAGCGCCTGCCGCGGCCAGTCGAAGGGGCTGGGCGCGAGCAGGGTCCGCGGGGCCTCCAGGCCGAGCTTGCGCGCGTAGTGCTCGAAACGCCCGCCGATCGCCAGCGTGGCGGAGGTGAACACCCACGCCGCGCGCGAACGTTCGCGGTGCTGGGCCAGCGGCGCCGAGACATCGAGCGGCGTGCGGCTGAGGCGGAAACCGCGCGCGGTCAGCTCGTACCAGCGCACGCTGTCGACGTCCCCGGGCAGCGTCGGTGGCGCCCGCTCGTCCGGATCGGCGGGCGGCGGCGTGTCC
>NZ_VICE01000056.1 GCF_006546775.1 Marilutibacter aestuarii
GCACCGCCGGCGCCGCCCCGGCGGGCCCACGACGGCGAACCGCCGCCCGCCTGAGCTTGTACCCCGCCGGCAACGGCCACATACAAAAGTGTCGGCCCGCCGCTCCTTCCCTTCATTCCAGTCCACGAGTCCCCATGAACCAGACCCGCGTTTTCCTGATCATTGCCTGGCTGATGGTGGCAACCCTGCTGTGGATGGAGTGGAACAAGGAACAGGCGCCCGAATCGCCGGCCCCGACCACCGCCACGGTTTCCGGCGCGTCCGTCCCGGGAAGCACGGCCCAGGTGCCGACCGCCGGCGCCGGCACGGTGCCCAGTGCGACGGCGACCGCTCCTGGCCAGCCGGCCGCGCCGGCGGCGGATGGCCCCGTGGTCACGGTGGCGACCGACGTGCTGCGCGTGGAAATGACCGGCGGCGAAATGCGCGAGGTCGAGCTGCTCGGTTACGGCCAGACCGCGGACGACGACAGCCCGCCGGTCCGCCTCTTCACGCGCGACCCGGCGCAGTACTTCATTGCCCGCACCGGCTGGAGCAGCCAGCAGGCCGCGCCGGGCAGCAACGGCGCTTTCCGGCTTGAAGGCGAACCGCGCAACTTCAACCTGGCGCCCGGCCAGGACCAGGTCGTGGTGCCCTTCGTCTGGACCGGGCCCGATGGCGTGACCATCCGCCGCAGCTACACCTTCAAGCGTGGCGACTACGCCATCGGCGTGCGCGACGAAGTCGTCAACCAGGGCAGCCAGCCCTGGCAGGGCTACGTCTACCGCCAGCTCGACCGTGTCCCGGCGATCGTCAAGAACAGCGGCCCGATGAGCGCGGAGGGCTACAGCTTCCAGGGCGCGGTCTGGTACGACGGCGAATACGACCGCCGCAGCTACGACGACTTCGTCGAAGACGGCCCGCTCGACCGCACCGTCACCGGTGGCTGGGTCGCGATGCTGCAGCACCACTTCTTCGCCGCCTGGATCCCGCAGGCCGACCAGGCGTCGCTGTTCGTGCTCGACTCGGGCGACGGCCGCTACGGCATCGAGAGCCGTGGCCCGTCGTTCAACGTCGCCGCCGGCGGCACCGCCGTCACCGAGGCTCGCCTGTGGGTGGGTCCGAAGCTGGTGGAGGGCATCCAGGCGCAGGGCGTCAAGGGCCTGGACCGCGCGGTCGACTACAGCCGCTTCGACATTTTCGCCGCGCTGGCCAACGGCCTGTTCTGGCTGCTGGAGAAGATCCACGCCCTCGTCGGCAACTGGGGCTGGGCGATCATCGGCCTGGTGCTGATCATCAAGCTGGCGATGTTCCCGCTCTCGAGCGCGCAGTACAAGTCGATGGCGCGCATGCGCAAGTTCCAGCCGCGCATCCAGCAACTCAAGGAGCGCTACGGCGACGATCGCCAGAAGTTCCAGCAGGCGATGATGGAGCTGTACAAGAAGGAGAAGATCAACCCGGTCGGCGGCTGCCTGCCGATGCTGGTGCAGATGCCGATCTTCCTGGCGCTGTACTGGACCTTGCTGGAATCGGTCGAGCTGCGGCACGCGCCGTGGATCCTCTGGATCCAGGACCTGACCGCGCGCGATCCGTTCTTCGTGTTGCCGATCGTCAACGCGGCCGTCATGTGGGCCACGCAGAAGCTGACGCCGATGACCGGCATGGACCCGATGCAGCAGAAGATGATGCAGTTCATGCCGCTGGTGTTCGGCGTGATGTTCGCGTTCTTCCCGGCGGGCCTGGTCCTGTACTGGGTCACCAATGGTTCGCTGGGCCTGCTGCAGCAGTGGTGGATGACCAAGAAATACGCGGACGCGCCCGCCAAGGGCTGACGACACGACGCAAGCGGGAATGACCGGAACGGCGGGCAGCGATGCCCGCCGTTCTTCTTTGCACTCCGCTGACCGCAGCCCCGGTCCAAGCGACGAACGCCGCGGCCGCATCTGGAAAGCCCGGGGGTCGAGCCGGGAGCCACCCTCGAACCGCGGGCGACACTCCAAGCCGGTGCAAACCGGTACCTGCGCCATGCGACCATAGCGCCCATGAGCGACCCCGCCCGCGACACCATCGCCGCCATCGCCACCGGTCCCGCCGCCGGGGGCGTGGGGATCGTGCGCCTGTCGGGCCCGCGGGCCCGCCTCATCGCGCAATCGATCTGCCATCGCGAACTCGACGCGCGCCACGCCCACCACGTGCGCTTCCGCGACGTCGACGATGTCGTGCTCGACGACGGCATCGCCTTGTATTTCCGCGCGCCCGCGAGCTACACCGGCGAAGACGTGGTCGAGCTCCAGGCCCACGGCAGCCCCGCTGTCCTGCAGGCGCTGGTCGCGACGTGCGTTGCCTTTGGCGCACGACGCGCACGGCCGGGCGAGTTCAGCGAACGTGCCTTCCTCGAAGGCCGCCTGGACCTGGCCCAGGCCGAGGCCGTCGCCGACCTGATCGCCGCCGCCGACCTGACGGCGGCGCGGGCGGCGCGGCGCGCGCTTGAGGGCGACTTCTCCCGGCGCGTCGATGCCATTGGCGATGCCCTGGTCGCGTTGCGGGTGCACGTCGAGGCGGCCATCGATTTCGCCGACGAACCCATCGACACCCTGGGCGGCGACGCGCTCCGCCAAGGCATGGCAGCACTGGCCGCCGACCTGGGCGAGCTGCTGCAGGCGGCCGAACGCGGCCGCCGCCTGCGCGACGGCCTGCACGCGGTCCTGGTCGGCCCGCCCAATGCCGGCAAGAGCTCCCTGCTCAACGTACTGGCCGGCAGCGACCGCGCCATCGTCACCGAGATCGCCGGTACCACCCGCGACCTCCTGCATGAAACCCTCCGGATCGACGGGATTGAGCTGACCCTGGTCGACACCGCCGGCCTGCGCGAGGGGGGAGACGCGATCGAGCGCGAAGGCATGCGCCGCGCCGGTGGCGAGCTGGCGCGAGCGGACCTGGCGCTTGTGGTGCTCGACGCGCGCGACCCCGAGGGCGGCCGCCGCGCCGTGGCCGACGCAATCCGCGACGTGCCCCAGGTCCTGTGGATCCACAACAAGTCCGACCTGCTGCCCGCGGCGAACGCTGCCGCCAGCGCCGATGCGAGTGACATGCTCCGCGTCTCGGCGCGGACCGGCGAGGGCATCGATGGCCTGCACGAACGCCTGCGTGGCATTGCCGGGTCGCGGGTGGGCGAAGGCGATGCGGGCGGGGCGTTCACCGCGCGCGCGCGCCACGTCGAAGCACTCGGCCAGGCCCTGGTCGAACTGGACGATGCCCGCCAGCACCTGGCCCACGAAGCGCTCGAACTCAGTGCCGAAGCCTTGCGCCAGGCCCATGACCGGCTGGGCGAGATCACCGGCCGGATGCATCCCGACACCCTGCTCGGCCACATCTTCTCGAGCTTCTGCATCGGCAAGTAGGTAGCGTGCACTCGTTCACGTTCCGGCTCTGCTAGCAGGAAACCGGTGGCGCGAACGGGGCTTCTGTCTAAAGTGTGACGTTCATCAATATTTACTTGACAACTCGACGTCCGAGAGGCGATTTAATGATGCGTGTTCGCACAAGCGAATTTCAGGGGAGAGTTCTACCAATGACACACCGAACATCTGATCGGTCACGGGCTGCTGTTGCCGCCCGGACCGTGCTGCTGCTGGCCCTCGGGCTGGGGATCGCCGCCTGCGGCAAGGACGAACCGGCCTCGCCGGCCGCCGGCACCGACGCCACCGCCGAGACCCCGGCTGAAACCGCCCCGGCGGTGACGCCTGAGAACGCCGTCTCGAGCAAGGTCTCCGCACTGGGCACCGACGAGCTTCGCGAGGCCGCCCGCAAGGCCTATGCCGAGAACCGACTCTACGCCCCGGCCGAAGACAACGCGGTCGAGTACTACCTGGCCCTGCGCGAGAAGGCGCCCGGCGACGCCGCCGTCTCCAGTGCATTGACCGACCTGCTGCCGATGACGGTCATCGCCATCGAACAGAGCGTCCAGCGCGAGGACTTCGCCGAAGCCCAGCGCTTGGCCGCCCTGCTGGAAAAGGCCGACCCCCAGCATCCGGCCCTGGCGCGACTGAAGACCAGCATCACCACGCAGCAGACCGCGGCGGTGAAGCGTGCCGAGCAGGAAAAGATCAGCGCCGAGGAACAGGCCAAGCGCCAGGAAGAACTCGAGCGCCAGCGCGCCGCCGACCAGCAACGCCAGCAGGAAGAGGCCGCACGCCAGCTCGCCGCCCAGCAGCAGGCCGCGCGCGAACAGGCCGCGCGCGAGGAA
>NZ_VICE01000057.1 GCF_006546775.1 Marilutibacter aestuarii
ATTTACACCGAAGGCCGGTCCCCGAAAGGGACCGGCCTTCTTCTTTTTGGAGCCGTGATGGGTCATTCGTGATGGGTGATGGGTCATCGGTCGCCAGCTCCTGGAGCCCACCGGCGGCCAATCCCCCATGCCGTCATTCCAGCGAACGCTGGAATCCAGCCCTGGGGCCCTGGACGTTGGGCGCTGAAGGAGGATTCGTGACTCGCCATCCGCGACGGGACGACGATCAAATCACCCATCACCCATCACCCGTCCCCGGTCTCGGGGCTTCGTCGCCCGCACGGGGAGCCCAACGGCGGCCGATACCCCATGCCGTCATTCCACCGAACGCTGGAATCCAGCCTGGGGCCCTGGACGTTGGGTGCTGAAGGAGGATTCGTGACTCGCCATCCGCGACGGGACCAGGATCAAATCACCCATCCCAAATCCCCAATCCCCATCACCAGCCCCAAACGAAACGGGCCCCGGTTCGCACCGGGGCCCGTCATGTACACACTGGTGGGGCCTGCGCGCCTACAGGAGCGTCGGTGGTTCACCGCCGACGATGACGACGTCCGCGCCGCGACGGGCGAAGAGGCCGACGCTGACCACGCCCGGCACCTGGTTCAGGTCCGCCTCCAGGCCGACCGGGTCGGTGATGGAGAGGTTGTGGACGTCCAGCACCAGATTGCCGTTGTCGGTTACCACGCCCTCGCGCCAGACCGGCTGGCCGCCGGTGCGGGCGACGATCTCGCGGGCGACCAGGCTGCGTGCCATCGGGATGACCTCGATCGGCAGCGGGAAACGGCCGAGCACATCGACACGCTTGCTGGGATCGATGATGCAGACGAAGGTCCGGCTCGCCTCGGCGATGATCTTCTCGCGCGTCAGCGCGGCGCCGCCGCCCTTGATGAGGCGCTTGTGCGGGTCGCACTCGTCGGCGCCGTCGACATAGAGGGAGAGGGGCCCGGTGGCGTTGAGGTCCATGACCTCGATGCCGTGGCTGCGCAGGCGCTCGGTACTCTGATCGGAGCTCGAGACGGCGCCCTTGATCCGGTCCTTGATGCCCGCAAGGGCATCGATGAAGTAGGCCACGGTGGAGCCCGTGCCCACCCCGACGATCATGCCGTCCTCGACGTATTCGATGGCTTTTTCGCCGGCCAGGCGCTTGGCTTCAGACATTGCGGTTTCCAGGTATTGGAGCGATGGAGTGCGGGCGGAGCGGCTTCATTCCAGTGCGAGCAGGTACTTCCACTGCGCGGCGCTGACGGGGAAGACCGACAGCCGGTTGCCGCGGCGGACAAGGGCGAATTCCTCGCCCAAGGCATCGGCGTGCTGCTTGATCTCCTCCAGGGAAATCGTGCGCCCGAGCTTTCGCTCGAAGGCGACGTCGACCAGCTGCCAGCGGGGCTCTTCACGCGAGCTCTTGGGATCGTAGTAGTCCGACTTTCGGTCGAACTGGGTTTCGTCCGGATAGGCTTCGCTGGCGACGGTGGCGATGCCGACGATTCCCGGTGTAGGGCAGTTGGAGTGATAGAAGAGGATGCCGTCGCCCACGCTCATGCAGTCGCGCATGAAGTTGCGCGCCTGGTAGTTGCGAACGCCGTTCCACGGCTCGGTACCGACCCGCTGGAGGTCGTCGATGGAAAAGGCGTCTGGCTCGGACTTCATCAGCCAGTAGCGGCGGCGCTTGCTCATGCAGGGTCCTCGGAACGGGAGCGGTGGTCGTGGACGGCGGTCTCGGTGCACACGGCATCGAGCGGCACGTCCCAGTCGGCGGCATCGAGGTGGTCGAGTCGCTGGAGATCGAAGGCGGCACCGACCAGCCAGGGCGGCGCGGGACCGTTCCGGCGGAAGGCGAAGTTGCGGTCGTACCAGCCACCGCCCATGCCCAGGCGATGCCCGCGCCGGTCGAAGCCGACGAGGGGCAGCACGACCATGCGCATGGCCTCGGGTTCGAGCAGCTCGGTGGGGGGCACGTCGGGTTCGGGAATTCCAAAGCGGTTCTGCACCAGCGGTCTGCCCGCCCGCCAGGGCGCGAAATGCAACCGGTGGCCCTTGCCCAGCACGGGCAGGCAATAGATGCAGTCACGCGGCAGCCGGAGCTGCCAGGCATGCAGGGCAATCTCGCCGTCGGTCGCCCAGTAGCCGGCGACAGGCCCGGAGCGAGGTGCGAAGGGCAGCGCCAGCAGCGCGTCGGCCAGGCGCTCGGCCGCGGCCACGCGGGCAGTGGACGGCAGCTTGCGGCGGGCCTCGCGCAGGGTCTCCCGGAGCTGGCGGCGCGCGCCTTCGCGGTCTTCGGTCATCCAACGGCATCCGGTTCGGGGGCGACCGCGGGCCGCCGGACGGGAGACAGACGTGCGAACAGCGCCACGAGGGCGCTGCACGCGATGATCAAAAGTCCTCCGCCAATGGCGATGCGCGCGAAACGACCTTGAACCCGGGGTTCAAGTGGGGACGCTGGGAGACCGTCGGGCTTTCCGCTACGTGGCGGACCTGCACTCCGGGAATCCGTTGCGCCCCCGCGGTCGCAATTAAGGGACAAGGCGAATGTTTGCGCACGCCGTCGTCCACAGCAGAGGACGTGGCGGAAGTATAGCGCGAGCCGAGGCCGTCGCGTGGCCGCTTGTCGGTACGGAGGCCACCGCGTTCACGTTCCCCGGGGGGCGCGGCTAGTCGGGCGGGGTGTCGAGCAGGCTGTCGAGCTTGCGGTGGAGTTCGCCCAGGGTGCGTCCGAGCTCGCGGTCGCGCAGGCCTTCCTCGGCCCGTAGTTGCTGGAGTTCGTGCGCCAGGTTGAGCGCTGCGAGCACGGCGACGCGATCCAGCGCGGCCATGCGGTTGTCGCCGCGGACCTCGCGCATCTTCCCGTCCAGCAGCCTGGCGGCCTCCAGCAGGCTGTCGCGTTCGTCGGGCTCGCAGCCCACGGTGTATTCGCGATCAAGCAGGCGGATGCTGACCGGGGTGTTGGGGCGTGTCATCGGTGTCCCAGCAGGGGGCGGCGGGCGCTGGGGCCCGTGGCGCGGAAGAGAAGGGGTGCGGCACGACTCACGTGTGTTGTTCCAGCGATTTCAGGCGGGCGATCATGGCCTCGACGCGGACCCGCGCCTGCTCGTTCTTGGCCAGCAGCGCGGAGCGCTCGCCGACGAGCTGTTCCTGCTGCTGGCGCAGGCTGCGGTTCTCCTCGCCCAGGCGGCGGGTACGCTCGGCGAGCGTGTCCACGCGGGCGACAAGGGCCTGGAGTTGGGCGAGCAGATCGGCGTGGTCCATTCCGGCACGATAGGCAGGGGGCGGGGGGCGGTCAAGATGCCGTGCTCAGCGCCCCGCGCCTGCGCCCTGTTGGCGCCCCGTCCCACGGGTGTCGCGCCACTCGTGAAGGAAGCGCGCGCATGCTTCGGCGTCCAGGGGACGGGCCAGCCAGTAGCCCTGGATCTCGTCGCAGCCCTGGTCGCGCAGGAATTCCATCTGGGCGGCTTCCTCGACGCCCTCGGCGACGACGTTGAGGCCCAGGGAGTGCGCCATGGTGATGATCGTGCTGGTGATGGCGGCGTCGTCGGAATCATCGCTGAGGTCGTCGATGAACTCCTTGTCGATCTTCAGCGAGGTCAGGGGCAGGCGCTTGAGGTAGGCAAGCGATGAGTAGCCGGTCCCGAAATCGTCCACCGCCAGGCCCACGCCGAGGTCGCGCAGGGCGCGCAGGGTGTTCGCGGTCTGTTCGGCGTTGGCCATGATCACGCTCTCGGTCAGCTCCAGCTCCAGCCGCCGGGGCGGGATGCCGGTCTCGCGCAGGACCCGTTCCACCACGTGCGGCAGGTCGCCGCGCAGCAGTTGCAGCGCCGATACGTTCACCGCCATCGTCAGGCCGGTGATGCCCTCCGCGCGCCATTGCATCAGGCGGCTGCTCGCCTCGCGGAGCACCCACTCGCCGATCTCGAGGATCAGCCCGGTTTCCTCGGCCAGCGGAATGAACTGCGCCGGCGATATCGGGCCATGCTCCTCGCTGGTCCAGCGCAGCAGGGCCTCCACGCCAGTGATGGATTGCTCGGAAAGCGACAGCTGGGGCTGGAACACCAGTTGCAGCTCGCCGCGGTCGAGGACCTTGCGCAGCGCGGCGGTGATCGTCGCGCGGCGCCGGATCTCCACGTCCATCGCCTCGTGGTAGCGCATGAAGGTGCGACGCCCCGCGGCCTTCGCCTGGTACATGGCGGTATCGGCGTGCTTGAGCAGGTCCGTCGGGACCTGGGCATGGTCGGGGTACAGGGCGATGCCGATCGACGGCGATATCGAGACGTCGTGCCGCTCGTCGAAGTCCAGCGCAGACTCGAACGCGTCAAGCAGCTCGCGAGCGATGCGCTCGGCGTCCTCGACGCTGTCGATGTCCTCGAGCACCACGGTGAACTCGTCGCCACCCAGGCGGGCGACCGTATGGCCGGGTCCGACGGTCTGCTGCAGCCGGTTGGCGGCGGCGCGCAGGATGCGGTCGCCGGCGGCGTGCCCGAGCGAGTCGTTGATGTCCTTGAAGCGGTCCAGGTCGAGGAACAGCACCGCGATCTTGCGGCCGTTGCGGCGGGCGCGGACGATGGCGCGCGACAGGCGCTCGGAGAGCAGGGCGCGGTTGGGCAGGCTGGTCAGGGTGTCGTAGTTGGCGAGGTAGCGCAGTTCCTGTTCGGCGCGCTTCTGGTCGGTGATGTCGCTCAGGACCGCCACGTAGTTGCCGGCCTGGCCGCCGGCTTCGTGGACGACGGTGCTCTGCAGCGCGCAGAGGAACTCGTTGCCATCCTTGCGTTGCTGCCAGATCTCGCCCGACCAGCGGCCATTGCGCTCGAGCTCGTTGCGCATGTGCTGGTAGAAGGCGGGATCGTGCTGCTGGCTGTCGAGCAGGCTCGTCGAGCGACCGATGACCTCCGCGCTGGGATAGCCGGTCATGCGTTCGAAGGCCGGGTTGACCGAGATGAAGTGGAAATCGCGATCGAACACCGCCACGGCCTCGGCCATGCTGCGCAGCACCTCGCTGGCGATCCTCCGCTCCCGCTCGGCGCTCCGGTTGTTGGTGATGTCGCGGGCGGTACCGGCCACGCGTACGGCCCGGCCCTGCGCGTCGCGCTCGACCACGCGGCCGCGCGTGCGCATCCACGCCCAGCTGCCATCGGGCCGGCGCGAGCGGTGCTCGGACAGGAACAGCGCCGTGTCGCCGCGCAGGTGCCGCCTGAGTTGGGTGGCGACGCGTTCGAGGTCCTCGTCGTGGATCTCGTGCGTGGCGTTGACCTGGGTCTGCGTGCTGATCTGCGGCGCGTTGCCGTCCTGGTCGTAGACGCGCATCCAGTGCAACTGGCGATTGCCCAGGTCGTAGTCCCAGAACTGTTCGCCGGAGGCCCAGAGCGCCAGCTTGAGGCGCTCCTCGCGTTCGCGTATCTGTTCGAACCAGCCCTGCTCGCGCGCGTGCGATTGCCGCCAGCGCCAGCCTGCGACGAGGGCCGTCAGCAAGGCCGCCAGGACAAGCAGGGTGAGCGTCGCCGGGTGCCGCCACAGCGGTGGCGAGACGATCACCGGCAGGCGCAGTTCCGAGGCGCTCCAGGCACCGTCGCGGTTGGTGGCCTGGGCACGGAAGGCATAGCGGCCGGGAGGTAGGCGCGTGTAGGTGATGTTGGCCTGGGTGCCGTTGTCGATCCAGTCGCGGTCGAAGCCTTCCATCATGTAGCGGTAGCGCGCATTGAAGGCCGGCGAGTAGTCCAGCGCGCCGATGCGCAGTCGCAGCAGGTCGGTGTCGCCCGACACGTCGATCGCCTGTGGCTGCCACATCGTGGCGCCGTCGCTCGGTGATTCGGTGCCGATGCGCGCGGACAACAAGCGCAGCGGTGCGTTGAACTTCGTGGGCCTGATCGCCTCGGGCATGAAGATGTTGAGGCCGCGGACGCCGCCGAAGGCCAGGCGCCCATCGCGCAGCCGGGTGTAGGCGCCGCCGTTGAATTCCAGGTCCTGGACGCCGTCGGCGAGTCCGTAGGCATGGGTCATGCCGGTGCGGGGGTTGAAGCGCAGCAGGCCGCCGTCGGTGCCCAGCCACAGCTCGCCGCTACGGCTCTCGCCGATCGTGAAGACCATCGGCACCGGCCGGTCAGCCAGGCTGGCCGCCAGCGGGTGATCGAAATGGATGGTCCCGTCCTCGTCTTCCTGCACCCGGCTCAGGCCCGTGCGCGTGCCGACCCACAGCGTGCCCTGCGCGTCCAGGTGCAGGGCGCGCACCAGGTTGCCCGGGAGGCTGGTGGGCTCGTTGAGGCCATGGCGGAAATGCCGCAGTTGCCCGGTGGCCGGGTCCAGGAGGCTCAGCCCGTCGCCCGTTCCCATCCAGATACGCCCCTTGCGATCCTCGACCAGGGCATGGACGCTGCCGTGGCTGAGCTGGCGGGCGTCGCCATCGCGGTGGCTGTAGTTGACGATACGGCCGCCATCGCGGCGCATGTGCAGTACGCCGATGTTCTGCGTGCCCAGCCAGAGGTCGCCCTCGTGGTCGACCAGGATGCTGCGCAACTGGGTACCGGCGTAGGCGCCGAGCATGCCGGTCTCGAAACGGCGTTCGGCGGGATCGAAGCGGACCAGCCCCCTGCTGGTCGCCAGCCACATCCGGCCGTGCCCGGCGTCGCTGATCGACAGCACGCGTGGTGCGTTCGTCTCGTCGGGGAAGGCTTCTTGCAGTGCATCCTTCCAGTGCTCGAAACGGTCGGTGGCCACTTCGTAGCGATAAAAGCCGTTGTCGTCGGTGGCGACCCACAGTTCGCCATCGTCGCGCTCGTGGATGGCGCGCACGCTGTTGTGGGCGACCAGGCGTCGATCATCGTCGCCGGATCGATCGAAGATGTAGCGCAGGCGCGTGCCCTGCGGATCGGTGACCGAGACGCCCCGGAACGAGCCGCCGGCCCAGAGCATGCCGCCGCGGTCGACCAGCAGCGTGTTGATGTTGCTCTCGGGCAGGCTGGCCGGGACCAGGGGGTCCTCGTGGATGCGCTCCCAGCGACCGCTCGCGCGGTCCAGCCGGACCAGGCCGTCGTTGGCGATGGACAGCCAAAGGTGCCGGTCGGGGGCTTCGACGATGGCCAGGACGTGGGTCGATGCGTCAGGCGCGGCCACGCGCGGCCACACGGGCCGAAGGCCGCGGCCGTCTTCGTCCAGGATGAACAGCCCATCGCTGCGGCCGACCAGCAGGCGCCCCAGGTGGTCGACGGCAAGACTGGAGACCGCCTCTCCCGTCCCGACGCGTGCAATGCCTCCATCGGCCGCGATCGCGAACAATCCTGCAGCGCTGCCATACCAGACGTTTCCCCGGCGATCGGCCACCAGCGATTGCGGTGTCGAGGAGACGAGGTCGTCGGGATCGAGGGCGAGGAGACGGGTGCGCTCCCCGGTGGCCGGTTCGAGGCGCTCGAGACCGGCACCGGTCGCGACCCACAACTGCCCCTGCCGCGGCAACAGGGCGCGCACCTGCCGCCGCGCCCGGGCCAGCGGTTCCTCCGCGACGTCAAAGCGCTGGATCTCGCCGCTGGTCAGGTCCAGCCGGGCGACATACTCGGAGTAGGTGCCGATCCAGAGGTTGCGCTTGTCCGATATCGCCAGCGCGGTGACGTAACTGTCGGGCAGGCTGGCCGGGTCGCGCGGGTCGTGCTGGAACAGCTGGAAGCGCCGGCCGTCATACCGGTGCAGGCCGCCGTAGGTGCCCACCCACACGAATCCCTGGGGGTCCTCGACCAGGCTGCGCACCGTGTTCTGGGCCAGTCCGCGGTCGCTGCCCAGGGCGGTGAAGTAATAGTCGCGGACGCTGGCCTGCACGGACGGGACAATGCCCAAGGCCAGCAAGCCGGCCAGTGCGAAGCGCCACAACGCAGGTGCCGCGCGCGCCGTTGCCTGCCGCCGCGTCGCGTCGCTCCGGTACGGGTGGGCCTGGGCGCGCGGCAGCCACTGTGGCATCGGTAGGGGCCTTGTCGGTGAGGGTTCCGTGAAGCGAGTTTAGGCAGGGTCACTCCTTGACGCCAATCGAACCGGTACGGCACCTTGGATTGATACACTGCCCCCATCTGGTCGAACGCAAAGAGCCACCCGTGACGGACCCTTCTTCCGAGCTTCCCGAACTGGGCGAAGTCGAACGCGACGCCCGTGCCCTCTCCCTGGGCGTGTCAGCCTCCGAACTCCACGGCGGCCTGTGCGGCTGGCTGGCGGGTGGCGGCGGCCTGAAACCGGACTGGCTGGGTGCGGTTCTCGCCGACCCCGCCGCACCCGTGCCGGCCGACGGTTCGGCCCTGCAGCAACTCGCG
Organism: Marilutibacter aestuarii; assembly: GCF_006546775.1. Lineage (GTDB taxonomy): Bacteria > Pseudomonadota > Gammaproteobacteria > Xanthomonadales > Xanthomonadaceae > Marilutibacter > Marilutibacter aestuarii. Next base: position 8,277 of record NZ_VICE01000057.1, read on the forward strand.
GCGGCGACGGCTTCGCAGCTCGCCGATCGCAGCTTCGGCTTCGACCTGCTCCTGCCCGGCGGCGAGACCTCGCTGGCCACGCGCAGTGGCGCCCTGTTCGAATGGTGCAATGGCTTCGTCGGTGCCTTCGGCCTGGCGTTGGGTGCCCAGGCCAGCCTGTCGGAGGAGGGGCAGGAGGCCCTGGCCGACCTGGCGCGGCTGGCCCGCGCCCAGGCGCAGGAAGAGGGTGACGATTCGGATGAGGAAGCCCTGGTCGAGATCGAGGAGTTCGTCCGCGTGGCCGCGCTGCTGTTGCACGGCGATTGCGTCCTCGCCAGCCAGCATCGCCAGCGCCTGAACTGAAGCCGCCCCGGGTGGCATCGCGCAGGGCCCGCCGTTCGCCCCGCGGTCCCGCTCCGGTGCGGAGATCGCCCGCCGAGTCCGAAGATGAGCCTGAAAGCCCTCTCCACGCCCAACCGCAACCATGTCCGCCGTCGTCGGCAACTGATGCGCATGACCGGCGACGACGCCATCCTGGTCCTGCCCGCCGCCGCCGAGCGGGTCCGTAGCCGCGACACCTTTCATCCGTACCGGCAGGACTCCGACTTCTGGTACCTCACCGGCTTCCCCGAACCCGAGGCCGTGCTGGTCCTGGTGCCCGGTCGGCCGCATGGCGAGAGCCTGCTGTTCTGTCGCGAGCGCGATCCCGAGCGTGAGGGCTGGGACGGGCCGCGCCACGGCACGGAAGGCGCGGTGGCGGCGTTCGGCTTCGACGACGCCTTCCCCATCACCGACCTCGACGACATCCTCCCGGGCCTGCTGGAGGGGCGCACGCGCGTCTACTACCACTTCGGGCGCGACCAGGAATTCGACCTCAAGCTGATCGGCTGGGTGAACCGCGTCCGTGCCCAGGTGCGGCATGGCGCGCAACCGCCGCATGAGTTCCTCGAACTGGGCCACCTGCTCGACGAGATGCGCCTGTTCAAGGACCGCGACGAGCTGCGCCTGATGCAGCGTGCCTGTGACATCACGGTCAAGGCGCATGCCGCGGCCATGCGTGCGGTGCGTCCTGGCATGCACGAGTACGAGCTGCAGGCGGAGATCGAGCGGGTGTTCCGCGCGCACGACGCCATGCCTGCCTACGGCAGCATCGTCGGCGCCGGCGGCAATGCCTGCGTGCTGCACTACGTCGCCAACAACGGGCCGGTGCGCGACGGCGACCTGGTCCTGATCGATGCCGGTGCCGAGTATCGCGGATACGCCGCCGACATCACCCGCACGTTCCCGGCGAACGGACGCTTCACCCGCGAGCAGCGCCTGCTGCACGACCTCGTCGGCGAGGCGCAGCGCGCCGCGCTGGCGCAGGCACGCCCGGGCGTGTCCTACATCGCCGGCCACGAGGCCGCGGTCGAGACCCTGACCGAAGGCCTGCTGCGCCTGGGCCTGCTCAAGGGCAAGCTGGAGAAGAACATCGCCGACGGCAGCTACCAGCGTTACTACCGGCACAAGACCGGACACTGGATCGGCCTGGACGTGCACGACGTCGGCGAGTACCGCATCGACGGCGAGTCGCGCCTGCTAGAGCCGGGCATGGTCTTCACCATCGAGCCTGGCCTCTACGTGCCCGCGGACGACACCCGGGTCGCGGCGAAGTGGCGGGGCATCGGCATCCGCACCGAGGACGATGTCCTGGTGACGCGCGACGGCTGCAAGGTCCTGACCGAGGGCTTGGCCCGCAGCGCGGACGAGATCGAGGCTTTCATGGCCGCGGCCTGAGTCCCGGCCCGCGCCGTTCGTGGAAAAGGCGCGGAACCCCGCGCCTTTTCCTTGCTCCCCCGGCGTGCGCCTGGGCGCCTCAGGCCGGGAGGGCGAAGCCTTCCCGGGTGAGGTTGAGGGCGTCGCCCTCGGTGCAGACCACTTCGTCCTCGATGCGGATGCCGCCGTAGGGACGGAATGCATCGACGCGTTCCCAGTTGACGCCATCGGCGTGTTCGCCCTGGCGGACCTTGTCGAGCAGCATGTCGATGAAATAAAGGCCGGGCTCGATGGTGACCACCATGCCCGGCTCCAGCACGCGGGTCAGGCGGAGGTGGGGATGCCCCTCCGGCGGGTCGATGCGCCCACCCTCGTCGCTGGCCAGGAAGCCGCCGACGTCATGGACCTGAAGCCCGATCCCATGGCCCATGCCATGCGGGAAGAACGCCGCGCTCACGCCGGTCTCGACGGCGGCCTCGGGCGACATCTCCAGGACCCCGAACTCGCGCAGGATGCCCGCCAGCGCCAGGTGGCCGTCAAGGTGGATGCGCTTGTAGTCGATCCCGCGGCGGACCTGGCCGCACATCTTCTGCTGGGCGGCGTCGACGGCGTCGATGAGGGCCTGGAACTCGCCGTTGCGGTCGGTCGCGTAGGTGCGCGTGATGTCGCAGACATAGCCGTCGTGGCTGGCGCCCGCGTCGATCAGAAAGCTCCGGATGTCTTCCGGCGGCAGCCGGTCGAACTGCATGTAATGCAGGATGGCGTTGTGCTCGTTGAGCGCGATGATGTTGTGGTACGGCAGTTCGTTCGCGTCCTGGCGCGCGGCCTGGCAATAGGCCAGGTGGATGCCGAACTCGCTGGCACCGGCGCGGAACGCGCGCTCGGCGGCACGGTGCGCGCGCACGCCGCGGGCCGTCGCGCGGCGGATCATCTCCACTTCGTAGGGCGTCTTGAATGCGCGGTGGTAGTGGAGGTAGTCGAGCGCCTTGTCCGGGTTGTTCGGCACGTAGTCGCCCAGCGCGCTCTGCGGCTCGCCGAGGATCGCGCAGCGCGCGGCATCGGCCGGCAGGTGCGCCAGCGCCTGCCCGGCTTCGCGTATGACCTGGATGTCGAAATGATCGACCCAGTAACCACTGGGGGCCTCGGGAACCACGTGCCAGTAGTCGTCCGGCTGGAGATAGACCAGGCGGGGCTTCTGGCCCGGCGTGAAGACGATCCAGCTCCCGGGGTTGCGCACCAGCGGCAGCCAGGCCTTGAAGTGCGGGTTGACGGCATACGGGTAGTCGCGGTCGTCGAACACCTGGTAGTGCAGGTTGCCGCTGGGCACCACCAGGTGGTCGTGCCCGCTGCGCTGGATCGCAGCTTCGGCCCGCCGCTGGAGTACGGCGAGGTGTTGTGGGTATAAGATCGCGGCATCGGATGCGGTCATGGAGGTACCTCTTGAGAACGTCAAGGGATTTTGACGCATTCTCATCCAGTACGCAGGTGCCGGATGGCGGGAAACCCTCGTGGCGTTCAGGCGCCTGGCTGCCCTTCCTGACCGTGCTGCTCATCTGCATGCTGCCCACGCTCTGGCTGGCCCGGATCCAGCAGGTGCGCGCCGTGGAGGAGCGCGAACAGGAGTTCGCGAAGGTCGTCGAGCGCACCCGTTCCTCGATGCTGTCGCAGTTGCGGACCTGCGGCCTGATGGTGCGCTCCATCCAGACCCTGTTCATGGCCTCCAGCGAGGTGTCGCCGGCCGAGTTCGAGTTCGTCTATTCCAACCTCAAGCCGCGCGCCCACCTGCCCAGCCTGAAGGCCCTGGCCTACGCCAGCCTGCAGCCGGTGGAGGGGGAACTGCACTTCGTCACCACCATGGTCGCGCCGGCGAAGGGCAACGAGGCGCTCATGGGCCTGGACGTGAGCCGGCAGCCCCCCAACCTGCGCGCGGCCGAGCTCTCGCGCGACACCGACGAGGCGATCATGTCGGCGCCGTTCCGGCTGGTGCAGTTCGACCAGCCCGGCCAGTCGCCGGAGGGCGTCACGCTTCGCCTGCCGATATTCTCCGCCGGTCCGCCGCCGGCCAATGTCGCCGAACGCCGTGCCCGCATCGTCGGCTCGCTGGCGGTGTCGTTCCAGGTCAAGGCGCTGATCGAGTGGGCGCTGCCCTCGGACATTCGCGATGGCCTGCACATCGGCATCAGCGACGTCACCGGCGGCGAGCCGCTGATGCTGTACGACTCGCATCCGGAGCTGGACTGGTCGCCCGGCACCTCGCCCCTGCGCCACGCCCACGTGCAATACGGCAGCCGCGACTGGCGCATCACCGTCGCAGAACTCGCGCCGCGCCCGGCGCTCTCGGCCTGGCAGGACACCGTGCTGCTGCCGGGCATGCTGGTCAGCCTGCTGCTGTCCTTGCTGGCCGGCTCGCTGGCGAGCACGCGGCGGCGCGCGCTCGAACTGGGCTGGAAGATGAGCCACCAGTACCGCGAGAGCGAGGAGCGCTTTCGCCGGCTCAACGAACTGCTGCCGGCGCTCGTGTTGCTCGCCGACGCCCGCACGGGGCGGATCCGCTATGCCAACCAGGCCGCGCGCAATCGCCTGGGACCCCACATCGAGGGCGTGCTGCCGGCCCTGTTCGAGGATCCCGACCTTCGCTCCCAACTCGAGGACCCGGACACCGCCGGTTGCGAGAACATCGAGGCGGTGCTGCGGGCGCGCCACAACAAGCCGTTCTGGGCGAGCGTGTCGATCACCCGCGCCGAGATGGAAGGCTCGCAGATGTTGCTGATGGTGGCCACCGACACCAGCGAGCAGCGCGAGCTCACCGAGATGCTGAGCTACCAGGCCAGCCACGACATGCTGACCGAGCTCTACAACCGGCGCGAGTTCGAGCGCCGGCTCGAGCGCGCGCGGGTCAGCATGAGCCAGGGAGGCCCCACCTGCGCGCTGCTGTACATCGACCTGGACCAGTTCAAGCTGATCAACGACACCTCCGGCCACATCGCCGGCGACCAGCTCCTGGCGCAGCTCGCGCTGGTGATGCGCGAGCAGTTGCGCGGCGACGACGTGCTCGCGCGCCTGGGCGGCGACGAGTTCGGTGTGCTGATGATGAACATCGCCGACCGGCGCGAGGCCGAGGAGGTCGCCGAGCGCATGCGCCGCCAGATCGACGGCTATGTCTTCGCCTGGGAGAAGACCAGCTACACCGTATCGGCGAGCATCGGCGTGGTCATGATCGACCAGCCCGAAGCCTCCCTCGACGACCTCCTGGCCCATGCCGACACCGCCTGCTACCTGGCCAAGGAAAGCGGCCGCAACCGCGTCCACTTCTATTCGGCCCTTGACGATGACGCGACTCGCCGGCAGAGCGAGATGGAGTGGGCCAACCGCCTGCGCTGGGCCGTCGACGAACATCGCCTGATGCTGAAGTACCAGGAAGTGTGGCCGCTCGCCTCGGAGTCCGAACGCGGCGTCCGCATCGAACTGCTCCTGCGCTTCCGCGACGAGAACGGACGCCCGGTGGTGCCCGGTGCCTTCATTCCCGCCGCCGAGCGCTACGGCCTGATGCCGATGATCGATCGCTGGGTGATCGAGACCACCATCGCCAACTTCGATTCGCTCCATCCCAGCGGCGCGGACCTGCGCATGGCCACGATCAACCTCTCGGGCGCCAGCATCGAGGAGGAGCAGCTCGCCGACAGGATCCTCCACCTGCTCGAACACCATCGGGTGGATCCGCGCCGCGTGTGCTTCGAGATCACCGAGACCGTCGCCGTGCGCAACCTGTCGCGGGTGGCGCGCTTGATAGAACGCCTGCGCAGCGTGGGCTGCCAGTTCGCGCTCGACGATTTCGGCGCCGGCATGTCCTCGTTCGGTTACCTGAAGAACCTGCCGGTGGACTACATCAAGATCGACGGCAGCTTCATCCGCGACATGCTCGAGGATCCGATGAGCGAAGCGATCGTGCGCGCGGTGACCGACATCGGCCATCGCCGCGGCCTGCGCATCGTCGCCGAATGGGTCGACAGCGACGCGGTTGTCGCCGCGCTCATCAAGCTGGGTGTCGACTACGGCCAGGGTTTCGTCCTGCACGAGCCCGAGCAGGTCATCTTCCAGCGCGGGAACGCGGAGGGCTGAGAGGGCTCAGGCGTGGCGACGCTGGCCCTGTTGCGAGGACAGCCAGTCGCGCAACTGGTGCAGCTGGCTGTCGAGCATCGTGATGAAGCGGAAGCCCGCCCAGGTCTGGCCCGGCGCGCTGGCGCGGTCCTGCCAGAGCAGGTGGGCACCGGCCTCGATGGTGCCGCTGCCACCATGTCCGACGCTGAAGCGCAGCTGGTAGAGCGCGTCGTCGACCATCGGCGCGTGCGCGATCAGCAGCATCCCCGATTCGGAGAGGTTGCCAATCCGGCCCACTTCGCGGTCGGTCATGGCGTCGGTCACCAGGATCGTGCCCCGCACCCGCTGGCGTTGGGCGCGGCGGAATTCCTTGACGTTGCCGGTTGAACTCATGGGTGTGCTCCCTGCGGTTGGCCCGGCATGCCGGCGAAGTTGCGAAGTGCGGAGACGGTGGCCTGCCAGGCCCGGTCGACGAGGCGCCCACGGTCGGCGGTCACCACCTTGACCTGGTCCTGGGCCATCAGCCGGGCGACCTGGTCGAGCGACTGTTCGTCGACACGTTGGCCGCGCTGGTTCACGAACAGCATGCGGTCGGTGACCGTGCTGAACCAGGCGATGCGGCGACGGACGACGTCGCCCTGCTGGTTGAGGCTGAATTCCATCCAGGTGCCGAAGGGCAGTGTGCGCAGGTGCTCATAGCAGGACTGCTCGCGCGGATTGCGCGGCGCCACCGGCTTGCTGCGTGCCTCGGTGGCATCGTCGCCCAGGCGCGCGCGCGCCTTGATCTTCATGGCCAGTTCGGTGCGCGAGGCGGGATCCTGGCTGGTGTCGTCGCGGCCACCGGTCAGGTGGCGCGAGATCACCACGGCTTCGTCCTCGTGGTAACCGACCTGCGCCAGCGCCGCCTGGACATGTTCGGCCAGGCCCTCGGGCGCCGCCTGGCCGCCCGCGCTCGCCACGGCCAGCGCCTGGGTGGCGCGGGCGTGCTGCTGCCACTCCTCGGATTCCTCGCCATGCCGCAGCAGGGTGAGGGTGAGCACGTCCGACCAGGCCTGGTCGAGCAGGTTGCGCAGGAAGCGCGGCAGTTCCTGCCCGGCCATGGCCTCGCCGATGACCTCGGCGGCGCGGCGCTTGGCGACGACCAGTTTCTCCTTGCCCCGCGCGGCCTCGACGTGGCGGCGTTCGCTCATCTCGGCCTTGCGCGCCAGGGTCTGGAGGTGGCCCTGGAGCGATTCGTTGGCGGCTTCGAAGACGTCGGCGTCGCCCTGGTAGTTCTGGACCACGTGGTCGACCGCGTCGCGCAGCTGGCGCTCCAGCCGGGGGTCGGTCTCGCTTTCGTCCAGCCACTTGGCACCGGCCTCGGCGACGGAGTTGAGCAACTGGCGCGCGGGATGCTGGCTGCGCACGAAGAAGGCGCGATCCATCAGTGCCAGCCGCAGCAGCGGGACCTGCAGGCGCTCGAGCAGGTTGGAGCTGATCGTGCCTTCCCGGAGTTCGCGGCCGATCTCGGTGTAGAGGATGCCGAGCAGTTCGAAGGTGTCCTCGTCCTGTCCGCTCAGGCGGGTCGCCTTGCCATGCTTCTGGCGTCCCTGCGCCAGCAGTGCCTTCTTGAGGTCGGCGATGGTGCGCGGTCGCTGCGAGGGCGTGGGTGGCGCGGCCTGCTGCTCGCCCAGGGCCTCGAACACGTCGGGCGTCTGCAGCGGCACGTGGTCGCGCGCGTCGGCGTCGTTGCGCAGCTTGCCCACCACCTCGCGGCGACTTGCCAGCAGGTCCTGGAGCATTGACAGCGCGATGTTCTCGTCCTCGCGCTCGCCAGCGTCGTTGCCGGCCTCGCCCTGCCAGCGGGTGTGCGGGCGTTCGGACGGGGGCAGCACTCGCGCACGCGGGGCCGGTTCGCGCCGCCGCTCCGGGGCCTCTTCGGGGGCCACGTCCGCGTCGCGCTCCACGACCTGTTCGGTGGGCCGGCTGCGCAACGGGACGTAGGACAAACCGGGCAGCACGTTCTCGCGCGCGAGCAGCGCGTTCATGGCCTCCACCAGCTGCGCGTAGCCGTTCATCACACGGCTGTTGAAGCTCTCGAACAGCATCAGGCGGTACGAATCTTCCAGTTGCAGGCCCTTGCTGGCCTCGGCGAGCACCTGGGCCAGGCGATGCGGGCCGACCGGGAGGGCCTCCGCGTCGAAGGCCGGCTTGCCGGCGAGCACGCCGAAGCGCTGGCCCAGCAGCAGCAGGGGCAGGCCGGCGCGCGACTCGTGGCGCGCGGCGATGCGCTTGAGCACGCTTTCCTCGCTGACCTCGGCGTCCTCCACCAGGCGCAGTTCGTCGAAGTCGAGTTCCGAAGCCGGGACGTCGCCCGTGGCGTCGGCGTCGCGGATCGCGGCGAGCCCGGACTCGAGGCCGGCCATGAAATGCGGGGCGAGGTCGCTGCGGTGCAGGCGCACCCGCCGGAGGGTCTCGAAGTAGTCGGCCTGCAACGCGGGGTTGCGCGCCTGCTCGGCCAGCTTGAACAGTTGCTGTTCGAAGTCCGACAGCATCGCTTCGAGCTGGCGCCCGAGGGCGTCGGAGGCGAGGCCATTGAGGCGCTCGAGCGCCGCCCGGACCCGACGGGGCAGGTCGGCCGAGGCCAGTGTCTTGCTGTGCGCGGGGGCGGGGTGGGCTTCCAATCTGGCAGACATGTCCTGGGCGGCCGGGCTCGTTGGGGTCAAGTTACGCACGGCGTGGAAGCTGTCAATCGGCTAGCCCCCCGGCCTGATGGTCCATCCCATCTGAACAGACCAACGCGGAACCCGTGTCGGGCAGGCCACCGGCGCGAGCCATCGCCCGCCCGTCCGTCAATCGGGGAGGAACAGGGCGACGGCGTCGTTGGTGAAGCGGCGGCCAAGCTCCGTGGGCCGCACGCGCCCGTCAGCCGCCTCCAGCCAGCCGCGGGCGAACGCCTGCTCGAGCTGGGATGCGATCGCCCCGGTCTCCAGGCCCGTGCGCGCGCTGAACGACGCCAGGCTGAAGCCCTCCACCAGCCGCAGCGCGTTGAGCATGTACTCGAATGGTCGGCGTTCGGGCGCGACCAAGTCGTCCCCGCCGATCGCGGCGTCGGTGCCGGCATCGGCCAGGTAGCGGGCGGGGTGCTTGTGCTTCCAGCGCCTGTGGATGGTCTCGTCATGACCCAGCGTGATCTTGCCGTGGGCGCCGGCACCGATGCCCAGGTAGTCGCCGTAGCGCCAGTAGTTGAGGTTGTGCGCGCACTGGCGGCCGGGCCGGGCGTACGCGCTGACTTCGTACTGCGCGTAGCCGGCGTCGGCGAGCAGGTCCTGGCAGTGCTCCTGCATGTCCCAGCCGCCGTCCTCGTCGGGCAGGTCGTCGGGCGGGCGGGCGGCGAACACGGTGTTGGGTTCCAGTGTCAGCTGGTAGTGGCTGACATGCGCCGGCGACAGCGCGAAGGCGCGCTCCAGGTCGTGCGCGGCCATCGCCAGGTCCTGCCCGGGCAAGGCGTACATGAGGTCGATGTTGAGGTTGTCGAAGCCGGCGTCCTGGGCCAGCTTGACCGCCGACTCGGCCTCGCGGCTGTCGTGGATGCGGCCCAGCCGGGCAAGGCAGCCGTCGTCGAAGCTCTGGATCCCGAAGCTCAGGCGGTTGACCCCGGCCTGGCGGTAGAGCTCGAAACGCCCGTGCTCGGCGGTGCCGGGATTGGTCTCCAGGGTGATCTCGGCCCCGGGTGCGATCCGCAGGCGCGCACTGGCGCCCTGCAGGAAGCGGTCGATCGCCGCGGCCGGGAACAGGCTGGGCGTACCGCCGCCGAAGAACACGGTCTGCACCGTGCGACCCCATACGAGCGGCAGGTCGTGGTCCAGGTCGGCCAGCAGCGCGTCGACGTAGGCCTCGAACGGCAGCGGTCCGCGTCCCTCGTGCGAGTTGAAGTCGCAGTAGGGGCATTTGCGCACGCACCAGGGCAGGTGGACATAGAGCGAGAGCGGCGGCGGCGTTAGCGTGGGCATGCGGGGGCCGGGCTCAGGCGAGGTCGAGCAGCTGGCGGCGCAGCGCCAGCAGCGCCTGGCCGCGATGGCCGAGGCGGTTCTTGAGCGCGGGCGGGAGTTCCGCCGCGCTGCAGTCATGGCCGTCGGGCTGGAACACGGGGTCGTAGCCGAATCCCCCCGCCCCGCGCGGGCGCTCGAGGATGCAGCCGTGCCAGACGCCCTGTGCGACCACCGGCTGCGGATCGAGCGGGTGGCGCAGCCAGGCGATCACCGCGACGAAGCGTGCGCGCCGACCGGCGTCGGGGCGGGCCTTGAGCGCGGCGAGCAGTTTGGCGATGTTGGCCGCGGCATCGCCGTGTCCGCCCGCGTAGCGCGCCGAATAGAGTCCCGGCGCGCCGTCGAGCGCGTCCACGCACAAGCCGGAGTCGTCCGCGAGCGCCGGCAGGCCGGTGGCCCGGGCGGCGTGTCGCGCCTTGATCAGGGCGTTCTCGATGAAGGTCAGCCCGGTCTCCTCGGCGTCGACCACCCCCAGCTCCGCCTGCGGCACGCAGGCCGGTCCGCCGTCGCCAAGCAGGTCGCGGAACTCGGCCAGCTTGCCCGCGTTGCTGCTGGCGATGACCCAGCGTTCGCCCTCAGCCCGCGTCATCGGCGTCTTCCTTCAGCCCCAGCAGGTCCCAGCGGTTGCCGTAGAGGTCCTCGAACACGACCACGCTGCCGTAGGACTCGTGGCGCGGCGCCTCGGTGAAGCGAACGCCGCGCGCCTCCAGCGCCGCGAAGTCGCGGGCGAAGTCGCGGGTATGCAGGAAGAAGCCCACCCGGCCGCCCGCCTGCGCACCCACGCAACGCCGTTGCGCCTCGTCGGAGGCGAGGGCGAGCAGGAGCGCGCAGCCGTCGTCGGTGCCCACGGGCGCGACCCGCACCCAGCGCTTGCCATGGCCCAGATCGGTGTCTTCCAGCAGCAGGAACCCCAGCACCCGGGTGTACCAGTCGATCGCTTCGTCGTAGTCGCGGACCAGGACGGTGACGCTGCCGATGGACTGGCGGATGGGGCGCGGCGCCGCCATGTCAGGCGTCCAGGGCTTCGCGCTGGCGGGCGATCAGCGTCCGGATGCCCGATTCGGCCAGGGCCGTCATCGCCTCCAGTTCCTCGCGGCGGAAGGCGTGGCCCTCGGCGGTGCCCTGCAGTTCGATGAAGCCGCCGCCGTCGTTCATGACCACGTTCATGTCGGTGTCGCAGTCGCTGTCCTCGGCGTAGTCGAGGTCGAGCACGGGGACGCCGCGGTAGACACCGACCGAGACCGCGGCCACCGCACCGAAGATGGGCGATCGTCCGCACTGCGGCAACTTGATGGCGCGCGAGGCGACCAGGCCCTGGACCGCGTCCACCAGGGCGACATAGGCGCCGGTGATCGCCGCGGTGCGGGTGCCGCCATCGGCCTGGAGGACGTCGCAGTCGAGCGTGATGGTCCGTTCGCCGAGCAGGCTGCGGTCGACGCACGCGCGCAGCGAGCGGCCGATCAGGCGCTGGATCTCCAGCGTGCGGCCGCCCTGCTTGCCGCGGGTGGCCTCGCGGTCGCTGCGGGTGTGGGTCGCGCGCGGCAGCATGCCGTATTCGGCGGTGACCCAGCCCTCGCCCTTGCCGCGCAGGAAGGCCGGCACCCGGTTCTCGACGCTGGCGGTGCACAACACGCGGGTGTCGCCGAAGCTGATCAGCACCGAGCCTTCGGCATGGCGGGTGAAGCCGCGTTCGATGCGCACTTCGCGCAGTTGGTCGGGCAGGCGGCCGCTGGGGCGGGCGATGGGGGCGGGGGTGTCGGTCATGTAAGAGCCGTGTGGCGGTCAAGGCCACGATTCTAGCGGTTTGGCATCGCCCGGACCGCTGCCGGGGCGGCGATGCGGGCGCGGCGATGGCATACTTCACGGCCGCAAGGCTTCCCGACGACGGCAGGACGACCCGCATGATCCGCAGCATGACCGCCTTCGCCAGCGGCGAACGCGCCACGCCATGGGGCACCCTGGGCTGCGAGCTGCGATCGGTGAACCATCGCTTCCTCGAAGTCGGCACCCGCCTGCATGACGACCTGCGTCCGCTCGAGCCCGCCCTGCGCGAGCGCGTCGCCGCGCGCCTGTCGCGCGGCAAGGTCGACCTGGGCCTGCGCCTGCGCAGTCCCGAGGGCGAGGGCGCGCTGCGGGTGGATCCGACGCGGCTGCGCGAGCTCGGGGAGCTGGCGATCGACCTGTCGTCGCGCTTCCCCGGCCTGCATACCGAGTTCAGCCAGCTGCTCCAGCTCCCCGGCGTGTTGCAGGCACCCGTCGCCGATCCCGCCGCCCTCCAGGCCGAGGCCCTGTCCCTGCTGGACGCCGTGCTCGACGAGTTCGTCGCGGCCCGCGAGCGCGAGGGCGCCAAGCTGGCCGAGGCCATCGTCGAGCGCCTGGACCTGATCGACGGCCACGTCGCGACCCTGCGCACCCTGGTGCCGCAGATCCGCGATGCCCAGCGCGTCAAGCTGCAGGCGCGCCTGGCCGACCTGCCGCAGCCGGTCGATCCCGGCCGGCTGGAGCAGGAACTGGTGATGTGGCTGCAGAAGCTCGACGTCGACGAGGAGCTCGACCGCCTCGCCACCCACGTCGGCGAAGCGCGCCGCGTGCTGGGCCTGCGCGAGGCCGTGGGGCGCCGGCTGGACTTCCTGCTGCAGGAGTTCAACCGCGAAGCCAATACCCTGGGCTCGAAGTCGGTCGACGCGCGCAGCACCGCCGCCGCGGTCGACCTGAAGGTCCTGATCGACCAGATCCGCGAACAGGTGCAGAACATCGAATGACCATGCGAGGCACCCTCTTCATCGTCGCCGCGCCCTCCGGGGCGGGCAAGTCCAGCATCGTCAACGCGGTGCTCGCGCGCGATCCCAACATCTGCCTGTCGATCTCGTTCACCTCGCGCCGGCCGCGCCCGGGCGAGCGCCATGCCGAGCATTACCACTTCGTCGACGAATCCGAGTTCGAGCGCATGGTCGCCGCCGGTGACTTCTTCGAGCACGCCCGCGTCCATGGCGACTGGAAGGGCACCGCCCGGCAGTCGGTCGAGCCGCAGCTGGCGGCCGGCCGCGACGTGCTGCTCGAGATCGACTGGCAGGGCGCGCGCCAGGTCCGCCGGCAGGTGCCGGGTGCGATCAGCGTGTTCATCCTGCCGCCCTCGCGCGAGGCACTGGAACAGCGCATGCGCAACCGCGGCCAGGACAGCGACGACGTCATCGCCCAGCGGCTGGCGGCCGCCCGCGAGGAAATGTCGCATTACGGCGAATTCGACTACGTGATCGTCAACGAACACTTCGCCGTGGCGGTCGACGAGATGTGCGCGATCTTCACCGCCAGCCGGCTCCGGCGCGAGATGCAGGTCGCCCGCCATGGCCGGCTGATCGGCGGCCTGCTGCAAGGCTGAACGGCCCCCGCGGCCCCTGGGGCCGTAACTGCCTGATTCCCAAGGCCGGACTTGCCGAGGGGGCCGCCGGGTCCCTATAATGGCCGGCCGATTTGTCCGCATTACGGCGTCAGCCGTTGGGAGCCCCATGGCCCGCATCACCGTTGAAGATTGCCTGGAAGTGGTCGACAACCGCTTCGAACTGGTTATGTTGGCCGCCAAGCGCGCGCGCCAGCTGGCCAACAACGTCGAGCCGATGCTCGACAACTCCGAGTCCAACGACAAGCCGACCGTGCTGGCGTTGCGCGAGATCGCCGCGCGCGAGGTCGACGCCACCTACATCGAGGCCGTCGAGAAGTCCGAGCGCGAGCGCAAGGAGCGCGAGGCCCTGGAGTGGGCGGCCGCCGAAGTGGTGGCGGACGAGGACATGTCCAAGAACGACGAGTAAGCCTGTCCAGGCTCGGTCGCCCCGCTCCGGGACGACCTTCGACGGCCCCGCCCCGGCGGGGCCGTTCGCGTTTTCGACGACCTGTCGGCGGGCCTCGCGGGGGGAATCCGTCCCGCCGGTCGAAAACAGGGGCTGAACGGGCGCCGACGGCGCCTTCCACCGCACCGTGCCGCATTGCAAGGGGGCAGTCCGCCCCTTAGATTGAGTTGATGTCAGCCCGACCCGATCCCGCCAACCTGAACGTGCTTGCGCCGCCGGCCAGCGACTTCGAGTCGCTGCCCGACTACATGCAGGCCATGGAGCGTGCGGCCGGGTACCTGGACGAGTCGCAGCGGGCACGCCTGAGGCGCGCCTGGGCGGTTGGCGCGTCCGCCCACGCGGGCCAGACGCGCAAGTCCGGCGAGCCTTACATCACCCATCCGGTGGCGGTGGCCCAGGTCCTGGCCGAGCAGGGCCTGGACGCGGAGACGCTGATCGCGGCGATCCTGCACGACACCATCGAGGATACCCCGGTCACGCGCGAGTGCCTGGCCGACGAGTTCGGCGAGACCGTGGCCGAACTGGTCGATGGCGTCACCAAGCTGGACAAGCTCCAGTTCCGCGACCGCGCCGAGGCGACCGCCGAGAGTTTCCGCAAGATGCTGCTGGCGATGTCGCGCGACCTGCGCGTGATCCTCATCAAGCTCGCCGACCGCCTGCACAACATGCGCACGCTGGGCGCACAGGGCGCCGAGGCGCGGCATCGCATCGCGCGGGAGACCCTGGACATCTACGCGCCGATCGCCCAGCGCCTGGGCATGAACCTGATCAAGGCCGAGCTGCAGGACCTGGGCTTCCGCGCGCTGCATCCCTGGCGCCACGCGGTCATCGAGAAGCGCATCCGCACGCAGCCCGTGGTCCGGCGCGAGGCCCTGGTGCAGATCGAGGCCAACCTGGCCCAGCGCCTGGCCAAGGAGAAGTTGCAGCACCGCCTGGTGAGCCGGGTCAAGTCGCCGTGGAGCATCTATACGAAGATGCGCGCGGAGAACAAGAACTTCACCCAGGTGATGGACGTGTTCGGCTTCCGCGTGGTCGTGCGCGCGGTGCCCGACTGCTATCACGCGCTGGGCGTGGTCCACGCGACCTACAAGCCGCTGGATGCGCGCTTCCGCGACTTCATCGCGATTCCCAAGGCCAATGGCTACCAGTCGCTGCACACGGTGCTGTTCGGGCCCTACGGTTCGCCGGTCGAAGTGCAGATCAGGACCGAGGAGATGGACCTGGTCGCCGAAAAGGGCGTCGCCGCGCACTGGTCGTACAAGGACGGCGCGGAAGGCCCCAACAGCGCCCAGAGCCGCGCCCACCACTGGATCACCGGCCTGGTGGAGTCGCAGCACGACACCGGCTCGTCGCTGGAATTCCTGGAGAACGTCAAGGTCGACCTGTTCCCCGACGAGGTCTACCTGTTCACGCCCAAGGGCGACATCCTGTCGCTGCCGCGCAACTCGACGGCGCTGGACTTCGCGTACGCGGTGCATACCGACGTGGGCAACATGGCGGTGGCCGCGCGCGTGGACGGCAAGCTCTCGCCGCTGCGCACCCGCCTGGCCAGCGGCCAGCGCGTGGAAGTGATCACCGCGCGCTCGTCCACGCCCAAGCCGCAATGGCTGGAGTTCGTGGTGTCGGGCAAGGCCCGCACCGCGATCCGCCAGCAGCTCAAGCAGATCGGGCACGAGGACGCCGTGCAGCTGGGCCACCGCATGCTCGATCGCGCGCTGGAAGGCCTGGACACCTCGCTCGACCGCGTGCCGCAGGTGCGCATCGATGGCTATCTCGCCGAGCATCGCTACCCGCGCCTGGAGGCCCTGCTGGCCGAGATCGCGCTGGGCAACCGCATGCCCAGCCAGGTCGCGCAGGCGCTGGCGCGCGAAACACCGGGCGGTCCCGAGCGCCGCCAGGCGGTCCGGGCGCGCCTGCCCGACGAGAAGATCCTGATCACCGGCGCCGAACGCGGCGTCATCAGCTTCGCGCAATGCTGCCTGCCGGTGCCCGGCGACGAGATCATGGGCTACCACACGGCGGGCCGGGGCGTGGTGGTGCACCGCCTGGACTGCCCGAACGTGGCCGAGTACCGCAAGTCGCCCGACCGCTGGGTACCGATCGGCTGGGACCGCGAGGTATCGGGCGACTTCGCCGCGGCGCTGAAGATCGACGTCGACAATCGCCCCGGCGCGCTGGCGCAGGTGGCTGCAGCGGTGGCCGACGCCGAGTCCAACATCGACCGCGTGGAATACCTGGAGCGCGACACCCACGTCGCGGCGATGCGTTTCTCGATCGAAGTGTCGGACCGTCGCCACCTCGCCAACGTGATCCGCCGGGTCCGCCGCCTGAACGTCGTGCTGGCCGTCCAGCGCATCTAGGACGTTCCCCAGGCGTGCGCCTGCCGGCCTGCCCGCCGGTACACTGCGGCCCAGTCCCTCCAGGAGAGCCCCGCATGCCCCGCACCATCGTCCAGACCGACCAGGCCCCGGCCGCGATCGGACCGTATTCGCAGGCCGTTCGTGCCGGCGACACCGTGTTCCTCTCGGGCCAGATCCCGCTCGACCCCGCCAGCGGCGAGATCGTCGCCGGCGACATCAGCGCGCAGGCGCGACGCGCGTTCGACAACCTCAAGGCCGTCTGCGAGGCCGCCGGTGGCTCGCTCGACCAGGTCGTGCGACTGGGCCTGTACGTCACCGACCTGGGCGACTTCGCCGCCGTCAACGCGGTAATGGCCGACTATTTCCAGGCGCCGTACCCGGCGCGCTCGACGATCGAAGTCGCCGGCCTGCCGAAGGGCGCGGCCTTCGAGGTCGACGCGATCCTCGTGCTGGGCTGAGCCCGGCGCGTTTCGCATCCCGAGACCCCGCGCACGTGCGCGGGGTTTTTGTTTGCGCGTCTTCCCGGCATGCTTGGCGGATGCCCAAGCGCAAGGACGGGCCCGCCGTCGATCCCCTGCAGCAAGCCCTCACCGTGCTACCCGGCGTGGGGCCGAAGCTTGCCGAAAAGCTGGCCGTGCGCGGACTGGTCCACGTACAGGACCTGTGGTTCCACCTGCCCCGGCAATACGAGGACCGCACCGCGCTGACCCCGATCCGCTCACTGTTGCCCGGCGTGCCGGCACAGGTCGAAGGGCGCGTAGAGGCGGTGGAGCGCGGGTTTCGGTACCGGCCGATGCTGCGGGTGGCGATCGGCGACGAGGGCCATGGCACGCTGGTGCTGCGCTTCTTCCATTTCCGCGCCGCGCAGGTGGCCCAGTTCCAGCCGGGCGCCCGCGTGCGCTGCTTCGGCACGCCACGACCGGGCCAGCATGGGCTCGAGATCGTCCATCCCAGCTACCGCGTGCTCGATCCGCGCGCGGACGATGCCCTTGCCGATCGCCTCGACCCGGTCTATCCGGCGATCGAAGGGGTGGGGCCCGCGTCGCTGCGGCGCCTGATCGGACTGGCTTTGGACCGCCTGCCCGACGAAGGCGTGCTCGAGCTGTTGCCGGCGGGCCTGCTCGAACACCTGCACCTGCCGTCGCTTCGCAATGCGTTGCTGACCGTGCACCGCTCCCCGGCCGACGCCGACCTGCAGGCCCTGTCCGCGGGGACCCACCCGGCGCAGCGGCGGCTGGCGATCGAGGAGCTGCTCGCCCACCACCTGAGCCTGCGCCGGCAGCGCCTGGCCCAGCAGGCCCATGCCGCGCCGCCGCTGCGCGAGCGCGCACTGTCGCGGCGCCTGCAGGCGGCCCTGCCGTTCGAGCTGACCGCCGCGCAGCGTCGGGTCTTCGAACAGATCCGACTCGACCTCGCGCTGCCGCGCCCGATGCTCAGGCTGGTGCAGGGCGACGTCGGCTCGGGCAAGACCGTGGTCGCGGCGTTGGCGGCGATGCTGGCGGTGGAGGGCGGCAAGCAGGCGGCGCTGATGGCGCCGACCGAGTTGCTGGCCGAGCAGCACCTGGCCAACCTGCGCGGCTGGCTCGAGCCCCTCGGGATCCGCGTCGCCTGGCTGGCGGGCAAGGTCACCGGCCGTGCCCGTGGCCGGGTGCTCGAGGAAGTCGCCTCGGGCGAGGCGCAGGTGGTGGTCGGCACGCATGCGCTCATGCAGGAGGGTGTCGTGTTCCACGACCTCGCGCTGGCGATCGTGGACGAGCAGCACCGCTTCGGCGTGCACCAGCGCCTGGCCCTGCGCGACAAGGGCGCCGGGGGCGGCGTTGGCCCCGGGGCCATCGTCCCGCACCAGTTGGTGATGACCGCCACGCCGATCCCGCGCACGCTGGCGATGGCCGCGTACGCCGACCTGGATGTTTCGGCGATCGACGAGCTCCCGCCCGGGCGTACCCCGGTGCAGACCATCGTGCTCAGCGCCGAGCGCCGCCCCGAGCTGATCGAGCGCATCCGCGCCGCGTGCGCCGAAGGTCGCCAGGCCTACTGGGTCTGCACCCTGATCGACGACAGCGACGAGGTGGTCGCGCAGGCCGCGCAGACCACCTTCGAAGGCCTGTCGAGCCAGTTGCCGGAGCTGCGCGTCGACCTCGTGCACGGTCGCATGAAGGCTGCCGGCAAGCAGGCGGCCATGCGTGCCTTCAAGGCCGGCGAGACCGACCTGCTGGTGGCGACCACCGTCATCGAGGTCGGCGTCGACGTACCCAACGCCTCGCTGATGATCATCGAGAACGCCGAGCGCCTCGGCCTCGCCCAGCTCCACCAGTTGCGCGGGCGCGTCGGGCGCGGCAGCGCCGCGTCCAACTGCGTGCTGCTCTACCAGTCGCCGCTGTCCGCGCTCGCGCGCCAGCGCCTGGAAACGATGCGACAGACGCAGGACGGCTTCGTGATCGCCGAGAAGGACCTCGAACTGCGTGGCCCGGGCGAGCTGCTGGGCACGCGCCAGACCGGCATCGCCGGATTCCGCGTCGCCGACCTCGCGCGCGATGCCGACCTGCTCCCGAGCGTGCACGAGATCGGCGAGCGGCTGCTGGCCGAATCGCCCGACCTCGCGGGCCGGCTGGTGGAACGCTGGGTGGGCAGCGCCGCGCGCTACGCGGCGGCCTGAGGACGACGGCATCGCCAGGGCCGGTCCCAGGCCTGCGCGACGTGGCGTGCGCCGCGTCGCGGTGCAATGCCCTTCGGTTGATGCCCCTGGGGCTTCTACTCGTCATCCCGGCGAAGTCCGGGCTCCAGGCTTTCGTCGAGGCAATGGAGTTGATCCATGGCGCGGTAGTCCGGTCAAGCCGTGAGCAGGAGCACCCCCTCCCAACTTCCCCTGCCGCATTGCCGCAAGCGGAGGGGAAAAGTGCGGGCGCCCAGTGCCCTGGCTCCCAGTTCTCGCTTCTCACCTCTCACTTCTCGTTACTCGCATCGCAGGATGGTTAGCGCGAAGCAGAACCCATCGTTCGTCGCGCGGACGGCGCGGGGTGATCTAGAGCAGTGGTTCGGTGTCGATGTCGCGTTCGCCGCGCAGGAATTCCAGTTGTGTCCGGGCGCTGGTGGCCATGGCCGGCTCTCCGAGCCGCTGGTAAAGGGTGAAGGCCATCCAGGCGACGCCGTAGTCCGAGCGCGCGAAGGTGTCGAGATCGCCAAGTATGGCGGCGGCTCCGTCGCCTTGGCCATGCTCGGCGAGCAGGCGCGAGCGCAGCAGGCCGGCTTCGACGCGCATCTTGGGGCTGCCGTCGCGCTCGGCGAGTGCCGCCGCCTCCGCGGCGGCCTCCAGCGCGCGTTCCATCTCCCCGTTGGTCTGGTGGATCAAGGCCCGGACGATCGAAAGCTGGACCGCCGACGACACCGGGCCATCCTCGCCGCGTGCCTCGGCGGCGCGTTCCAGGCGGGATTGCCATGCCGTCGCGGTGCCGGAATCCCCGGTCCGCAGCGCCGCCTGGATGGCGGCCAGGGCGAGTCCGTCGCTGATGTCCTGGTCGTCGGTAGACAGGCTTTCGCGGGCCAGGGTGGCCGCTTCCCCGGTCCGGCCCTGCGCGACCCGCAGGCGAATCCCGAGCTCCTGGAGGATGGCCTGGAGGTCGTCGCGATCCAGCGCGTCCAGCCCGGCGATGATCGCAGCGGCCGCGTCCAAGTGTCCGTTGGCGAGCTCCACGCGGGCCTCGACGACGCGGATCCGGGAGGCAAGGTAGGCGTCTTCGATCCGCTCGATGCCCGCCGCGGCCTGTTCGATCGAGCGCACGGCCTCCGCCGGCTGCACCGTGGTGAGCTGCGCTTCGGCCTTGGCCATCAGCGTCGCGGCGAGGTAGTCGCGGACGTCGAAGCGTTCGAACACCGCGATCGACTGGTCGAACTCCTGCAGGGCTTGCGGATAGTGCCCGCGCAGCAGTTCGATGCGGCCCAGGTTGGCGCCGACAGTCGCCGCTTCGACGTAGTCGCCCGAGCGTTGCATGGCGACCCGCGCCAGGCCCATGTCGCGGATGGCCGCCTCCATGTGGCGCTGCTGGACGCGGGCCACGCCGCGGCCGTTGTAGGCGTTGCCGAGCAGGGCGGGATCCTCGATCCCGTTGCCTTCGGTTGACTCCAGCACGTCGAGCGCCTGCGTGTAGTGCGCTTCCGCCGCCGCGAAGGACTGGCGGCGGATGGCGATCGCGCCCTGGCCCATCAACGCCTTGGCACGGATTTCCGGGGCAGGCGGGGACGGCAGGGCGAGGATGCGCGAGAAGAGGCGTTCGGCCTGGTCCATCCGGCCGGCGCGGTATTCCAGTTGCCCTTCGCGGACCAGCAGCCTGGGATCGGCGCGCTGCTCCGGTGGCGCGGCTTCGATCAGATCCCGCGCCGCGGCCAGCTGTCCCGCCAGCAGTTCCGCGTCGATGCGTTGGACCCGTTCGGTCAGCGGGCTGGGCGCGTCGCCGTCGCCGGCGTCGTGATGACCGCTTCGCTTGAGCCAGGAATCGCTGGCCGACGCTGCGGCGGCCAAGGGCGAGTCTGCCTGCGCCACGATCGATTGCCCGGCGTCGCCATCGAGGATGTCCAGGCGTACGCGCCAGCCCTGCGCGTCCTGGGTCGCCTGCGGCAGCACGATCCGCCGCGCGCCGCTGGCGGCCTGCAGGCGGGCCAGGTCGCCGTCCCCCACCGCGTCGTCGAACTGGACGCTCAGGTGAAGGGTCTGGTCGCTGGGCAGGACCTTCAGGCCGGCGCGCCGGAGGCGGTTGGCGATGTACTCCATTGCGCCCAGCCGCACCCAGCCGGTCTCGCCGCCGGCCGGGGTCACCCGCACCGGCAGGACCAGGGTCGTATCGTCCGGCGGCACCGGGACCTGCCGGCCCTGCCAGTGCCGCAAGCCCATGGCGGCTGCGGCGATTACGACCAGGAGGACCACGGCGACTACGAGCCGCCAACGCGGGCGCCTGGCGCTTGCCTGTGCCGGTGGCGATGGCGATGGCGATGGCGATGGCGGAGCGTCCGGGACGGCTGGCACCGGGGAAGCCTCGCCGGCCTTCATGCGCGCGTCGTCGGCGCGTCCGGTGTCGTCGTGCAGCGCCTCCGTCGCCGCCACCCACTGGTAGCCAAAGCGCGGCACCGTGCGGATCATCGCCTGCCGGTTCCCGGTGTCGCCCAGTCGCTTGCGCGCGCGCAGGAGGGTCTGTGCGACGACGGTATCGCTGACCTCCACCCGGCCCCAGACCGCCGCGATCAGTTCGTCACGGCCCACAGCGCGCTCGCGATGGGCGATCAGGTAGATGAGGCAGTCGAGTGACTTGGGTGGCAGGGACAGGGGTTCGCCGCCCCGGGAGAGCTCCCGTGACGCCGGATCCAGTTCGAATTCGCCAAACCGGTAGCGCGGTAGGCGCATGCGGAGGACCTGCCTTCTACTTCGTCCCGACTACCCCACGCATTCGGGTGGACCGATACTAAGCGATCCCGCCGGCTCATGCCCCGTCGGAGGCGGGCGCGGGCGCGATGATGTCGATGACGAAGCGCGCGCGTCGAGTGGGCGCCATCGTGGCGGCCCAGTCGCGACGGGACACGAAGTCCAGCACGATGCGGCCCGGACCCACGGCCCGCAGGCGCCAGGTCTGGGTGTCGCCCCCGGCACGTGGTGCCCCGGACGGAAAGGGGGCGAGGCCGGGATCGGCCTCCATGTCCAGCAAGGGCGGGACGCTGCCCTCCAGCTCCCAGGCATGGCCGGTCGCGGGGCTTGCCGGCAGGTGGATGCGCACCGCCTGGCCGACCACCAGGTTGACTGGCGTGTCCTCGTCGGTCGACCGTATGTCCAGGTCCCGCATGGTCTGCAGTGTCCACTGGCCGAACATCGCATGGTCCGGGCGACAGGGAGGCATGCAACCGCCGACTGTCATCCGGGCGGTGGCGTCGACAGCGCGGGAATCGGTACCGGTATGGGAGGCGTCCTGCGTGCCATCGCAGGCGATCAGGCCGGCGAGCAGCGCCAGCGACAGTATCGGGGTCGGAATGCGAATGACACGTCTCCGGTGCAGAGACCGGCCGGGGCGTACCCCCGGCCGGTCATGGCTCACGACAGGCTGGCTCAGCGCACCGTGGCGCGGACCAGGGCGCCCGCGGTGGCGGCCGCGGCGCTGACCTTCAGGAAGTAGCGACCCGCGGCGGGTGCGGTGATGGTGATGGTCTGGTTGGTGCCTGGACGGGTGGACGCGCCCACGTTCGAGCTCGCGAACGGCTCCGCTTCGTATTGCGCATACGTGCGAAGCGTGCCGCGGCCTCCGTAGGTCAACAGATCCAGCCGCGAGGCGCCCTCCGGAACCTCGATCACGAAGATCTGCTCGTCGCCGGCCGCCAGCGGTGGCATCGACGCCGCCACGCCGCTCGTCAGCGAAATGCCTTCGATCGGCTCGCCCAAACTGGCGGCGCGTTCCACTGCCGCGCTCGCATCGAGGATGCCCGAACCCAGCGGACGGTTCACGGTGACCGGGAACGGCCGCGCCGATGCCACCAGCAGGCCTTCCAGCTGCGCGGGGGTCAGCGGCCGCGGTGCGACCGCCTGCATGAGCGCGGCGACGCCGGCCACGTGCGGTGCGGCCATCGAGGTGCCGACCATGCCCACGTATTGCGGATTGCCGGGGACCGTCGTGCCGTCGTTGTGGGTCGACCAGATGTAGCCGTTCGGCACGCCTTCGGCGCCGTTTCCGCCGGGCGCCGCCAGGTCGATCGAGGCGCCGTAGTTCGAGTAGCTCGCGCGCTGGCCGGTGTAACCGGTCGCACCGACCGTCACCACGTTCTGGCAACTGGCCGGCGAGTGCAGGCTGGCATCGCTGTTGTCGTTGCCGGCCGCGACGACCACGGTGGCGCCGAGCGAGACGGCAGTGTTGATCGCATCCTGCATGACCTGCGGGCAGGCCTTGGCGGCGCCGAGGCTGAGGTTGAGGACTTCGGCGGGGTTGGCGTTGTCGGCAACGCCGTCGACATGTCCACCAGCTGCCCAGACGATCGCATCGGATACGTCGGAATCGAACCCGCCGCAGCGGCCCAGCACGCGAATCGGGACGACCTTGGCGTCGGGGGCGACACCGGCGCCTCCGATGCCGTTGTCGGTCACTTCGGCGATGGTGCCGGCGACATGGGTGCCGTGCCAGTTGCTGTTGCGGGCGGAGGAGCCCGTGCCGCACTCGCCGGCGGCGTTCCAGTTGCCCAGGTCCCAGCCGCCCGGCTCGCGCGCATCGGTGTCGCGGCGTGAGATGAAGGCATCGGTGATGAAGTCGTAGCCCGGCAGGACGTTGGCGTCCAGGTCGGGGTGGGCGGTGATGCCCGTATCGATCACAGCGACCACGAGGCCGGCGCCGGTGCTCGAGTCCCAGGCGCCCGTCACGCGGGCACCGCCGTTGCCGGCAGCGTAGTGCCACGCCTGGTGGCTGGCCAGCACCGGATCATTCGGCAAGGCGTCGGGGTACACGCGACCGTCGACGGCGACGTACTCGACGTTCGGGTCGGCGGCGATCGACTTCATCAGGGCCTGCGCCTCGGTGCGCGACAGGCGCTTGGATGCGCCGACCACGTGCATGCCGCGGGCGGTGGCGCGCAGCGTCTGCATGCGCAGCCCGGCACTCCGGCCATTGGCGTTGGCCGTGTTGGGCGAGAGGTGCGGCCGGGCGCGGCTGACGGCCGCATCGAGGGACTGCTGGCGGGTCGCGGCACGCGCGCGCGCGCTGCTGCCGTGCTTGTACTTGACGATGAAGCGTGGCGTGTCCGACAGCGCGGCGTCGTCGAGCGAAGCGTAGTCGACGCGGGCGCCGGCGGCAGTCGCCGGCGCGCACAGGCCGGCGAGGATAAGGCTGAGAATGCTCTTGTGGATGTTCATGATGGGATTCCGAAAGGATGTTCCGTAGGAACCGGGGCGCACGCGCGGTGCGCCCCGGGGCCAGATGTCAAAGATCGATGCCGAAGCCGACGCCGGCGGATGACTCGCCGTCGCTGAAGGCGCCGCCCAGACTGAAGGAGGCGCGTTCGCCAATCTTCTTCGCGTAACCGACCGACAGCGCGCCTTCGCCGTTCTGCCAGCCCGCACCGACGGCGACGCGGCCGCGCGGGCTCTGGGTGCCGCCGGCATTGATCGCCATGTTCAGCATGGCCGCGCTCATCGCGCCCTGCTTGTCGATGCGCTCGTCCTGGTGGTCGAGGCGCGCGCCGACTTCGTCGGACAACTGCGCGAAGCGATCGTCGAACGCCTGGAAGCGGCTGTCGGTGTAGGCATTGGCTGAGCTCAGTGTCTGCGCCGACGCGGTGTCGGTGTAGCTGTTGGCGCTGTCCAGGGTCTGGGTGGCGACGGTGTCGGTGTAGCCGTTCGCCGACATCAGGGTCGCCGCGTCGCCGGTTTGTACCTGGCCGACGTTGGCGGCGTCGGTGGCGGCGGTGCCGTCGGCCACGTGGGTGACGCGGCGTTCGTTGTCGGCCGAGCCGACCGAAACCGTATCGGCCTGGTCGGCGACCGAGCCCTGGCCGATCGCAACGGCATTGTCCGCCGTCACCGAGGCGCCCTGGCCGATGGCCGTGCCATTCGGCGCGGTCACGCTGGAGTCCGCGCCGACCGCGACGGAGTTGGTGCCGTCGGCGGTGATCGTGGCGTTGGTGCCCACGGCCGTGCTGCCGTCCGCGCCCACGGTGGCGTTGGTCCCCACCGCGGTGTCGCCCGGATCTGCTGCGTGGCTGCCGGTTCCGACCGCGAGGCCGTCACCCGTGCCGGTCGGGGCGCCACCGCCCGCGCCCGGCGGCGGCGCCGATTCGAGTGCGGCCAGGCGGGAATCCAGGCCGTCGAGCCGGGTTCCGTAGTTCGATACCGTGGTGTCGAGGTTCGTGAACGATTGGCCCAGCCCGGTCACGGTGGTGCTCAGGCCGTTGAAGGCGGTGTCCATGTCGGACATGCGGGTGAACAGGCCGGCATAGCCATCGTTGAGATCGGACACCGTGCCGTCCAGGCCGTCAAAGGCCGCGCCCAGGTCGGTGATCGAGGAATCGAAGCCGGTGAATGCCGCATCGACCGCCTCGAAGGCTGAACCCACGTTGTCGTAGCTGCCGCCGCGGACACTGTAGCTGGGTGCGAGCAGCATGCCGTCGGCGTCGACCGTGGCGCCACCGCCCAGTGCGGCGGCCACCGTCTCCATGCCCGCCACGGCATTGGCCTGGACATCGGCCACGGCACTGTTCAACTGGGCCACGTTGGCCGCGTCGGTGTCCTCGGTACCGGCGGCGACATGGGTGACCTGGCGCTCGTAGCCCACAGAACCCACCGACACGGTGTTGGCACGATCGGCGACCGAATACGCGCCCAGCGCGACCGAGTCGTCCTCCAGCGCAATGCTGTTGTAGCCCATCGCCGCGCTGTTGGCGCCCAGGGCGAAGGCGTTGGTCCCGGAGGCCAGGCTGTTCGTGCCCTCGGCGTAGGCGTAGTTGCCCAGCGCGGTCGAATACTCGCCGGTCGTCATGCTGTATTCGCCGACGGCGGTGCTGCCGTCGGCGATCGCCTGGGCGCCGTTGCCCATGGCGGTGGCGCCGACGCCGGTGGAGCTGGCGGCGGTGCCCATCGCCAGCGCGTCGTTCTCGCTGGCATGCGCGCCGGTGCCGAAGGCGATCGCGTTGCTTGTGGAGCCGGCGACGCCGGCTGCGATGCTGGCATTCTGGCCGAAGGCGATGTTGGCGGTGCCGCCCAAGGCGCCGTCGGCGACGGCGTTCTCGCCAATGGCGATGCTCTTGTGCCACGCGGAAACAGCATTGGTGCCGATGGCGATGCCGTCCAGGCCGTAGGAGGATGCGAACGAACCGATGGCGACGCTTTCCGCGTCGTACGCCATGCTCTGGTTGCCGATGGCGACGCTTCCACGACCCTGCGCCTGGGCATAGAAGCCCAGCGACGCCGAACCGGAGATGACGGTCGGGTCGATGCTGTCGAACTGGCGGGTCGGCATGCCAGGGTCATGCTCGGTGTCGCGGTCGCCAGCAGCGGCAGCCGGGCCGATCGCGGCTCCATAGTTGCCCATTGCGTAGGCGCCGCCGCCCACCGCGACCGCACCTAGGCTGACCGTATAGGCCCGGCCGTAGGAATTGAGTCCGGTGCCAGGGCCCCGGGGCGCTGCACCAAAGGCCTGCGCCCAGTCCAGGAAGCCACCGACGGCGGTCGAGCCCATCCCCAGCGAGAAAGCCGAGTACCCCATTGCCACGGAGAACGGGTTGTAGGCTATGGAGGAGAAACCGATTGCGGTGCCCGGGCCGCGCACGGTACCGGCAGAGGTGCCGATCACCGTGGAGTTCTGGTCGGGGTAGTA
The DNA here is from genome assembly GCF_006546775.1 of Marilutibacter aestuarii. GTDB lineage: Bacteria > Pseudomonadota > Gammaproteobacteria > Xanthomonadales > Xanthomonadaceae > Marilutibacter > Marilutibacter aestuarii. The sequence goes on from NZ_VICE01000057.1 coordinate 34,670, forward strand.
GCCATTGGTAGGCGAGAGGTACGAGACCAGGCTGTCATAGCGGTAGTCGCCACTGGTGAACGCACCAGAGCCGATGACGACATTGTTGTTGCCCTGTGAGCGGGCGTTGTTGCCGATTGCGATCGAGTTGATCGCTGCTTCCTTGGACGTGCCGTACCAGAGTCCGTTGGTGGTGGTGGGGAATTCGAATCCCCGGGTGCCGTCGACGGTGGCGCCATTGCCCAGTGCGATCGAGCCGTTGCCGTTGACCGAGGCATTGTTGCCGATGGCGACCGAGTTCTGCGCCGGGCCCTCGACGATCGTCTCGACCCGGGTGATGTGGGTTTCGTCTTCAGTGAACACGATCGTGCCGTTGATCGCGCGCGTCTTGGCATTGGTGCCCATCGCGACCGAGTTGCTGCCGTTGGCGCTGGCATTGGTGCCTACCGCCACGCTGTTGCTGCTGTTTCCCGGCGGCGGGGTCGCGACCGGAGGCGTGTTGCCGTACTCCGAGCGGTTGGCCTCCTTGTCGTAGGCCTGGGTGTTGGTGCTGCTCGAACCGGCGTGGACAGCCCCAGCCTGGTTGCCGATCGCGACGCTGCCGCTGGTACCGGCGACCGAGCGCACTCCGATGGCGGTACTGTTGTTGCCCACCGCCTGCGCGGCGGCGCCAAAGGCGGTCGATGCGCTACCATTCGCCCAGGTGATTTCGTTCGGATCGACGAGGCCGTCGCCATCGATGTCGATCCAGGCGCCGACCGCAGTGGCGTCTTCGCCATCGGCTGTCGTTTCCCCGCCCAGCGCCGTCGAGCCGTCCCCGTTGGCCTTGGCGCCCGGGCCGCAGGCCAGGGCCTCGGCGCCCGGCGCGGTGCTGTCGATCGGGAGGGGCGTGCCGTCGTCGGCGAGCAGCTGGCAGTTGGTGCCGGCGTGCGCGGCGGGCAGGGCGAGGGCGGACAGCAGCGCCGCCGTCAGGAGGTGGCGGTTCAGGTTCCGTGCGGATCGTGTGCGTGACATGTGCGTTCTCGGTAGTCAGGGACCGGGGACGGCGCCGTCGGGCGTGGGGCCCTTGCCGAAACTCCCCTTCCTGCACCGTGGCTCCCCGGTGCCGGGGACGCTTGAAGTGGTGATGACATCCCCCACCGTTCCGATCACATGTCGATAACAGGTTGATGACAAGTCAATGAATCGACTGGAATTTCAGATGGCGTAGAACTGAATCGGCGGCTTCTCGCCCGCACCCAGGGAAGCGGGCGGAACGAGTCTTGCGTTGCCACATCCGCAGCCAGGCGCCCAGGCGCAACCTGAACGAAAACGGGCCTTCCGGCGCGGGGCACGGGCCGGGAAGCTGAGCTTGGCGGACGCTGCAGGGTCGTTCGCGGACCGGCATACTGCGAATATGAATGCGAAGATTCCACTCTTGATCGACACCGATCCCGGCGTCGACGACGCGCTCGCGTTGTTGATGGCCTTCAACGACCCCGACCACGAGGTCGTCGGCCTGACCATCGCCGCGGGCAACGTCGGCCTGGACCACACCGTCCGCAACGCGCTGAAGGTCTGCGAGGTCGCCGGCGTCGAGGTGCCGGTGTTCGCCGGGTGCCCGACGCCGCTACTGCATCCGGCGCCCGATGCGGCCGACGTGCACGGCGCCGATGGCCTCGGCGACACCGCTTACGCGCCGTCGCCTCGGCACGCGGAGAGCGAGCATGCCGCCCTCGCGATCCTGCGCCTGTCCCACCAGCATGCCGGCCGCCTGGTGCTGGTCGCATTGGGACCGCTGACCAACATCGCGCTGGCGCTCAGGCTCGACCCCACGCTGCCGACGCGCGTGGCGCGCTTCGTGGTCATGGGCGGGGCGGTGACCTCGCAGGGCAACATCACCGCCGCGGCCGAGTTCAACATCCACTTCGATCCCGAGGCGGCGCACATCGTCTTCGATGCGTTCCCGATGACCGACCTGGCCGACTGGGAGGCCACCGTCGCGCACAGCCTCGACCATGCCGAGGTGGCGCGCTGGCTGTCGGCCGATACCGACAAGGCCCGCTTCTACGAGGCGATCTCGCGCCAAACCCGGGCGTGGTCGGCCGATCGCCGGGGCGACCGCTGGTTCTGCGCCGACGCGCTGGCGATGGCCTGGGTGCTGCGTCCCGATGCGGCCCGGGTGGTGGAGACGCGGCCGATGGCCGTGGCCCTGGAAGGACGGCACAGCCGCGGCGCCACCGTGGTCGACTGGCGCCGGCAGGGCGGCCGGCCGGACAACGTCCGGATCCTGATGCGCTACGACCAGGCGGACTTCGAGGCCCGGGTGCGCGGCGCGGTCGGCGCGGATGGCTGAACGGATACGCCGGGCCCGCGACCGCGCCGGGCCCCGGACTTGCCTGCGGGAAAAAGCGCCGCTATACTTCGCTGCTTCCCTCCGATACCGATTGGTGAGTGCCATGAAGGCCGGCATCCATCCCGAATACCGCGAAGTCGTGTTCCAAGACGTGACCACCGACTTCCAGTTCCTGACTCGTTCCACCCTCGACAGCAAGGAGACGGTGAAGTTCGACGACGGCAACGAATACCCCCTGATCAAGGTCGACATTTCGTCGGCGTCGCACCCGTTCTACACGGGCAAGCACAAGATCATGGATACCAGCGGTCGCATCGACAAGTTCCGCAACCGCTACGCGAAGAAGTAAGCGCTTCGACGCGTGTGTCCGCACAACGGCTGCCGAAAGGCGGCCGTTGTCGTTTCTGGCATCGCGTCCGTACCCGTCGCACGGTGGCCGTATGGCCGTGGGCAGCGGGTCGACGCGCTGGGCCTGGTCCTTTGGTCCGGGGTCCGTTTCCGGGCCCGTATGCGATAATGAGAAGGTTGCAGGCCGCTCCCCCGGGGGCGCTTCGCGATCCCTGTCCCCCCATCCGTGCGCGGCCCCGCGTCCGCACGTCGACATGAGGAGTGTTCCGTGTCCGATTCGAACAAGTCTGGCCTGAGCGAGGTCACCCTTGCCGCCGGCGACAAGAACGTCGTCCTGCCCGTGCAGCATCCGACCCTGGGTGCGCCGTGCATCGACATCGCCCGCCTGCCGAAGGAAACCGGCTGCTTCACCTACGATCCGGGCTTCACCGCGACCGCGAGCTGCAAGTCGGCGATCACCTACATCGACGGCGACGCCGGCGTTCTGCTGTACCGCGGCTACCCGATCGAACAGTTGGCCGAGAAGTCCAGCTTCCTCGAGGTCGCGTACCTGCTGATGAACGGCGAGCTGCCCACCCCGGCCGAGTTCAGCGCGTTCGAGCACGAAGTCACGCATCACACGATGATGCACGAGCGCCTGAAGAACTTCTTCCAGGGCTTCCAGTACGACGCGCACCCGATGGCCATGCTGGCCGGCACCACCGCCTCGCTGTCGGCGTTCTACCACGACACGCTCGACCTGGAGGACCCGGAGCAGCGCCGTCTCGCGGCGATCCGCCTGCTGGCGAAGATGCCGACCCTGGCCGCTGCCGCGTACCGCTATTCGATCGGCTGGCCGATCCGCTTCCCGCGCAACAACCTCGACTACGTCAGCCGCTTCCTGCACATGATGTTCGAGGTCCCCAGCGAGCCGCTGGAGATGAACCCGGTCGTCGCCAAGGCGCTGGACCTGCTCTTCATCCTCCATGCCGACCACGAGCAGAACGCCTCGACCTCGACCGTCCGCCTGGTCGGTTCGACCGGTGCCAACCCGTACGCGTCGGTCGCCGCGGGCATCACCGCGCTGTGGGGGCCTGCCCACGGTGGCGCCAACGAGGCCGTGCTGAAGATGCTGGCCGAGATCGGCACCCCCGACAAGGTCGACGCGGCCGTGGCCCGGGCCAAGGACAAGAACGACAGCTTCCGCCTGATGGGCTTCGGCCACCGCGTCTACAAGAACTTCGATCCGCGCGCGAAGATCATCCGCGAGATGACCCACAAGGTCCTGGGCGAGCTGGGCGTGAACGATCCGCTGCTGGACGTCGCGTTGAAGCTGGAGGAAGCCGCGCTCAAGGACGACTACTTCGTGCAGCGCAAGCTGTACCCGAACGTCGATTTCTACAGCGGCATCATCTACAAGGCGCTGAAGATCCCGACCGAGATGTTCACCGTCATGTTCGCCATCGGCCGCACCGCCGGCTGGGTGGCGCACTGGCTGGAGCAGCAGGAAGACCCGGAGAACAAGATCGGCCGCCCGCGCCAGATCTACACCGGCTCGGCCTCGCGCGACTACATCGACGCCGACAAGCGCTGACCCCGGCGCCCTTCACGCCGCACCCGACGCCCCGCTTTCGCGGGGCGTCGTCGTTCCGGCCCGGCTGCGTGCCGGCGCGGGGGAGGCGGGCTCAGTGGCGGCTGGGCGCCTGGCGGCGGAAATAGATGCCCGTGTAATGGTCCAGCCGGCGCGACGGCGCGAAGGGCACGCGCAGGTGGCGCTCGGGAAGCTCCCACTGGTCATGGATGGCGTAACCCAGGCCTTGCATGCGGGCCTGCAGGTCCGGCAGGCCCACGACCCGGTACGGACATACCGCGATGCCCAGGTTCTGCAGGGTGAAAAATCCGTGCTCGGGATGGATCGGCGACAGGTTCACCAGGACGTGCCGCGGCGAGGCGTCGAGGCTGGCCAGCAGGTCCGGAAGCTCGTAGTCCAGGTATTGCAGGGCGCCGCTGCAGATCAGCAGGTCGCAGCCGTTCGCGTCGCGCGGCGAGTCGGAGAAGCGCAGGCGCCCGGCCGGGTCGTGCCCGGGCCGCCCAGTCGCGACCGGCTGCCATCACCGCGCCCAGGTCGTGCACGCACCAGTCGAGGTCGCCGGGGAGGGCGACCCGACGCCCGAACCCGTAGTAGGTCAGGCCGATGTGCCCGCCCAGGTCGAAGACCCGCCGGGCGCCTTCGGCCATCGCATGTTCGAGCCACAGCAGCGCGGCATAGTCGCAACTGCGCAGCTGCCGCAGCTGGGTGCGGTACATGCGCGTCGCCTCCGCCACGTCGTAAGTGGGAGGCAGGCGATCCGATCCGAAGGCGACGGCGGCGCGCAGGGCCTCGGCATGGCTGTCGTAGATCCCGAAATAGATGTTGCCGTGCCGGTAGGGTCGCTGGAAGTAGCGCCGGTACGCCGGGTGCGCGAGCAGGCGGGCACCCGGCAGTTCCATCAGGCGACAGGCCAGCTGCACGTCCACGATGCGGCCCCGGCATTGGAGGAGAGGAGTCGCTGGGGTCAACGCGGCGCCGGTGGCCGGGCGGACACGCTCCCTTGGTCAGGCAGGCATGCCGGGCATGCCGTCCGCCGCGTCGTCGTCCGCCAGCAGCTGCTCGACGTGGCTGGCCGAGGCGCGCGCCATCGGCCGCTCGTCGATCCCCGACAGCGGCGCCTGTCGCAGCACGGCCCGGGGCAGCACGGTCAGGTCGACGCTGATGGCATCGGCAGCGAACACCCAGACCGGGAAGTCGCCTTCGCGCTCGCGGTCCAGGCGCAGGTGGCGGCTGCGTGATTCGGCGGGAATGCGGTGTTGCTGCAGGAAGCGGGCCACGGCGTCCGGGTCGTCGTCGTGCAGGTGCAGGCAGACAGGGCTGTGGGCGTCGGCCGTGCCCTCGAGGACCGGCCCCACGAGACGTGGTGCGAAGGGTGCGAAGAACGCCAGCGCGTGCACCGCCGCCTCGCGTCGTTCACGCAGGGCCACGCGGTTGTCGGGCTGGAACAGGCGCTGGTACTCGCGCAGGGCGCTTTCGATCTCGCGGTTGCGGGGCAGGGAGGCATCGTCGTGGATGCCCAGGCGCTGCGCCGCCTTGAGCTTGGCCTGGTGGTAGTCGCGGATGCCGCCCTCGGCCATCAGGCGCGCGGCCTCGTGGGCCAGGCGGTGCCTGCGTTCGCGGGTACGGGTCTGGGCATGCTGGTGGGCATGCGCGTGCTGTCGGGCGTGGGGCATGGGAACCTCCGCAGCGGCACGGCTCGGGCAACCGGGGGCCGCCGAGGTCGGCCGAGGGGCCGACGGGACAACGCTATCACGCCATTCGCGACAGGGGGAAGGCAGGGTCGGCCCGGCGCGGGCGCGACCATGCTTCTTCATGCCGGTGTTCAGAAAATGTCGAAGGACTCTTCCGCCGGCACGCTGTCGTCGTCGTACTGGACGTAGGTCTGCATGCGTTCCAGGTCCTCGGTCTTGACCCATTCCGTCACCCCGCCGCTGCCGTCGGGCAGCAGGCGGCCGTCGGCCGACACCGAGACCTTGACCATGTCCGCCGGTGGCGGGTTGGGGGTGATGGGCTGGTCCTTCGTCGCCACGCGCATGTAGTCGATCCAGATCGGCAGCGCGGCGCGGCCACCGTACTCGCCACGACCCAGCGACTGGAAGTTGTCGCGGCCGACCCACACGGTGGTGACGAACTGGCCGCCCATGCCCGAGAACCATGCGTCGCGGTAGTCGTTGGTCGAGCCGGTCTTGCCGCCGATATCCTCGCGGCCAAGCACCTTGGCCGCGGTGCCGGTGCCGCGCAGGACCACGTCGCGCAGCATCGAGACCACCTGGTAGGCGACCCGGTTGTCGATCACCCTCGGGGCGTCGACGGTTTCGAGCGGGGTGCCGTCGGCCGCCAGGCGCGGCG